>CAZSNA010000003.1:0-87670 GCA_964607825.1 uncultured Fibrobacteraceae bacterium | reverse complement strand
AATGTGTCTATTAGTTTTAGGCGGAAAGTGTCTCACTGAAGCTGGCAACGTACAACCCACACATGTCCGAATCGGCGTGTACGACATGACCGGACGTCAGGTGGATATCCTGGCTTCGGAGGTCCGGGATGCCGGGCGACACACCGTGATCTGGGAAGGGATGGATGGACGGGGACGGCCCTGTCCTTCGGGTGCATATCTGATCCGTCTGGAGGCCGGCGGCGAGCGTCATGTCGCGAAAGCGACGCTGGTGCGCTAGCGACCCGAACGGTCATGACTTGATCGGCCGACGGTCCCGGTCAGGTGATATGGAAGCGACTGGAAGCGGGGCGGATGCGCTGGTGAGATGAGGCCCGGGCTGCGCGGGGGGCTTCCGCGCAGCCCCATTTTTATCCCACTATGAATCATCACATTCGATTTGCTAGACTCCCTCCATCCTCGCTGGCCGAGGCCCCGCATCGACCAGCCGTGTCGCACGGACAGTACATCGCCGATGGAAGGGAGAACCATCATGATCCCCACGAACTCCATCCGATATCCGCTGATCGCTTTCATCACCCTGCTCATGATCCCCGCCCTGTCCGCCGCCGCCGCCCCCACCGACCGCGACGCCGCGGCGCCCCCGGTGGTCGATCCCGTCAGCGCCTTCCCCGACGACAACGCGCCGGACCTCGGCGCGGACCGGGCTCGGACCCCGGACGGCGAGCCCGGCGTGTTCGAACGCGCCCCGTTCACCCCGACCGCCGAGCGCCAGTTCGAGTACGACGCCATCGGCGGTGACGACGCCTATGTCACCGTCGCGAACGTGGGCCGTGATCCGACCATGGACATCGCCTCCAACGGAGACATCTACGCCGCCTGGGCGATCTACTACGAATCGACCGGCTACGAGATCGAGGTCAGGAGGTCCACCAACGGCGGCGAGCATTTCGAACACTGGGGCACGATCGAGGACCCCGGCCAGTACGAGACCTTCCACACGCCCCAGCTCAAGGTGATCGAGGGCGTCGTCGACGCGGTCTACGTCATGTACCAGCGACACCGGTCGGGAAACGGCGGCTACCACGACATCTGCCTGGTCAGCTCGCCGCTCGGCGCCTCGCCCGTCTGGTCCGCCGAGACGACGGTCATGGATGAGCCGGGGGTCAACTTCGAGAACCCCCGCTTCGCCTCCGACGTCCTGTCCTGGGCCCCGTTCTATCTCTACGCGGTCGCCGAGGGCAACGACGGCACCGGCCAGGACATCTGGTTCGCCCGCAGCACCAACCAGGGCAGCTCCTTCGAGACGCCGTACCAGATCGCGTCCCTGCTCGTGACCGACCGCTACTACGGTTCCCCCGACATCGACTACGGCTTCAACGGCAACCTGCACGTGACCTGGTATTTCTACTCGACCAGCGGGGAATTCGACGGCTCGCTGCGCTATCGCCACGCCGACAACTACGCTGGCAACGGCATCGCCGACTGGGACTACTGGGTCGCCATGACGTCCCATGACGACGGCTACGAGGACCGCGATCCCCGCATCGAGGCGAGCGCCGACACCTACGACGTCGTCATCGGCTACAGCCGGGACATCGACAGCGCGGCCAAGGCCTTTCACGACGCGCGGGTCTTCGTCTCGCACGACTCCGGCGCGAACTTCGATCCCCCCGTCTCCATGCCCGACGGCCCCTACCTGATCGGGGACATCGGTGAGCAGCTCTACACCGGCGTCTGGATGATGGCGGGCTCGGGGAACGGTTCCACCAGCCTCTACACGGCCTCGGAATCCGATCTGGGCGACTGGTCCGATCCCATCTGCTTCGAGGACGAGTTCCGTCCCGCATCGTCCATCGACCCGGTGACCCTGGCCTTCAATCCGGCGGACGGCTATCGTCCGGCCGTGGTCTGGATCCATTTCTCGACCACGTCCACCACCGAGACCATGTACTTCGACGCCGACTGGCTGGACGATCCCGGCTGGGCCAACTACGAGCCCGGCTTCCCCCTCGACACGGAATACCTGGGGAACAACATCACGCCGCCGGCCCTGGTCGATCTGGACGGCGACGACGATCTGGAGATCGTCTACAGCTCGGGGAACAGCATCGCGGCCTATCATCACGACGGCACGCTCGTCGCCGGCTGGCCCGTCGACACGGGCACGGGCCTGGCTCCCGGCCCGGTGGCCGTCGGCGATCTGAACGGCGACGGACATCCCCTGGTGGTCGCCGGCGCCTCCGACGGCACGGCCTACGCCTACGATCACCAGGGCAACCTGATGCCGGGCTGGCCGTCACTGATCAACCACCTCGGCGATCCCGTCTACGTCTCCATCGGCGCCCTGGGCGGGGGGTACCACCGCACCGTGGTCTGCGTGTCGGGCAACTACCTGCGCTACCGCAACAGGCGGGGCGTCCGGCCCGCCGACGCCACCGAGTGGAGCTTCGGCGGAGACATCGACTTCGTCGCGCCGGCGGCCATCGGCGACATCGACGAGGACGGCGTCGCCGAGGTCGTGTTCGCCCGCAACACGGCCGTCTTCGCCGCCGAGATGACCGCGGGCGCCTACGACTTCATCGTCGGCACCGGCCACGCCGCCTCGGACGCCGCGACCCTCGGCGACCTCGACCTGGACGGCGACCTGGAGATCTTCGTACCCACCGAGGACGGCGAGCTGCACGTCCTCGACCACACCGGCGCCGTCGTGTCGCCCTTCCCCTGGGACAGCGGGACCGGCGAGGTCCTGTCGAGCGTGGCCCTGGCGAACATCCGGTCCGGCCTGGGACCCGAGCTCATCTTCACCACCCAGAACGAAGCGCTCCACGCCCTGTTCGGCGACGGGCTCTATCTGTCGAGCTTCCCGGTCGCGTTGGGCTCGGTGCACTGGGCGAGGTACAACTCGCCGGCGGTGGAACGCTTCAACGACACCACGGTCAGCGGCGTGGTCGTCGTGATGACGCACATCGTCAACGCCTGGACCAACAACGCCGTCGAACTGCCGAACTGGCCGGCCTACGGGAACTGGGCCATCCAGCCCGGACCGGCCGCCGCGGACATCGACCTGGACGGCAGCGTGGAGGTGGTCTACTTCGACGGCTACGGCTGGCTCCACGTGATCGACGTGAACAGCCCGCCCAACGACATGGCGAGCGAGGCCTGGCCCATGTACGCCCACGATCCCCAACGCACCGGCTGTTCGGACTGCCCCGAGGACCTGTCGACCGCGGTCGAACCCGGCGAGGACGGGGACCGCATCACCCGCGTCTCCTTCGCGGCGCCCTCGCCCAACCCGGCGGCGGGCTCGACCCGGTTCAGCTACGCGATCCCCACCCGCGCCACGGTCTCGCTGGAGGTCTACGACCTGCGCGGTCGCCGCGTGGACACGGTGCTGCGCGAGGAGTTCGGCCCCGGCCACAAGGTGCTGACCTGGGACGGTCACGGCCGCGACGGCGCGCCGCTGCCGAGCGGGGTGTACTTCGCGCGGCTGCGGGTGCGCGGGCCGGGCGTGAAGGAGG
The DNA here is from genome assembly GCA_964607825.1 of uncultured Fibrobacteraceae bacterium. GTDB lineage: Bacteria > Krumholzibacteriota > Krumholzibacteriia > LZORAL124-64-63 > LZORAL124-64-63 > JAHIYU01. The sequence goes on along the minus strand of CAZSNA010000003.1, from coordinate 84,170 downwards.
AGCTGGTGCGGGAGGTGACGCTGCTGCGCTAGGCCCGTACCGGAACAACCCCCGGCCCAGCGCCGGGCCGGGGAATCGATCTCCAACACCTCCATCGAGAGGCTCCATCATGTCGATCCCGTATTCCGGCCGTGTCCTGCTCGCGACCCTGTTCGCCCTGCTCCTGGTCCCCGCCGCAGTCGCCTACGCACCCGACCGCGACGTCCCGGCGCCCCCGGTGATCGACCCAGTCAGCGCCTTCCCCGACGACAACGCGCCGTACAGCGGCGCGAAGCAGGCCCGGGTCCCGTCCGGCGGCTCCGACGACCTCGAGCGCGCCGCGCTCGCGCCGACGGGCGATCGTACGACCGTCTACGACGCCATCGGCGGCGACGACAACCCCATCTACCACCACGGCAGCGTCTGGTATCCGACCATGGACATCGCCTCCAACGGCGACATCTACGCCGCCTTCGAGGAGGTCGAGTATTCGATCGGCACTGCGATCCGCGTCATGCGGTCCACCGACGACGGGGAGACCTTCACGACCTGGGGCCTGCTGTCCGACCCCGACTCGGACGAGACCTTCGGAACGCCCCAGCTCAAGGTGGTCGAAGGGTCCGTGTCGGGCGTCTACATCATCTACGAGCGGGGCCGGACAGGGACCCTCGACGAGGACATCTGCATGATCAGCTCACCGCTGGGCGCCTCGCCCGTCTGGGGCGCCGAGGTCACGATCATGTCGCAGAGCGGCGTCGACTTCCGCGACCCCCGCTTCGCCACCGACGTCCTGAGCTTCGATCCCTTCTACGTCTACGTGGTCGCCGGGGGCTACAACGGCTCCGACCAGGACATCTGGTTCGCCCGCAGCACGACCCAGGGCGTCTCGTTCGAAACGCCGTACCAGATCGCCTCGCTCGTCGTGGCCGATCGCTTCTACAGGAGACCGGACATCGACTACGGCTTCGGCGGCCACCTGCACGTGGCCTGGCACTTCGACACGTTCGACGCCGGCGACGACGCGTCGTTGCGCTATCGCCACGCCGCGAACTTCGCGAGCGGTGGCATCGCCGACTGGGACTACTGGGTCACCATGACGCCCTCCAGCGACGGCTACGAGGACCGGAACCCGCGCGTCGAGGCGGGCGCCGACACCTACGATGTCGTCATCGGCTATACGCGCCACGACGTGGTGGGCAACGCCTTTCACGACTCGCGGGTCTTCGTCTCGCATGACGCCGGCACGTCCTTCGATCCCCCCGTCTCCATGACCGAGGGCCCGCGTGCGCTGTATGATATCGGCGAGCGGCTCTACACCGGCGAGTGGGTCATGCTGGGCCTCCACGAGAACTCGTACGCCCTGTATACGGCTTCCGAGTCGGATCTGGCGGACTGGTCCGGCCCTCTCTGCTTCGATGACGCGTATCGGCCCTCGCATCTCCTCATGTTGTCCGCCCTGGCCCTGAATCCGAGCGACGCCTATCGGCCGGCCGTGCTCTGGAACCACTGGGCGGATGGAGCCGTCGACCATGTCATGTACTTCGACGCCGACTGGCTCGACGACCCCGGCTGGGCGAACTACGAGACCGGCTTCCCGCTCGTCACGACCGAGTTCGGGGCCACCATCTCGCCGCTGGCCCTGGTCGACCTGGACGGCGACGACGACCTGGAGATCGTCTTCAGCGGCGACACGAGCATCGTGGCCTATCATCACGACGGGACCTTCGTCGACGGCTGGCCCGTCGATACGGGCACGGACCTGGCCGCGGGGGCGGTCGCCGTCGGGGACCTGAACGGCGACGGCGAACCGCTGGTGGTGGCCGGCGCAGCCGACGGAACGGCGTACGCCTACGATCACCGGGGCAACCTGATGCCGGGCTGGCCGACCACGGTCAACCACGCCGGCGATCCCGTCTTCGTCTCCATCGGCGCCCTGGGCGGCGGCTACCACCGCACCGTGGTCTGCGTGTCGGGCAACTACCTGCGCTACCGCAACCGACGGGGCGTCATGCCTCCCGGCGCCACGGAGTGGAGCTTCGGCGGGGATCAGAACTTCATCGCACCGGCGGCCATCGGCGACATCGACGACGACGGCGTCGCCGAGGTCGTGCTCGCCCGTCACACGGCCGTCTTCGCCGCCGAGATGTCCGCGGGCGCCTACGAGTTCATCGTCAGCACCGGCCACATCGCCGCCGACGCCCCGACCCTGGGCGACCTGGATCTCGACGGCGACCTGGAGATCTGCGTGCCCTCGACGGACGGCCTGCTGCACGTCCTCGACCACACCGGCGCCGACGTGGCGCCCTTCCCCTGGAACAGCGGGTCCGCCTCGCCCCTCTCGAGCGTGGCCCTGGCGCAGATCCGCGGCACCACCCGACCGGAACTCGTCTTCACCTCGCAGGCGGATATCCTCTTCGCGTTGTACGATTCGGGTCTCTCCCTGTCGAACTTCCCGATCCCGCTGGGCGCGGTGACATTCACGCAGTTCAACTCCCCGGTGATCGAGCGGCTGGGCGATACGGTCGCCAGCGGCCCGATCGTCGCCATGTCGAACATCGTCAACGCCTGGTCCAACAACGCCGAGGAGCTCCCGAACTGGCCGGCCTACGGAAACTCGATCATCCAGTTCGGGCCGGCCGTGGCGGACATCGACCTGGACGGCAGCCTGGAGGTGGTCTTCTTCGACGGGCTCGACTGGCTCCACGTGATCGACGTGAACAGCCCGCCCAACCCCTCGGTGGACATGTCCTGGCCCATGTACGGCCACGATCCCCGGCGGACCGGCTGCTCGGACTGCCCCGAGGACCTGTCGACCGCGGTCGAGCCGGGCGACGACGGCGACCGCATCACCCGCGTCTCCTTCGCGGCGCCCTCGCCCAACCCGGCGGCGGGCTCGACCCGGTTCAGCTACGCGATCCCCACCCGCGCCGTGGTCTCGCTGGAGGTCTACGACCTGCGCGGCCGCCGCGTGGACCATGTGCTGCGCGAGGAGTTCGGCCCCGGACGGAAGGTGCTGACGTGGGACGGCCGCGACCGGGACGGCGCGCCGCTGCCGAGCGGGATGTACTTCGCGAGGCTGCAAGTGCGCGGACCGGGCGTGAAGGAGGATCTGGTGCGGGAGGTGACGCTGCTGCGCTAGAGCGCCTGGGTCAGGGCCTCATCCGGTAGGCCCTCGAGCTCAGGGTTCGTCATCGTTCTGCTCTTCCAGTTCCTTGAGCCGTTCCAAGTCGGCCAGGTCCTGGAGACGTCCCGACGCCTTCTTGTTCTCGATCAGGTGGCGGCGCGAGATCATCTGGACGGGTGTGCCGTCGAGCGTGACCTCGATACGGTCGGGCCAGGCGGCGCTGAACTCCACACCGTCGATCTCCGTGATCACGTCCACCCTCAGGGGGGCCACGCCGATCTGGAACACGAGACCCGGCGAGGCCAGGTCCTCCTCGGTGAGGTCGTGCAGGGGAGCGCCGAAATCGGCCAGGGCACCGATGATCCGGGGGGCATTGTCGGGACTCGGCCGCACCCAGACGTCCAGATCCTTCGTGGCGCGGACGTGCCCGTACGCGGCCAGGGCATGAGCCCCCACGACGAGATACTCAACGCTGCGGGCGTTGAATGCGGCAAACAGATCGACGAAGTCTCGGTTCACTGGAACCATCCTGTCTCCATGCATAGCTCAGCCTGGTCAGCAACCATACGGCCGCGACCCTCTCCGCCACGGGACGTGCGAGCCAGTCGTCGTCCGGCGGCAGCGGCTGGCCGGGACGGATGATATGTGATGTGGGCTGCCTGCGGGTCATGCGTCCCTCCCTGACTGTCCAGTATACCATCATCCGTCGCGGGCATCACCAGCGGATCCCGGCTCTCCTATGCCGGTATCATCGCGTGATCCGTCCGCCCAGCTCTCGGTACCGGAAGCAGTCCACCACGTGGTCGTTGACCATCCCCACCGCCTGCATGAAGGCGTAGCAGATGGTCGAGCCCACGAAGTTGAAGCCGCGGCGCTTGAGGTCCTTGCTCAGGGCGTCGGACAGCTCCGTGCTCGGCGGCAGCTCCGACAGCAACCGCCAGGCGTTCACGATCGGCTCGCCGTCCACGAACCCCCAGAAGTACGCATCCAGCGACCCGAACTCCTCCCGCACCGCCAGCGCCCCGCGGGCGTTGCGCACAGCGGACTCGATCTTCAGCCGGTTGCGCACGATGCCCGCGTCGCCCAGCAAGCGCTCCTTGTCGCGCTGCGTGTAGCGCGCGATGCGCTCGACCTCGAAGCCGTGGAAGGCGCGCCGGTAGTTCTCGCGCTTCTTGAGGATGGTCGACCAGCTCAGTCCGGCCTGGGCGCCCTCGAGGATGAGCATCTCGAAGAGATGCGTGTCGTCGTGGGAGGGGACGCCCCATTCGTGGTCGTGGTAGGCCGTGTAGAGGGGGTCGTCGCCGCACCATTCGCATCGGGTCATGGGTCGTCTCCTGGTCGGAACATGGGCATGCCGTCTGCACACGATACCGGATTCCCCATGACCCGCAAAGCGAAGCGGGCCCCATGGCTGGGGCCCGCCGACGACGCCGAGGCCATCATGTCCGTGCCCGTCCTCAGGTCGTCTCGATCACCCTATCGCGAGTAGATGCCCTTGATCGCTCCCCAGGTGGCCGCTTCGTTGGGGACCGGCGGAGTCGTCGACCTGAGGAAGACGTTGTCGAAGTGATGGACGCTCGTGGACTCCGCGGCGATCGTGATCGCGTCCAGGGGGCCGAAGCCGTTCAGGTCGAACGGAAGATTCACATCGTAGTCGGGCAGGCCGTCGTCGCCGTCCCGGTCGGTGATCCGGACCCTGAAGGACGGGGTGCCGCCCAGCCGGTCGTAGGAGACCGTCAACGTGTACCAGTAATCACGCGCGAGCTGCGGCGCGTCCAGGATGTGCTCGACCGGGCTGATGCCGTCCCAGGTCGTCACCTTCGCATAGGAGGAGGGGTTGCACGTCTTGATGATGACGTAGAAGCCCAGGGTGTTTCCTCCGGGCGTGCCGAGGATGATCGCGAAGCTGATGTCATCGGAGGCGGACGGGATCCGGATGTCGTAACCCCACTCGGCCCTCTCGTCGTTTCCGTCGCCGAATTCGACGGACTCCTCGTCGAAGACATGGCTGTAGGCGGAATGAGCCGAGCAATACGGTCCCGTGCCCGTCACGTAGTAGTCGCCCCCCCCGGCATCGACGACGTCCCACGTACCGCTGTTCAGCGTCAGCTCCCAGTCGGTGCCGGGCCAGCTGGGATCGAACGGATCTGAGTAGTAGTAGTCGAACTGTGCGGCCGCGGTCACGGCCAACGGGAGCAGAGCGGCGCAGGTGAGCAGTTGAAGTAGCATGCGGTGTTTCATGGAGAGATCCTCCCATTTCTGAATCGGTGCAGTGGCCGGTCATGTGACGAGTGGACCACCGGGACGGTCGCGGACTCCTTCGACCTATCAAGTCGTGTGCCGGACATTGGGCGGACGTAACAGGTTGTTGTTATATGAGATAGGGAATATGTCGATTCTGGAATGAAGTCGATTCGACCCTATGGAGGCCGGTCATTTCGACCGGGGCGGGATACCCAGGGCCTTGGCCTTGCGGCGCAGGTTGGAGGGATCGAGACCGAGGTCCCGGGCGGCGAGGGCGTAGTTGCCGTCGCTGCGGATCAGCGCTTCCGTGATCATGCGTCGGCTCAGTTCGTCGGTGGCGTCCTTCAGCGTCCTCTCGGCGGGCGAACCGCTCATCTCCGGCTGCGCATGGATCTCGGCCAGGTCGCAGTCGGAGGCCACGATGTAGTCCGAAGGGACCTCCCGTACGAGGCCCTTCACGGCCGCCTTCAGTTGCCGCACGTTGCCGGGCCAGTCCGACGCGCTCAGCCTGGCCACGGCGTCGGGCGCGAACACCTTGGGCTCGCGCCCCGTCTCGTCGCACACCTGACGGTTGAAGTGCTCGATGAGCAGGGGGATGTCTTCGCGCCTGTCCCGCAGGGGGGGCAGATCGATCCGGATCCCGCTGAGACGGTAGTAGAGGTCCCTGCGGAAGGCGCCGTCGTTCATCATCGCGTCCAGGTCCGCGTTCGTGGCGCTGACGATCCTCGCGTCGGACGTCTTCGTGGTGTCGGAGCCGATGGGGCGGAAGCGGCCGTCCTCCAGGACCCGCAGCAGCTTGGCCTGGTTCTCGACATCGATGTTCTCGACATCGTCCAGGAACAGCGTGCCGCCGTTCGCCAGGGTGAAGAGACCTGTCCGATCGGCGGCGCCCGTGAAGGCGCCCCTGGTGTGCCCGAACAGTTCCGACTCGGCCTGATCGGCCGATTTCGCGGAGCAGGCGCAGAAGATCCAGGGCCCCTTGCGCCGGATACCCGAATCGTGGATGGCGCGGACGACCAGCTCCTTGCCCGTTCCGCTCTCGCCCCGGACCAGGACCTTGTCGGTGCAGCCGGCCGCCACGCCGATCTTGTACTGGACCTGTCTCATGGCGCCCGTGCAGCCGACGAGGCCGTGTCGGCTCGCCATCATGTCCGGCAGGGTCGGCTCGCCGCAGCGCAGCCGATGGATGCGGACGGCTTCGCTGAGGGAGGTCTCGAGCCGACGCCAGGCGTTCTCGTCCTTCACGATGTAGTCGGTCGGCAGATCCTGTCGACGGATCTCGCTCTCCAGATACTCCCGCGCATGGGCCGTCAGGTAGATGACCGAGACTTCGGGCCGTTCGTGGCGGATGTGCCTGGCGGCCTCGCGCCCGTCCATGCCCGGCATGCGGATGTCCATGACCACGGCGGCGATGTCCTGCCGCGACCGGATCAGGTCGATGGACGCCGGCCCCGAGGATGCGGTCAGGACCTCGTATTCCCTCGCGAAATAGTCGGACAGGGCTCCGAGCAGGTCGATGTTGTCATCGACGACCATGATCACGGGGCGCGCGACCTTATCATGGGTCATGAACAGGCCTCCTGGCGCCGCTTCCCTGCAGCGCCGACGAGTTCGAGTATGAATGTCGTGCCCCGGCCGGGCTCGCTTTGCAGATGGATCTGGCCGCCGCGCATCTCGACGATCCGGCGCACCATGGACAGGCCGATTCCGATCCCGGTATCGGGCTTTGTCGTGACGAAGGGGTCGAACACCCGGGAGATCTCCGTCGACGGGATGCCGCAGCCGTTGTCGGCGATCGACACCCTCACCCGCCCGTCGATCGCTTCGGAACGGATACGTATCAGGCCTCCGTCTTCGCGGGTCTCGAGGGCGTCGAGGCTGTTGCGCACCAGGTTGTTCAGGATGGCGTGCAGGTAAGTGGCGTTCATGCGGATCCGCAATCCGTGCCCCAAAGCCGTGTCCACGTCCACGGCCCGCTCCCGCAACCGTTCGGAATTATCATCGAGCACGGCCGCCAGAACCTCGTCCAACCCGCAGGCGCCGTCGGTCTCATGGTCCTCGAGGGCCGTGTAGTCCGTGATGCGCCCGGTGAACACCAGGCTCTTCTCGATGGCCCGACCGATGCTGTGGATCGACGAGGCCGCCGTGCTTCCCGGGGCCCGGTCCTTCAGCAGCATGGATATGCGCATCTGCGCCGGCATCAGCGCGTTCCTGATCTCGTGCGCGAAGCCGCCGGCGATGTCGCGCGCCTGGCGGTACTTCTCCGACGCGACCAGCATGGCCTGCATGGACTGCATCTCGCCGAGGTTCCGCTCCAACTCGTCGCGTTGCGCGGCGATGAGCCGGTTCTTGCGCCGGAAACTGACGATGATCAGGGCGCAGAGTCCGAGCAGCAGCCCCAGCGGGACGGCTCCGGCCAGGAAGGCCAGCAGGGGAGTCCGCTGGAAGATCCTGAACCACGGCGATTCCTGCAGCGCGATCCGCGTGCTGAGGTCGCGGCTGCGGACGACGAGTTCCATCCCCCGGGACGACTCGGACGCCGGGAAGATCATGACGTGTCCGCCGGCGGTGACCTGGGCCAGGGTTTCGAAGCGCTCGTCGAGCAGGGACAGCGTGCCGTCCGGCGATTGAAGCAGGAGCTGCCGGTCGCCGCGCGCGAGGAAGTCGCGGCTGTCGAGCGGCTTCAGATGCGTCGTGTGGCGGAGGCGGGCCCGCAGGCGCAGCCGTTGATCGTATACGTGGAGGGTGTTGTCCTGCAGCGAGACGAGGATCTCGTCGGAACCGTCGCCCTCCAGATCGAGGCGCCTTATCTGGGTCACGATCCGTCCGGGGCCGAAGGGGATCTCGTCCAGAAGGGCGCCGTCGAGTTCATAGATCCTCAGGCCGCCGCACCGTTCCGATTCGTCTTCGTCCCCGCGCGCGCCGTCCGTAAAGGAAGTCAGGACCTCCGGTTCGCCGTCTCCGTCGAAGTCGGTGGGGGCGGTCATGGTGTGGCTCAGCGCGCCGCCGGTGTCCCGCCACATCAAGGGTCGGCCCCGGCGGTCCAGGACGGCGACGTAGGAACGGGCGTCGGAACGATCTCCGACCCGGTGGCCATTGGCGAGGGAATCGTCGCCCACGAGGACGAGCGGCCCGTCGCTCCCGGTGAAGACCTCGATCGCGTGTTGAGGCAGGTTCCCGGTGACCGGACACCGCCAGAGCACACGATCGTTCTTCCAGTCCAGACATACGAGTTCCCGCCCCAGCAGGTCCCAGTCGACGATGACGCCGACCAGGATCTCCTTGAACCCGTCGTCGTTGAGGTCGGCGGTCGCCAGGATATGCCCACGCCCTCCCCAATGGCCGTCGCCGTTCCTGTCCGCTCCGGAAGCCAGCGCGCGCATGTACTGCGGCCGGTCCCCGGGTCGGACGATCACGACCCAGACGGTGTCCGACTCGGTATAGGCGACGAGGACGGATTGAGGGCCCGATTCGTGCATCGTCTCGACGAAGTGCGACGTGATCTTGGAGGTGTGCAGGGTGACTTGACCCAGTGCGCCGCCACCCAGGACCTCGTCGCGGAAGACCAGGTAGCTGAGCCGATCGGACTCCCCCAGGTCGGTCTGGATCTCCACGCAGCCGTACTGGCCGCTGTTCGAGAAGACGCCGGGCACGATCCATCTGTTGTGGTCGTGCTTGATGGTCGCGGATTCCTCGAAATAGTAGGGAAGCGACCTGGGATCCTCGACCTGGAGCAGGTCGATGTACCCGATCTCGGATCCCGGCGTCCCGCATCCGGAGACGCCGAAGGTGCCGAGAACGAGCCCCAGCAGGAGGGGGATGACCCGGTGAGCGCCAGAGCTGGTTGCTTCCGATCGGATGCGCGTCATCCGACTGTTCCCATATGACCGGTCATGGATCCTCTGAATGTCGCAGCGCAGCCTGAAACCGTCCGATGACGTTTGATCCTCTGATTCGAGTATAGCACGGAACGGGCCCGGTTCCGATCCGGGACTGGAGCACGACCGGAGGCTCTCACATCTCGACAAGCAGATCAGTCAGTCCCTTGGAAAAACGAAGCGGGCCCCCTTTCGGAAGCCCGCCGGATACAAGAGGACCGCTTCACGACTGAAGTAGGTATGACACACCCTCCCGCCCCTACTTCATCCTCTTCAGCACCGGGTCCTCCTTGTACCCGAGCGCTTTCCAATCCATCCGCCCACCCTCGCTATGGCAGTCGAGGCAGCCGAGCGCCTTCTCGGGCGGCACCACCCCGTGGAAGATCCCCATCCACCGCTTCGTATCCACCCAGTCATACTCGAACGTCTCCAGCCCATACTGGTAGTGCCCGCCCTCGAGCACCGCATGATGCAGCTCCCCGTCCGCGAAGAACTCCTCCACCTGGATGGGCACCAGCCACCGCTCGTCCGCCAGCACCGGCAGTCGCCCGAGGTGCAGCTTGAAGGGATGGATCTTGGCGTCCTCGTCCTTCTTGCGTCCCACCGGGCTCATGATGTGGACGGTGCCGTCCTTCTGCACCTTCACCTTCTCGCCCATGACCTGGTGGCGCGACCTGCCGTTCCACCAGGCGTAGGCCGGCGTCACGTCGGACTGCAGGTCGATGGTGGCCGAGTGCTTGTCCTGGTCCTCGAAGTAGACGGGGGCGGACCAGTCGCGGGACATGTCCGTCGGGTCGGTGCGGGCGAAGGTCGGGATGTGGCAGGTCTCGCAGGCGATCCGCGTCGCGTGGTGGTCGAGCACCGTGACGTCGTGGGGGGCGGCGTCGTGGCACTCGGCGCAGGTGAGGCGGTCGCCGGGGGAGTCGGTGCCCGCGAGGTCGGCGCCGCGGCCGCGGACGCGGTGGTCCTCGCCGCGGTGGCAGTCGGCGCAGGACATGTCGCCGCCGTCGGTGCCCATGTGCACGTCGTACTCGCGGTCGCAGTCGGCCAGGACGTACTCGATGTCGCCCCGCTTGTAGTTGGGGCCGCCGCCGGCGCCCGAGTGGCAGCGCAGGCACATCTTGCGCTCGGGCATCGACAGGCGCTTGGAGACCGAGTCCAGCCCGTACTGGTTGCGCCAGAGGATCGGGCGCCACTCGGGGTTGCCCTCGTCGTCCTCGTAGAGGCCGCGACGGTAGCCGCTGGCGTGGCAGATCAGGCAGTCGATGTTCTCGAGCTGTTCGCGCGAGATCTCGGCGGCGGGCATCTCGCCCAGGCCGGCGTGGCACTTGGAGCAGCCCTGGGCGACGGTCTTGCCGCGGCTGTTCTTCACGTTGCCGATCCAGTTGGCGCCGGGGCCGGTGCAGAAGTCGTTCATGGTGTTCAGCTTGCCCAGGCGGCGGCCGTCGACGTTCTCGAGGTCGGGCGTCTCGCCGCGCCACTGGTAGTGCTGCGAGTGGAAGAAGGCCTCGGCCTCCTCCTCGTGGCATTCGAGGCAGGTGGCGGTGCCCTCGTAGTGTTCGTAGGCGTCGCTGTGGTCATAATCCGACGCGTCGCCGGCCCACGCGGGGCCGGCGACGGTCAGGATCACCAGACTGGCGATCAGGGTCCTCATGCTCTCGCTCCTAGAAACGCACCGAGGTGCTCAGGGTGACCTGGTCGACCTTGCTGAAGGTCTGGTAGCCCAGGATCGGCGTCTCGCCGAGGTCCTTGGGCGCGCCCAGGTGCCAGCCCGAGCCCGAGTAGTCGTAGCTGTAGTGCATGTAGTCCAGCTTCAGGACGAAGCGCTTGTCGATCCGGTGCGTGACGTAGGCCTCCCAGACCTCGCCGCGGGTGCCCGTCTTGGGGGCCACCAGGTCGTCGGAGCCGTGGGCGAAGTTGAACCAGTACTGGTTACCCTTGTTGTACTCGAGGCCCATCTTGGTCTTCTCGTCGGCGAAGCTGTAGCGGGCGCCGGCGTAGGCCATCTTGCCCGTCTGCTCCTCGGGGGTCTCGAAGGGGTCGCAGAACAGGCCGCCGAAGGGCGTGGTCACGGCCTCGGGATGCGACTTCATCACGCTGTAGCTGGCGAAGAAGTCGAAGCCCTTCCACTTGCGCATGACCAGCAGGCTGGCCAGGTCGATGTCGCCCAGGTTGGCCGAGGGGGTGAAGCGCATGGCCATGGGCGCGCCGATGGGGTCGCCGCTCACGGGGTTGTCGGGCAGCACGACCAGGCCGTTGAAGCCGTCGGTCACGTCGAAGGCGCGGGCGACGGTCGCCTGCACGAAGTTGTCGCCCTCGGCCCACACGTCCCAGTTGACGCCGAAGAAGTGGCAGTCCTTCAGCCGATCGGCGGGGCGCTTCAGGTTCTCGGCGGAGCCGAAGCCCGACTCGTAGCCCATGCCGTAGCACAGTCGCAGCTTGGAGTTCTCGTGCAGGTCGAAACCGGCGGTGATGCCGTCGAACTGGAAGTCGATGATGGTGCCCAGGGGCGTGCCGGCGCGCATCTCGTCGTCGCGCAGGTGCATCGGGGGGCCGCCGGTGCTGGGGCGCCGGCCGATCGACAGGTACAGGGAGCTGTCGAACAGGTTGTTCCAGTTGAAGTAGGCCCGCTCCACGCGCAGGATGTCGCTGTTGGGCACGCGCGTGGTGTTGCCGTCGATGTTCAGGCTGTTGCTCTGGCCGTTGAAGACCTGCAGGCCGGAGCTGTCGCCCCAGGGCTTGTACATGCCCAGGCGGCCGGAGAAGCTCACGTTCTTGCCCACCCTGGCCTTCATGTTCAGGCGCAGGCGGTTGGTGTACATGATGTCGTTCTTGTAGTCGTAGCCGTCCTGCATGACGCCGGGAGCCACGACCATCATGCCCATGGCCATCTCCATGAGGGTGGCCTGGTCCATGGGGGGGTAGCCGAGGCTCTGTAGCCAGCCGGCCATGGCGGACATCATGCCGCCCATCTGCGTCTGCAGACCCGCGAAGTCCAGCGAGTTGGCGTAGGCCATGTAGTCGCCGGCGTTGCCCTGGATGTAGTCGCCCAGTGCGCCGAAGTTCATGCCGGCCATGGGATCGGCCATGTCGTTCATGGGCAGCATGCCGCCGGTGTGGCCGAAGTAGAACAGGGTCTGGGCCATGACGTTCTGCAACGCCATGCCGTCGACGTAGGCGTCGACTTCCCCGTTGATGTTGTGGGCCTCGAAGCGGAAGTCGCCGGTGAACTCCACGCGGTCGACGGCGGCCTTGCGCTCGATCTTCATCAGCCGCTTCTTCAGCTCCTTGATCTCCTTCTTCAGCTCGGCGTCGTCGGCGACCGCGGTGGCGGCGAGGCCGACGGCCAGCATCAGGACGAGTGCGACGATCTTCTTCATGGTCGGGTCTCCTTATTCGTTACAGGTCATCGGGTGCTCGGAATCCGCAGCACCGTAGATGCAGAACGCGCGGATGGCCGCGAGCATCGCGGGGGTGATGGCGTCGACGACGGTCGTCGAGTCTTCATCGGAGACGGTCACGGTGCCGTGGGTGTCGACGTAGTCCTCGTCGAAGAAACGCTCCCACTGCTCGATGATCAGGAACATGGGCTGGTACTCGCCGGCCACCGCGTCCTCGCCGTGGCAGATCTTGCAGTGGGCCCGGTAGAGCTTCTTGCCGTCGAGCTTCTCGGCTTTCTCTTCGCCGGCGACGGCGCCCGCGGCCGCCAGCAGCAGGGCCGACAGGGCGAGCAGGGTCAGGAGTCTCTTCATCGTGGTCTCCTCGGCTCGTGGAAAAGGAGAGAGGAGCGTTTCGCTCCGGACTTGTTAAGTTCTCAACACCAATCTGATCGCCAGGAATTAACCTGTCAATAAAAATCGAAATTCATAGAAAGATTGATAAGGTGAGATTTCGCATCATTCCGCGATAATCTGTCGGATAGGTCCGTTTCGTGCTAACTTGCACCCTGGAGACGATGATCGACCGGACAGGAGGTCCGGTCAGCCCATCCCGGAGGATCCCATGCATCGCCTGCTGCTGCTGACGTTCGCCTGCTCCCTGCTCGCCACGCCGATCATGGCGCATCATGTTCATCCGGAGGGACCGTCGACCGTCGCGGCCGATCCCGCCCTGATCGAGCGTCTCGGCGCCGAACGCGTGGCCGAGCTGGCCGGCGACGGCTCGCCCGAGGCCGAGCTGGTCCGCATCGTCCGCGAGGACGCCGCCGGCAAGTCGCTCAAGGCCGTCGGCACCGGCACCTGCCTGCTGATCCTGATGGAGTGGACCGACCATCCGGCCGACCAGGTCGCCCACCCGAGTTCGGCCTACCACGACATGATGTTCTCCACGGGCACCCATCCCACCGGGAGCATGAACGACTTCTACCTGGAGAACAGCTACGGCCAGTTCGGCGTGACGGGCGAGGCCTCGGGGTGGCACACCTCGTCCCACCTCTACAGCGAGATCACGCCCACCGACTACATCGACGTGCGCGACATGATCGCGACGGCCATCCTCGAGCTCGACCCGCTCATCGACTACAGCCAGTACGACAACGACGGCCCCGACGGCGTGCCCGACTCCGGCGACGACGACGGCCTCGTGGACGCGCTCTTCTTCGTGCACGCCGGCCCCGGCCGCGAGCAGACCGGCGACGACAACGACATCTGGTCCCACGCCTGGGCCTTCTACAACCCCGTCGTCACCGCCGACGGCGTGTCCTGCTACCGCTATTCTGTGGAGCCGGAGGAGCTGTCGGACGGCTCGCAGATCACCATCGGCGTCTTCGCCCACGAGTTCGGCCACGTGCTCGGACTGCCCGACCTCTACGACACCGACTACAGCAGCAGCGGCATCGGCGCCTGGGGCCTGATGAGCGGCGGCTCCTGGGCGCGCGCGTCGGGCCAGTCCGTCGGCAGCAGCCCCGCCCACCTCTGCGCCTGGAGCAAGGTCCGGCTCGGCTGGCTGACGCCGACCGTCGTGACCGTCGACCAGTCCGGCGTGACGATCCCGCCCGTCCAGACCGACGCCGTCGCCTACCGCCTCTTCCGCGGCGGCGCCGCGACCGGCGACGAGTACTTCCTGGCCGAGAACCGCCAGCCCCTGGGCTTCGACGTCGGCCTGACCCGCCGCCAGGTCGACCACGGCCTGGCCTCGGCGGCCGGCCTGGTCATCTACCACGTGGACGAGTCCCGCAGCGGCAACGCCGACGACAAGCACCGCCTGGTGGACGTGGTCGAGGCCAGCCCCTGGTTCCACGGGCCCGACGACTGGATCGAGCACCTCGACGGCCCGCGCGACTACGCCCTGACCCTCTGGCTGAACGAGTACAACCGCGGCGACAACGGCGACCCCTGGCCGGGCTTCTCGGTGGCCAGCGCCGACTCCACCGACTGGATCGGCACCCGCGACCGCGACCGCTTCGCCGACGACACCATCCCCTCCGCCCGGGACGTGTACTGCGACCCGACGGGCGTCACCATCGACAACATCGCGCTGGTCGGACAGGACGTGACCGCCGACTTCCTCGTGTCGCCCGTGAGCGCGTCCCGCGCGTCCCCCGGCAAGTCGCTGGTCTGGGATTTCGAAACCGACGCCGAGGGCTGGAGCTTCTGCCGCAGCTACGTCCACCACGACGTCACCCAGGCCGGCACCTGCGGCGGCCCCGGCGGCCTGTGGTTCGGCGTGGACGATCCCGAATACGACTGCGGCCCCGGCTACGGCAACAACTGGTACGACTTCACCTGGCGCGCCGTCGGCATGAACTCGAACGCCACCGTCACCCTGCGCCACCACTGGGACCTCGAGCCCGGCTACGACTACGCCCACGTGGAAGTGCGCTGCGCCGGCGATCCCGAGGCCGCCTGGCACGAGATCGCCTCCTTCGGCGGCTACAGCGACTGCGTCACCGACACCTGGGCCCTGCCCATGCCCGCGTTCGAGGCCTGCGAGAACGAGTTCGGCTTCGCCCTGCTCGACCTGCGCCTGCGCCTCGAGAGCGACAGCGGCTGGTCCGCCGAGGACGGCGGCCACTGCGGCATCGGCTGGTGGGTGGACGAGGTCAGCGTGTACGGCGAGTTCGTCACCGACGCGCAGCTGCCGGGCGCGGGCCTGCCGGCCCTGCTCGACGCCCCGTCGCCGAACCCCTTCAACCCGTCGACGACGCTGCGCTACCACGTGCCCGCGGGCGCCCGCCGCGTGAGCCTGGCGATCTTCGACCAGCGCGGCCGTCGCGTGCGCGATCTGGCGCCTGCCGCCGAGCCCGGCTGGCGCGAATGCGCCTGGGACGGCCGCGGCGAGGACGGTCGGGTCCTGCCGAGCGGCGTGTACTTCGCGCAGCTCGACGTGGACGGGGCGATGCGAATCCGGAAGCTGGCGCTGCTGAAGTAGTCCCGCCGAGGTTATCCACAAGAAAACGGTCCCCCGGGGGACCGTGGTTTTGAACATCCATGTGGCCATAGCGCGATATTTCAGCAAGCTCGCGCAAATTTTGCTACCATGTGCGCCATAACACCCCAGAAGCCAGCCGAGCTCCACCGGCCCAGTCTCCTCGTCCTCATCCCGCTCCTGCTGGCCGCCGCCCTCGCCGCGCCCGCCGCCGCGAGCGTCCACAACATCCATCTCTACACGGACAGCACGCCGGACTACGTCAGCCGCGAGGACTTCGTGCAGACGGCCACCGGCATCTGGGACGATCCCCAGGACCAGGCCATCGCCCTGTGGCGCTGGATGGTGCGCGGCCACCGCCAGACCCACGCCACCCTCGAGGACGACCGCGGGCTCTTCGACCCGATCTACTTCTACAACTCCTACGCCAACACCTATTGCGGCTACGTGGCCGGCTTCTACACGAGCCTCGTCGACGAGATGGGTCCGCCCTGGCAGCACCGCTACGTGGAGCTCGGCGACCACACCGTGGCCGAGTGCTCCTGGAACGACGGCGCCGACTGGCACATGTTCGACACCTCCATGGTGATCTACGCCTACGGCCCCGACGGCAAGGTCGCCTCCTGCGCCGACATCCAGGCCTACGAGCAGAGCCCCCTCTCGCTCGCCCTCGGCGAGACCGGCCCCGTCCAGGGCCACGCCTATCTCTACCACACCGCGCCCGAGTGCATGAGCAACCCCGTCAACCCGGACTTCGCCTACGACCTGGCCTACCCCTGGGGCTACCGCCGGGCCTGCGACAACCCGGTGGTCAACGTGCGCACCCTGCGCAACGGCGCCGACTCCTACCGCAGCTTCACCGTGCAGGACTGGTTCACCCACGTGCGCCACGGCTGGCGCTACCGCCTGCACCTGCGCCCCGGCGAGGCGTACACCCGCTACTGGGACCGTCTCGGCGACACGCCCGACCACTACCGCCCGGCCCGCCGCGAGGACGATCCCCACGACACCTACCCGGTGGGCGACTTCCACGGCACCGGCGTCTGGACCCACGCGCCCGACCTGACGACCCTCGACTACCGCCTGTCCATGCACGACGAGGCGAACACGGTCCACGTCTCGCAGACCGGCCCCGGCCCGAACCTGCGTCCCGCCGCCGCCGGCCAGACCGCGCGCCTGGACCTGAAGATCGACGCGGCCAACGTGAGCACCTCGGCGTCGGTCCACCTGACGGGCCGCCGCGACGACGCAGCCGACGAGCTGCGCCTGCTCTACTCCCGCGATGCGGGCCTGAACTGGTCGGAGGTCTGGTCCGCCGGCGCGGGCGACTTCGACGTCGACGTCGCCCTGGGACACGAGCTGGTGGGCGGCGCCCACGAGTACCTGCTGCGCGTGGAGATGGTCGCCGACGCGAACCCCGCCGGCTGCGGCCTCGACGCCGTGGTCGTCACCACCCTGACCCAGGTCAACGCCTTCACCCTGCCGCGCTTCCAGCTGGGCGAGAACAAGGTGCGCTTCGCCCTGGGCGAGCAGCTCGCGAGCATGACCCTGTGGCCGGTGCTGCACGACGACGGCGGCGGCGGGCGGTACCGGGAGACCGCCGACAGCTGGGACCACGTGGACGCCTCCAGCGAGGCCAACGGCTTCTACAGCTCGGTGCTGCGCCCGTCGAACAACTCGTCGCCCGCCCACGTCACCTGGCGCCTGTCCACGCCCACGCCGCTGGTGCGCGCCGACTACGGCGGCAGCTTCGTGGCCCGCTCGTCGCAGGCCGGCAACGAGGTGCGCCTGTCCCACGCCTGGGGCGACGGCGCCTTCGAGCAGGACGCCGTCTTCGACCCCGACACCGCCGACACCTGGGACGCCCGCGTCTACGCCTCGGCCGAAGCTCCCGCCGGCGTCGACGAGGTGCGCCTGCGCTTCGACATGGAGAGCACCCCGTCGGAGATCTGGCAGGCCACCGGCATCCAGGACCTGCTGATGACCGTCCTGCACGAGCCCCGCGACCCGGCCTTCGCCCCGGTGGAGGTCACCTTCCAGTGGATCGAGTGGCACGACGGCTACCCCTTCACGCGCCGGCACACCCGGATCGTCGACTCCGCCGAGGACATGTGGCTGGTCAACGTGGGCGGCGACCGCGACCCGGAGATGGAATCGATCCGCCTGCGCCTGGCCGACGGTTCGGAGAGCGAGGGCTACTGGCCGTCGGACCCCGGCCCGGACGCCGGATACGACAAGGTCGCCGTGCGCTTCGACCTGCTCGACGTCGTCAGCCGCGGCGCCGACTACGACGTCAGCCGCCCCGCCGACGGCGCCAACCCCGACGACGGCGGCGAGCTGACCGACGGCAACATCATCCCCCCGAGCTCCTACACCAGCGGCGGCCTGGTCCAGGGCCAGACCGCCCTGTGGGCCCCGGGCGACCCGGTGGTCGTCGACCTGGACCTGGGCGCGGCCGCCCCGCTGGCCGCCCTGCGCGTCAGCACCCACCAGCCCAGGGCCGAGTACGTCCACCCCGCCGCCATCGACGCCGAGTACTCCACCGACGGCCAGGCCTGGCAGCCCTACGGCTCGGTCGACCACGACCAGATCTGGCGCCCCGAAGGCCACTTCCTCGACTGGGGCTACGCCCACAGCTCCGCCTACGACGACCTGCCCGCCCGCGGGCGCCTGGCCTTCCCGTTCTGGATCCTGCCCGGCTCCACGCCCACGGCCCGCTACCTGCGCGTGACCGTCACGCCGCAGGCCGGCCGCGGCCTGAGCCTCTCGGAGATCCAGGCCTTCTCGGAGGTGACGGTGGAGGACTGGCCCGACCGCGAGGTGTGGATGCCCACGAACTCGACGGCGATCGACGGGTCGGACGGCGATCCGGATGACGGCGCGCCGACACCGGTCCGCCCGACGCTCCGCTGCTACCCGAACCCCTTCAACCCGAGCACGCGCGTGGACTTCTCGGTGCCCGTGCCCGGACCGGTCGAGCTGCGGGTCCACGACCTGCGCGGCCGCGTGGTGCGCACGCTGTGGGACCGGCCCATGAGCGTCGGGTGGCATGCCGTGACGTGGGACGGGAGCGACGACGGCGGGCGTACGGTGGCGGCGGGGACGTACTTCGTGGCGTTGCGGACGGTGGCGGGGGAAGGAGTTGCCAAGGTGGTGGTGGTGAAGTAGGGCGGATCAGGGATGGCGGAAGCCCCGGAGTGGATGCACTCGGGGAGTGAGCGGATCCTCAAGATCGTATTTCCGGATGTTCGATCCACTGAGGATCGTCGTCTCGCGAAAGTACAACTCGTATTCCCAGTATTCCCACCAGTCAGAGTCGATGAACTCGATGATGCCGAAGGCATAGCCGCCGCTCACGGCGAGGTCGATATGGTTGCCGCGGTCCGAGAGCGTCGCCGAGCAATCCTGTTGTATGAAGGTCCAGACGGGAGTCGCCCAGATGCCTACTCCACCCGGGGCATAGATCCAGACTGTCCATTCCCCTTGCAGGTCCAGGCAAGTCGTCGGAGGCATCTCGATGGTGATCTGCGCCGTATCCCGCGCCCCCGCATCGACCCGGCTCATCGCGATCACCGACACGACCGGCGGCTCGGGCGGCGTCCACGGCGCCTGGTAGACGCCGGCGTCGTTGATGGATCCCGCGCCGTCCGGCTCGATGCGCCAGCTCACAGCGTTGCCGCTCCAGCCGTCCACCGTCGCGGCCATCTGCACCTGCGCCTGGCCCGGGACGGTGATCCACGAGGGAGAGATCCGCACCTCGAGCTGCGGAACCGAATCCCCCGGCACCCCGAAACAGGTCCCGGCCAGAGGCGTGGCGGCGCCCTTGTCGAAGTCGTACCCGCCCGTGAACGCGCCGGTGAGCGAGGCGCGGTCCACCGCGACTTCAAACTCCGCATCCACGAACACATCCCGCCCGTCGTCCCACCAGTCGAACGACATCTCGACCACCCGCCCCGCCGGCACGTCGCAGGCCTCGCCCTGCCCGTACGCGAAGACGAGCGTATCCCCCCGCCCCGAGAAGCTCCCCGGCAGGTGCAGCGGCTCGAAGCCGCCGTCGTGGTCGATGCGCAGGGTCCAGTCGCCCTCGATCAGGGGCGCGGGGGGTTCGTCTGCGGGGGGAGCGCCGGGATCGTCGTCGCAGGCGACGAGCAGCAGCACGCAGCAGCAGAGCATGAAGACAACGCGGATGACCGCGGGCATCGTCCCCTCCGATATGGGCGAGGGTCCATATGATGCCTGAGTATACGGAAAAGACGCCCTAAGGCACCACCACCACCTCGACCTCCACCGAATCCGTCTCCGCCCCTGCGGTCACCCGCGCCTTGAGGGTGAGGGTCGCGATGCCGTCCACAGGCGGCGTCAGCCAGTCCACGCTCCAACTCTCCAATCCCGTCACCGGGACCCAGTCGAGGCCGACTTCCATGAACTCCACCGAATCGAGGGGGGCGCTGCAGGTGCCGGCGATCGCGGTGCCGCTCACCGCCACGACCACCTCGCTGTACACCGTGTCGGGCACGTCGATGGTCACGTCCAGCACCTCGGGCGGCAGCCAGAGGATGTCGTCGTTCACGTGGGCGGGGGAGAACCAGTCGTTGCGGAACTGGGCGAACACGACCTCGGTCAGGCCGTCCTCGCAGCCGTTCAGGGTAACCATGGTGATGGGGGCGTAGTCGAGCCAGCCGGCGGCGGCCAGGTCCTCGAGGGTCAGGGCGAAGCGCATCTGGGTGGCGGCCACGTCGGCGCCGACCTGCACCTCGAGGTCGGCGGTGGTCTCGGCGCCGTTGTCGATCATGAACGCGATGGCGTTCAGGCTGTCGGGCACCGCCCAGACGCTGTCGACCTTCGTGAAGCCGAAGTCGCAGGCGAACTCGGCGTAGACGAGCTGGCTGTCGGCCGAGGCCTCGTCCAGCAGGTAGCCCGCGTAGGGCGTGGCGAAGTCCAGCCAGGGCAGGGTCTCGAGGTCCTCGTAGACGGCGGCGAAGCGCATGCCGGTCACGCCGTCGCCGTCGATCTGCAGGGACGGGGTCAGCGAGCCGACCAGGTCGGGGTCGCCCTCGAGGCGCAGGTCGGGGGAGAAGGCCACCTCGACCGAGTCGACGTGGACGTCGCCGAGCGCCTTGGCCGCGAGGATCCGCACGTAGACGTACTTCTGCACTTCATCGGCGGCGGCGGGGCCCAGGTCCCAGGGGATCGTCGCCTCGCCGTTCTCGTCCAGGTCCGCCGTGACGGAGGTGGAGAAGTCGGCGAGCGAGTCGACCTCGGCCCGGTCGCCCGCGGCCGAGCGCACGAACAGGTCGACCTGGCGCGTGGCGGTGGGGGCGCCGTCGCCGATGGTCAGCAGCGGCGGCGCGTCGTAGGCGAAGGCCGCGATCTGGGAGATGGCCGAGGCCGAGCCCAGCCCGTCGGTGGCGCGCACCTTGTAGTAGTTGACGACGCTGGGCGAGAACTCCGCATGGGCGAAGGCGGTGGTCGGCTGGTCCACCGTGCCCGCGATGGCGAAGGGGCCCTCGGGCACCAGGCTGTGCAGCACGTCGTACTGGGCGACGCCGGCCATGTCCAGCTTGTTCCAGGAGACCATCACCACGCCGCCGAAGTAGCCCGCGGTGAGCTCGAAGGGATCGCCGCCGCCGGGGCCGTCGGGATCGAGGGGGTTGCTCAGGCCGGCGTCGCCGGGATCCTGGGTGCAGCCGAGCGCGACGGCGAGGAGCAGGGCCGCCGTCAGGGCGAGCGCGCGGTGGGGACGGGTCGGATGCGTCATCTCGGATCTCCTAGAAGCCCAGGCGCCAGCCCAGGTGGAAGCCGCGGTTGGATCGCGCCGTCGCGGCGCCCATGGAGTAGCTGTCGCCGGGCGGGATCGGCCGCGGGCCGGGCCCCATCTCCGCCGACGGGAAGCGCAGCCAGGCGTCGAGCACGCTGACCAGCACCGCCCCGCCCGCCGCGAGCAGGGCCGCGTTGCGCAGGTCTAGGGCCCTGGTCAGGCTGTCGTGCTCGTCGAGCATCTGCGCCTTGTAGTGGGCGAGGTCGTTGGCGTCGAAGGACTCCTCGTAGAGCTGGCGCGCGAGCAGGTACTCGTCCTCGTGGTTCTGGGCCGACATCTCGGACAACAGCGCGGTCAGCAGACCCGCCGCCTCGATGCCGGTGAGGATCCAGCCCAGGGTCGGCCGGCCCTCGTAGCGCTGGCCGGAGCCGGCCAGCATCAGGCTCTGGGTCACCGCCGTCCGGCGGCTCAGGGGGGTCAGGCGCAGGTGCAGGTTCAGGACGTGCGTCTCGGTCTCGGCGATCACCTCGACGGCCATGGTCTCCATGCCCGGCAGCGCGGCGACGACGTCGTGCCGGCCGAGCTCCAGGGTCAGGGGGCCGTCCAGGGGCAGCGTGCCGACGTCTTGCCCGTCGATGGTGACGCGGGCGCCGGGGGTGCCGGTCAGGAACAGGGTGCCGCCCATGGCGGGCAGGGCCAGCGCCATCAGCGCCAGCGTCGCCAGCAACGCGCGTGGGCGTGCGAACCGGGAAGTGGGGGTCATCTTCGGGTCTCGCCTTCGTTGGTTCCGGGGGCGGACGGACGGGGGACAGTATAGGGTGCGGCCCCGACGGAGTCCAGATCGTGCAACAGCGCCGGCGGGAGCCGGTTCCCTAGTCCCGGTGATACGGATGCCCCCGGTCGATGGCCAGCCCGCGGTAGATCTGCTCGAGCAGCAGGTAGCGGGCGGTCTCGTGGGTGAAGGTCATCGGCGAGAGGGAGAGGAGACGGTCGGCGCGGGTGCGGGCCGCGTCGCCCAGTCCGTCGGGCCCGCCGATCAGGAAGGTGGGCGAGCCGTGCGACGCGAGCAGCTTGGAGAACCTGCGCGAGGACATGGTCTCGCCGCGCTCGTCCAGGGCGTGGACGGGACCCGCGCCCAGCTTGGCCAGCATGGCCTCGGCCTCGCGGTCGGGGCCCTGATCCTTCAGCTCCACGATCTCCAGCCTGGCCCAGCGCGTGATGCGCTTGGCGAAATCGGCGCAGAGCGTCGCCAGGGAGGGGTCCTTGAGCTTGCCGACGGCGAGGATGCGGATCATCGGGGGTCCTTTCGCTGGTCGCCTCCATCATGGACGGTCACGGCCCGATAATCCAGTCCGGACGAAACGCGGCGCGATTTGCGAATGGATGTCATAATTGATTTTTTAGTGTCATCAAGTTGAAAACACTCCCCGATTTATGGGACAATGGGATCCGGTTGAAGCACATCTCAATATCCGTCCCCACCGGAGGAGATCGTCATGCGTCGCCCCCTCGCCGTCTCCGTCGCGTTCGTGCTCGTGGTCGCCCTGGCCGCGTCCGCCCTCGCCCGCAATCCCATCCGCCGCACCTTCTTCACGACCTATCCCGTGGCCGAGTTCACCCAGCTCGACGACGTGCCCAGCAGCACGTCCCACTGCGGCCTCTGCCACTTCGACTTCGACGGCGGCGGACCGCGCAACCCCTACGGCGTCGGCATCGAGGTGGGGCTCAACAACGGGCTGAGCAACTCGGAGGCGATCCTCGCCATCGAGAACGACGACTCCGACAATGACGGCTTCAGCAACCTCGTCGAGATCACGGACGTCGTCAACTACGCCAACACGCCCACCTTCCCCGGGCTGAAGGCGGACAACGTGGGGCTGGTCCTGAACGTGGACACGGCCGACCTCGACCCCTACCTCACGCCGGAGGGCGCACCCGACGAGGTCGACCCGGTCGTCACCCTGCTGGCGCCGCTCGGCGGCGAGGTCTTCGGGGCCAACACCGTCACGACCATCTCCTGGACCGCCACCGACGACACGGGCGTCGCCAGGATCGAGATCGAGTTCAGCGAGGACGGGGGCGCGTCGTGGCAGCCCATCGCCGTCGACCTGCCCAACGACGGCGCGTGGGACTGGTTCGTGCACAACTATCCCGGCCCGAACGCCCTGATCCGGGTCGAGGCCTACGACTACGCGGGCAACGAGGGCTACGGCGAGAGCCCGGCGACGTTCACCATCGATCCCGTCGCCGGCGCCATCGTCCCGACCTCGCTGCGCGACTTCGAGATGCCCGGCACCCAGCCGCTCGAGGGCGCCGTCCTCGAGGACCCGGCCGAGACCTGCGCCACCTGCCACGGCGACCACAGCACCCTCACCGAGCCCTGGTACAACTGGCGCGGCAGCATGATGGGCAACACCATGCGCGACCCGCTCTACCTGTCCCTGGTGCGCATCACCGACGCCTCGGCCCCGGGCGGCGGCGACCTCTGCCTGCGCTGCCATTCGCCGGGCGGCTGGCAGGAGGGCCGCTCCACCGACACCACCGGCGGCATGATCAACGCCAAGGACCGCCAGGGCGTGCAGTGCGACTTCTGCCACAGCGCCGTGGACGTGCACTACCAGGTCGGCGACAACCCGCCCGGCGACGAGGACATCCTGGCCGAGCTGGAGTCCATCCCGCTGGACAACGCCAACGGCCAGTTCGTCACCGATCCCGATCCCCTGCGGCGCGGCCCCTACGCCGACGCCCAGGCCGACCACCAGTTCGCCCACTCGGACTTCACCCTCAGCTCCGGGATCTGCGGCACCTGCCACGACGTGAGCAACCCGGTCTTCGTCGCCGGCGCCACGCCCGACGAGTACGTCGTGCAGGCCCTCGACGCGCCCCACCCCGACAGCGACCGGCGCAACATGTTCCCGGTGGAGCGCACCTTCAGCGAGTGGAGCGAGAGCGAGTACGCCGCGACGGGCGTCTACGCGCCGCAGTTCGCCGGCAACAAGCCCGACGGCATCGTGTCGACCTGCCAGGACTGCCACATGCCCGACGAGTCCGGCAAGGGCGCCGCCGGCGGCCCGACCCGCGACGACATCGGCGTGCACGACTTCACCGGCGGCAACCACTTCATCCCCGACATCCTGGCCGACTACTATCCCCTCGAGGTCGACCAGGCCGCCCTGGACGGCGGCAAGGCCCGGGCCATCAGCATGCTGCAGCGGGCGGCCTCGCTGGAGGTGGAGGAGATCGTCGGCAGCGGCGTGCCCGCCGTCCGGGTCACCGTGACCAACGAGACCGGCCACAAGCTGCCCTCGGGCTATCCGGAGGGCCGCCGCGTCTGGCTGAACGTGAAGGCCTACGACGACGCCATGCAGCCGGTGTACGAGTCGGGCGCCTACGAGGCCTCGACCGGCGTGCTCACCCACGACGAGGACGCGAAGATCTACGAGATCAAGCCCGGCCGGTCGGAGCGTCTGGCGGGGATCCTCGGCGTGTCGTCGGGGCCGTCGTTCAACATGGCGCTCAACGACACCGTCTACTTCGACAACCGCATCCCGCCGCGCGGCTTCACCAACGCCGCCTTCACGACGATCCAGTCGCCGCCGGTGGCCTACAGCTATGCCGACGGTCAGTACTGGGACGAGACGGTCTACGAGCTGCCGGGCGACGCGACCAGCGTCGTGGTCACCCTGTACTACCAGACCACCAGCAAGGAGTTCATCGAGTTCCTGCGCGACAACGATCCGGACGTCGCGGCCGGGCAGCAGCTCTACGACGCCTGGGTCAACCAGGGCCGCGCCGCGCCGGTGGCCATGGCCAGCGCGTCGACCGAGGTGGTGGCGACCGGCATCGACGACACGCCGCGGGTCACGCGCCTGGCGCAGAACTCGCCCAACCCCTTCAACCCGACCACGAAGATCGCCTACGCCCTGGCCGCCGCCGGCCGTGTGAGCCTGAAGGTCTACGACGAGCGCGGCCGCCTCGTGCGCGACCTGCTCTCGGCGACGCGTCCGGCCGGCGAACACGAGATCGTCTGGGACGGCGCGGACGATCGCGGACGGCGGGTGTCCTCGGGCGCCTACTTCTACGTGCTGCGCACCGACGACGAGGAGCTGATCCGGAAGATGACGATGGTGAAATGATCGACGATTCGAAGGAGAGGGGCGGCCTGTCGGCCGCCCTCTTTTCACAGCTGCACGGTTAAATTACAGTATAAATGCGAATTATATCTTGACAGTGGCAGCATATATGCTTGTTTTTTAGGGGTGTGAAACAGCACAAATGCTGATTGGAGGGCTGCCCCATGCTGCGTAAATCATTGCAACTGGCGCGAATGCAAATGGATAGAAGGATTTCCCCGCTGATCGGTTCGCATGCTCTCGATCGGCCCCCGATCGGTTGGATGAAGCATGTTCGGGAGATCCTGGGCATGACGCAGGCCCAGCTGGCGAAACGGCTCGACATCAAGCCCCAGTCGCTGCAGCGGATCGAGAAGGCTGAGGCGGACGGGGCTGTGACCCTGAAAACCATGAACCGAGTGGCGAGCCAGTTGGGGTGTCGCCTGGAATACGTCTTGATACCCGAGAGCGGCTCCTATGTCGAACTGGTCAGACGCCGCGCCGCCCGGCTGGCCGAGAAGCGCATCCGCGACGTTTCGGCCACCATGGAGCTCGAGGACCAGGGAGTGGACGATGCGGAGCTCGCGCGCATGCGCGAGGAACTGACGGCCCGGTTGCTGCAGGACACCCCCGCCAAGCTATGGGAATCGGAGTAGTGCGCGATACGGAGCCGGGAACGACACCCATCCATCGTGACGACCTGTCCGGGTTGATACCGCACATCACGTCGCGTACCGAGTTGAACGAGGTCGAGGCGGAGAACATCCTGTCCGCACGGGTCGCGGCCGTCAACGATCGGCGCCTGCGGCGATCGCTGTTGACGCCGCCGGGACTCTGCAGGCTCCATCGTATGATGTTCGACCGGGTCTGGACGTGGGCGGGCGTCTTCCGGACGCACGATCTCAACATCGGCGTCGATTGGAGATCGATCCCCGAGCGCCTCGCACTACTCTGCGCAGACGTGATGAGCTGGAACGAGTTCGAATCGTATCCCTGGACCGAGCGGGCGATCCGTTTCCATCACCGCTTGGCGCAGGTCCATCCGTTCTCGAACGGAAACGGGCGACATGCGCGGTTGGCTGCGAATCTGCTGCTCCACTACAACGGATGCGCCATGCTGGATTGGAATCTCGATCGCGGCGTCTACATATCCGCCTTGCGTTCGGCCGACGACCACGACTACCGTCCTCTTCTGGGCCTGATTCGTCCCCTGAAACCCACGACGGAGGAAGAACGTCCATGATTCGAGCCATCCCGGGTCTCGCTCTCGCCCTGCTCGCCCTGGCCGCCCCCGCCGCCGCCTGCACCAACCTCCTGGTCACCCCCGGCGCCACGGTCGACGGCTCGGCCTACGTCACCTACACCTGCGACGGCGTCTTCCACGCCACGCTGCGCCGCAACGACGCCGCCGACCACGAGCCGGGGTCGATGTACGTGATCCGACACTGGGACGGGAACATCCACGGCGAGATCCCCCAGGTGCCGCACACCTACGCCTACGTCAACCTGATGAACGAGCACCAGGTGGCCATCGGCGAGACCACCTTCGACGGGCGGCTCGAGCTGCAGAACACCTCGGCGCTGCTGCACTACTGGACGCTGATGAAGCTCGCCCTGGAGCGCTCGCGCACGGCGCGCGAGGCGGTGGAGGTGATCACCTCGCTGGTCGAGGAGCACGGGTATCGTTCCACCGGCGAGTCGTTCTCCATCTGCGACCCGCGCGAGGTGTGGATCCTGGAGATGATCGGCTGCGGCGCCGACGAGATCGGCGCGGTCTGGGTGGCGCGCCGGGTGCCCGACGGCCTGGTCAGCGCCCACGCGAACATGGCGCGCATCGGCGAGTTTCCCACGGACGACAAGCACACGCTCTACTCGGACAACGTGTTCGAGGTGGCGATCGCCAACGGCTGGTACGATCCCGACGCGGGCGCGCCCTTCAACTTCCGCGACGTCTACGATCCCGCCACGCCCCAGAAGAAGCGCTACACCTCGACGCGCGTGTGGAGCCTGCTGCGCCGCGCCGCGCCGTCGCTCGAGCTGTCGCCCGACTTCCACCGCGGCGCCCCCGGCACCGTCGACTACCCCCTGTGGGTGAAGCCCGACGCGAAGCTCTCGCTCGCCGACGTGCGCGCCCTGATGCGCGACCACTACGAGGACACCGACTTCGACATGACCGCCGGCGTGGACGCCGGCCCCTTCGGCAATCCCAACCGCTGGCGCCCGATGGGCTTCGAACTCGACGGCGCCAAGTACACCTGGGAGCGCCCCATCTCCACCCAGCAGACCGGCTTCTCCATGATCGCCCAGTCCCGCCGCGACCTGCCGGACCCGGTCGGCGGCTGCCTCTGGTACGGCGTCGACGACACCTACACCACGGTCTGGACCCCGCTCTACGCCGGCGTCACGGACATCCCGCCGTCCTTCGCCACCGGCCGTCTCTCCGAGTTCTCCTGGGACTCGGCCTGGTGGATGTTCAACCTGGTCGCCAACTACGCCGCGCTGAAGTACGACTACATGATCGACGACATCCGCGCCGCCCAGTCGGAGCTGGAGGCGGACCTCGACGCCATGGCGCCCGCGGTGGAGCGCACCGCGGCCGACCTGTTCGAGCGCGACCCCGCCCTGGCCGCGCAGTACCTCACCACCTACTCGGTGTCGACCGGCGAGCGGGTCTTCGAGCGCTGGCGCGAGCTGGCCGGCGCGCTGATCACCCGCTACAACGACGGGTACGTGCGCGTCGACGGGCACGCCGAGGAGGTCGGCTATCCCGAGGACTGGCTGCGCGACGTGCTGCGGTTGCGGCCGGAGCAGTTCCGGTTGCCGGAGGCGCAGGTGGACAGCCTGCAGACCGATCTGCCCTACTAGGAGGATCCCGATGTTCCGCGCCCTTGCGATCGTCACGATGCTCGCCGCCGTCGCCCTCGCCGACGAACCGGCCCCCGAGGACACCGACACGGCCGTCCGCATCTACGCCGGCCCCGACTTCTGGACCGGCGACCCGGCCTTCCCGGTGGCCAAGGCCGTCGCCGTCGACCGCGACCACCGCGTGCTCGAGCTCTACGGCGTGGTGCCCAGGGACACGCCCTGGGAGATCGTGCGCCTGCCCGGCGAGCTGGCGCTGCCCGGCCTGCACGACGCCCACCTGCATGTCTCTGGCATCGGCCGGTTGAAGGAACAGGTCGTGCTGAACGACGCGGCCTCGACGGCCGAAGCCGCGCAGACCGTCCGCGAGTGGGCGCTGAACCGCCCCGAGGTGCGCATCATCCGCGGCCGCGGCTGGGACCAGAGCCGCTGGCCCGGAGGCGCGTTCCCGACCTGGGAGGATCTGGAGGGCGTCACCGCGCGACCCGTCTACCTGCGGCGCGTGGACGGCCACGCCGCCTGGCTGAACCGCGCCATGCTCGAGCTGGCGGGCATCGACCGCCACACGCCCGACCCCGCGGGCGGCCGCATCATGCGCGACGATCTGGGGAATCCCACGGGCGTGCTGATCGACAACGCCATCGACCTGCTCGATCCCGTCCTGCCGGACCCCACCCTGGCCGAGCGCGAGCGCTGGCTGCTGGCTGGACTCGAGGCCTGCGCCGACGCGGGGCTGGTCGCCGTCCACGACATGGGGCAGGTGCCGGCGGTGGCCGCCATCGCCCAGGACCTGGCCGATCGCGGACTGTTGCCCATCCGTCTCTTCGGCTACCTCGAGGGCAGCCACGAGCGCACCTTCGAGGTGCTCGGCACCCACCGCGGCGGCGCCCTCTACGAGGTGCGCGGCGTCAAGTACTACGCCGACGGCGCCCTGGGCAGCCGCGGCGCCCTGCTGCTCGCCGACTACAGCGACGAGCCCGGCCACCGCGGCCTGCCCGTCACCGACCCCGAAACCCTGTCCGACCGTGTGGCCGAGGTGCACCGCCGCGGCTTCCAGACGGCGATCCACGCCATCGGCGACGCCGGCAACCGCATGGCCCTCGACGCCATCGCCCACGCCCAGCGCGGCGAGGTGAACCCGCTGCGCCGCCACCGCGTGGAGCACGCCCAGGTCGTCCACCCCGACGACTTCTCCCGCTTCGTGAAGCTCGGCGCCATCGCCAGCATGCAGCCCACCCACTGCACCAGCGACATGCGCTGGGCCGAGGACCGCGTCGGCCCCGAGCGCGTGAAGGGCGCCTACGCCTGGCGCACCTTCGCCGTGCTGGACGTACCCACCCCCTTCGGCTCCGACGCGCCGGTCGAGGACTGGAATCCGTTGCCGGGCGTCTGGGCGGCCGTCACCCGCCAGGACGCCGACGAGCAGCCGGCCGGCGGCTGGTATCCCGAGCAGCGTCTCGACTGGGAGGAGGCGGTGCGCGGGTTCACCGAGGCCGCCGCCTACGCGGTGGGCCGCGAGGGGGAGCTGGGCCGGCTGTCGCCGGGATACGTCTTCGACTGCACGGTGCTGGCGGACGACCCGCGGCAGGATCCGCGGGCGTGGCTGACGACGCATGCGGCGGCGGTGGTGGTGGAGGGGCGGCGAATCCGGTGAGGTCCGTAGCGGCGAGCGGATCCGGGCCCCCGAGGTTATCCACAGGAAAACGGTCCCCCGGGGGACCGTGGTTTTGTCGAACCGACATCTATATCCAGGGGCGAATCACATACGCCATATGAATCCTCAATTCCACACCACCACGTGGTGGTGTGGATTTGACTATGAGTACACAGATCAAGTGCGATAGGTGGCCACCCACCGACATCACTACGAAGTGTACCTGCAACGACTCACGATCCCATAAAACCACGGTCCCACGTGGGACCATGTATTTGTGGAATCGACCTGCGATACCACGAACCCCCCACCCGAAAACAACCCAAGCTTCCCCCATCCCCGCCGATGATGTAATGGTGTGCCCAACGCGCCCTCAACCGAAGGACGGCCGACCATGTCCGCCCGTTTCGTCGCCATCATCCGTCTCGACCGCGACCGGCCCAAGCCCGGCAACCTCGACGTCGACCCCCTGGGCGGTTCCTCCGTCCTGCACGCCGACGAGGACGCGGCCCTGCTCGGCGCCCGCGACGTCGCCCCGGCCGTGGCCGCGGCCGACGGCGTGGTGGCCTGCGCCTGGGGCCGGATCACCGGCTGTCTCGAACAGCTCCCCGATGGACTGGCCGCCGACGACCCCCGCGCCCTGCTGCACCTCTACGCGACCCTGGGCGACGACTTCGCCGACCGGCTCGACGGCCACTGCGTCGCCTTCATCCGCGACGTGGCCCGCAACCGCACTCTCATGCTGCAGGACCGTTTCCCGGGCATCACCACCGCCTACCACCTCGAGCGAGACGGCTACCTCTACCTGTCCGACCGCATCGAGCCGCTGCTGCGGCTCAGCCCCGGCTCGCGCGCCCGGCTCGACGACCGCGCCCTGCACCACTACCTGGCCGACACCTACACCACCCCGCCGCGCACCATCTACGCCGACGTGAAGCAGCTCGGCTGCGGCGAGCGCCTGACGGTCGAGGACGGCCGCACGCGCGTCGAGGTCTTCGACGGCTGGACCCGTCCCGCCGAGAAGATCACCGACCCCGAGACCGCCTACGCCGACTACCGCGAGATCCTCACCGGCGCGGTCGCCGACTGGATGGACCACGACCCCGACTGCGGCTTCCTGCTCAGCGGCGGCCTGGACAGCAGCAGCCTGGTGGCCCTGGCGGCCGAGTGCACCGACCGTCCGCTGCCCACCTTCGGCATCGCCTCGACCGACTTCCACACCGACGCCCCCTACGCCCGCCGCGTGGCCGAGCGCTACGGCACCGACCACACCGAGCGCCTGGTCGAGGGCGCCGAGATCGAGGAGCTCCCGCGCCTGGTGCACGCCTCGGAGCAGCCCTTCTACGAGCCGGGCATGATGCTCTCCTGGTGCGCCCTGTCCCTGGCGGGCGAGAAGGTCAAGACCGTGGTGGGCGGGGAGACCGCCGACCAGCTCTTCGGCGCCAGCGTAGCGCCGGTGCGTCGCCGCGCGGCTGCGCGGCGCAAGTACGGCCCTCTTCTCGAGCCCGCCCTGGTCGGCGTGCGCACACTGGCCCGCTCGCCCCTGGGCCGCCACAACGTCTTCGCGCGCAAGGTGGAGAACAAGCTGGTCGCCCCGTACGACCCGGCCTACTGGTGCGGCCGCTACGGTTTCCGCGACTGCGACCTGGCCGCCCTGCTGCGCCGCCCCCTACCGGAGGACGACCGCTACCCCCTGACCGGCCTGCCGCACACCGACCTGGAGGCCCTCTACGACTTCGGCTGCACCGTCCTCAACCGCGACTACGCCTGCCACGGCATCCTGCAGATCAACGGCCGCCTGGGCGACCTGCTCGGCCTGGAGACCTTCTCGCCCTTCTGCAACCGCGCGGTGGCCGACCACATCCTGGCCCTCGACACCTTGCTGCGCTTCCACGCGCCGCCCGAGTCGCCCGAGGATTTCACCTACAAGGCGCTGCACAGGCGTCTCTGCTACGAGCTGCTGGAAGAGGACATCGTCGATCGCCCCAAGCAGGGCGGCGCCATCAACCCCCTGATCCACCTGCTGGACGAGACGTTCCTGGCGCGCGTACGCCGCGGCGTGCTGGCCTCGCCCTACCTGGACGACCTCTGCCGCCGCGAGCCCCTGGCCGCCCTGTTCGACGACGTGCCGGCCAACGCCACGCGCATCCTGCAGCTGGTGACCCTCGACCTGTGGCACGTGCTCTTCTACGAGACGGATCCGGGCGCGGAACCCGAGTTCACGCTCAGCCAGTTCCTCGACGCACGGGCGGGGTAACACAAGCTCTCCGAACACGTACTGGTCTCCGGAACCCCACAACCGGAGACCGGTCATGAACACGAGCAACACCTTCCTCACCCTCGCCCTGCTCAGCGCGATCTGGGGGATCGCCTCGAGCATCCGCATCGTCGCCTGGCTGAAGATGCGCGGCGAGAAGATCAGCTTCGTCTTCCTCAGGCTCTATCTGATCAAGTACGTGCATCGCTACCGTGTGCTCACGCAGGCCGAGACGGGCAGCGTGGGACCGCTGTTCTACCACTTCGTGATCGGGATGAACCTGGCGCTGTTGCTGGTGATCGCGGGGTTGGCGGCCCGGTAGACGGCGGGGCGGGGTTTCCGTATACTCGGATCATATCGCCCGGAAAGGTATGGATCACATGAGGCGCGCGATCGCCGCACTGTTCATCGTGCTCTGTCTCGTTCCGTTCGATGAGTCGGGATCCCACGCGGCGGACATGTTCGTCGTCACGCTCGATCCGGCTCTGCCGTGGGCCTGCGCATACTCGGCGCCATTCCAGCTGATCGACGTCTACGTCGCGATCTACATGCCCTCCCGGCCTGTGACCGCCGTCTCGTTCGAGTTCGAGATCGAGACCACGGTCGGCTACTTCGGAGATCCCGAGGTGATGGACGGCTGGGTCGACGGAGACGGAGGCTCGACCTATGAGCTGTCATGCACCGGTGACCCCGTGCACGAGGAGATGGTCCTGCTGCTCCGGATGGGGCTCGTC
This sequence comes from uncultured Fibrobacteraceae bacterium, assembly GCA_964607825.1. Lineage (GTDB taxonomy): Bacteria > Krumholzibacteriota > Krumholzibacteriia > LZORAL124-64-63 > LZORAL124-64-63 > JAHIYU01. Next base: position 51,202 of record CAZSNA010000003.1, on the reverse strand, counting down.
GTCACCGCCGATACGGCCCCGGTCTCATTCTACCTCCGCCTCCCGGACGGGATGGACCACTTCGAATACGTGGACGATCAGAACGGGCTGGTGCTCCTGCACCGCAGGTTCGGCGGCGGCTGGCCGGATGCGGTCGTGAATCCGATGGGCGGCTTCCCGGACTGCATCTGGGATCCGGTCGAAGCGGTCACCTGGAGCACCCTTAAAGCCCTCTACCGCTAACCCCCATACAGACGAAGCCCCGGCGGTCGCTGTCGCCGGGGCTTCTGCTCGTGCGGATCGCTGGGTGATCCGTCAGCGCACGAGGGTCATCCTGCGGGTCTGCACGGCGTCGCGCGTGGCCGCGCGCGCCAGGTAGACGCCGGACGGGAGGGGGCGGCCGGTGGCGTCGCCGCCGTCCCAGCTCACGGCGTGGTCGCCGGCGGGGAAGACGCGGTCGGCCAGCAGGGCGACGCGGGCGCCGGTCAGGTCGTAGACGGCCAGGGAGACCGGGCCGGGCTCCGACAGGGTGAACGACAGGGTCGTCCGCGGGTTGAACGGGTTCGGGTGGGCGCCGAGGGCCAGGCCGAGACGGGGCGCGCCCGCATCGGTCAGGGCCGCGTCGAGGGCCGACGCCGCGTCCACCAGCTTCGCCGCGAACCACGGACCCACGATCTCGTTGGCGTGGGTGTTCGGGTGCGAGTCGGAACTGTAGTGGCTGCGCTCGTACTCCCAGCGCAGCATGTTCGCCGTGTCGGCGCCGTCATCGGGCGCGGCGAACTGGTCGAAGAAGTCGAGGCACACCACGTTGTCGTGGCCCGCGAGGTACGCGTCCGACTTGAGCCAGTTCGCGAAGGCGCGGGCGCGGTCGGCCGCGTCCTTGTTCGTGTTGAGCCGGTGCAGCGGCGGCTGCGACATGACCACGAACACCTTGTCCGGGTGCTGGTCGAAGACGTCGCGCATGGCCAGGTACCAGGCCTTGCGCGTCTCGAGCTCCGTGTCGCTCTCGATGTCCGAGGCGGGGTAGCAGGACTTGAAGGCGATGACCTCGTGGTTGGCGAGGATCTGGTCGCGGGCGTCGTTGGGCGTGGTCCACAGGGTGAGCAGGCCGTCGGGGTCGGTGTTGTCGTCTGGGATGCCGTACGACGTCTCCAGCTTGGTCCCGTCGGGGCCGGTCAGGCCGATGTGGTTGTAGTCGTGGTCCCAGAACTCGAAGGCCGCGCCCTCGGACAGGTTGTGGGTGTCGATCCAGCCGCGCACGTCGCCTTCCTCGATGACGTTGCGTCCGGTGGAATGGTGGAGCATGAACAGGTTGGTCAGCGGCTCGGCGGCGACGGGCGCGGCCGAGGCCGGGACAAGGACGGCGAAGAGGGCGATCTGGGCGATCGAGGCAAGACGCTTCATTCAATCTCTCCCGAAGGTGTGGATGGGGCCGACCTCGCGGTTGCTGCAAGGCGGGGACCATCATCCGTCGCCGAGGTCCGGCGGCTCCATGCCGGTCCCCGGGATTTCCACACGTATCCGCAGGGGGAGAAACGGGCATGAACAGGCGATTATACAATCAAAATATCTATAGTGCAAATTGCATATTTTTTGACAACCTGGGAGTGGATCGGTCAAAGACCCGTCCCGTGTGTCAATAAACTGGGCAGTCAGGTAATTTTATCGGAAGTCAGGATCGAGGGGGGCCGATCACCTGTAGTAGGACTTGATCTCGCCCCAGCTCGCGGGCTCGCCGGCCACCGGGGACTCGCAGCAGTCCGCGTCGGCCCAGATCAGCAGGTTGCCGGGGTAGCCGAAGTCCTGGACCAGGTCGAACCAGCCCAGACCGTAGTCGTTCCAGCTCGAGCCGGGTTCTGGAACGTCGTCGGTGACCGCGTCGATGCTGGAGGCCAGGAAGTCGACGAGATTGAAGGAGATGGCGTAGTCGTGGACCAGCTCCATGCAGCCGCAGTCGTCCACGGGCAGCACGATGTCGTAGAGGCCGGCGTCGGTGATCTCGATCTGGGTGACCGGGCCGGTGCAGTGGGCTGGGCCGGGCTCCCAGCGCATGGCCTGGTCGTTCCAGACCGCCGCGCCCACCTCAGCATAGGCGTTGAAGCTCTGGGGCACGTCCTCCGCGCCGAACTGCACGATCATGTGCACGGCGTCGATCTCGAAGCCGACGTCGCAGCCGCAGGTGCCCAGGGGGTCGAAGAGGTAGGTGTAGGTCTCGGCGCCCCAGATCCAGTTGGGGACCGCGTAGAAGACGCCGTTGTCGTTGCCGACGAGGCAGTCGTCGCCGTCTGTGATGACGCCGAAGCCGGAAACCGTCGTGGGCTCGCCGGACAGGGGCTCCACCTGCAGCGTCTTTCCGGCCTGCACGTACACGGCCGTGACCAGGATCAACCAGGCCGCGAGGCACGCACGTTTCATGTCTTACCTCGGCATGTGACGGGTGGGCGATGCACCGAACTCCACAAGTGTAGCAAATATAGCACGAAAGGTCAATATTTATGACTCGACACGTGAGCTAAACCCTTACTTCCAGAGGAGTTTCAGCGAACCCCAGTCCGTGGCCGTCGTCGGCGTCGAGACGTCCGTCTCCACCCGCAGATCGTCGATGTAGAAGAGGCCGTCCAGATCCTCGTCGTGGTCGGTGCCCACGATGATGCTGCCGACGCCCCGGCCGACGATGCCGTGGGCGCGGTCGGTGATCACCCGGGTTCCGTCCCACCACAGGTCGTACGTGCCCGCGTCTATATCGTACAGGACGCGCAGCCGGATGGAGCGGCCGACCTCGTAGGTCGCGGAGCCCGCAAAGCCCGATTGGTCGTGGAAAGCCACGGCGCCGCCATCGAGGAAGTAGGCCGTCAGGAACTCCTGCCCGGAACTGCCCTGTTCGCGCACGTAGAAGTGGTACAACTCCAGGTAGTCGAACCAGAGGTCGCAGACGATCTCGACGGTGCCGGTGACGATCTCGGCGTCGTCGAGGAATGCGAATAACACGTTGCCCGTGCCGAAGTCGGCGATGTCCTCGATCTCCAGGCAGTACGAGCCCATCGGCCCGTCGCGCACGATCGGGGTGCAGTTGTAGATGTCGTAGGGCTGCCCGGCGGCCGCGCCGCCCGTGCCGATGACCTGATCGAGGGGCTGCCCCTCGAAATCCACGTCCAGGATGATGTCGGCGGCGGCGGGAGCCGCGGCCAGCAGCGAGACCAGCAGTAGAATGGTGGAGCGGATCATGGGATTCCTCCGACGAACGGGTATGAATGAACCTGTATGGGCCCGACTTTCCCACACCGGACGCCTGCGCGCCACCTCCATGTCCGGCACATGCTTCTTGACACGGCACGCCCTGATGCCTGTATTTGTCCGGATGCGATTTTCGCGGCGGGAACCGCGCCGCGGACGCGCGCTTCCCGGTGGATTCCGTTCCGAGCCATCCCATCACTCAACGCCATGGGGGCCGGCATTCCGATGAGTCTTCTGCCCATCCTGGCCACCGTTCCCACGGGGCTCCACGCCAATTACACGACGGTCCTGCTGTTCGTCCTGTTCGGGATCTTCTTCGCCAACCTGGCGCTGGGGATCGCGAAGCTGGTGCGGCCGCACGCGCCGAGCGCGGCCAAGCAGGTGACCTACGAGTGCGGCGAGCTGCCGCGCGGATCGTCGTGGGTGCGTTTCAATATCCGCTTCTACCTGATCGCGCTGTTCTTCATCGTCTTCGATGTGGAAGTGGTCTTCATCTACCCGTGGGCCGTGGTGTTCAAGCCGCTGTTCCCGGCCATCGGCGGGCTGCTGTTCGTGGAGATGGCCCTGTTCCTCGGCATCCTGGCCGTGGGCCTGGCCTACATCTGGGCCAAGGGCGATCTCGACTGGGTCAAGGGCCTGATCAAGCGCGACGGGGCGGAGGTGAGCGGGGAATGAGCCGCAGGAACTACGTCGAGTCCACCACGCCGCCCGAGGGATACGATCCCGCGCGCGAGCGCATGCTCGACTTCAAGCTGGACGAGGACTTCGAGCGTCTCGCCCAGACCGACTCGAAGAACTTCATCCTGACCACCGTCGACGAGCTCTTCAACTGGGCCCGCCTGTCGAGCATCTGGCCGGTGACCTTCGGCCTGGCCTGCTGCGCCATCGAGATGATGGCCGCGTCGGCCACCCGCTACGACATCGACCGCTTCGGCGCCGGCGCCTTCCGCGCCACGCCGCGCCAGGCCGACCTGATGATCGTCTCGGGCACCGTCACCGCCAAGATGGCCGAGCGCCTGCGCCGCATCTACGACCAGATGCCCGAGCCCAAGTGGGTCGTGGCCATGGGCAGCTGCGCCATCGGCGGCGGTCCGTACTTCAAGTACGGCTACCACGTGGTCAAGGGCGTCGACCTGATGGTGCCCGTGGACGTGTACATCCCCGGCTGCCCGCCGCGCCCCGAGGTGCTGCTGGACGGCCTGATGCGCCTCCAGGACGTGATCCGCGGTCGCAAGGGCAAGTTCAAGCCCCCCAAGTGGGTGGCGGACTACGCCAAGAAGATCCCCTACGTCAAACGCTGAGGGACGACATGGAAGCCAATGCCATCCACGACCTGTTGCGTGAGCGGTTCGGCGAGGACGTGCTCGAGTTCGTGGACACCCACGAGCAGGGCGCGCAGGTCGCCGCGTCGCGCATCGCCGAGATCGCGCAGACGCTGCGCGACGAGGACGCGCTCGACTTCGACCTGCTGATGTGCCTGACCGGCCTGGACTGGGACGGCTACGACGACAGCGGCAAGGGCAAGAGCGTCGCCATCCTCGGCTACGACGAGCTCGGCAGGCCCGAGACCAGCGACCGCGTCGGCGAGGGCGACCTGGGCGTGGCCTACGCCCTCTACTCGCATCGCCACGGCCACAAGTTCTGCCTCTTCACGCGCGTGCCGCGCAGCGCCCCCGAGGTGCCGACGGTCTCCGCGGTGTGGCCCACCGCCGCCTGGCACGAGCGCGAGGCCTGGGACCTGGTGGGCGTCCGCTTCACCGGCCACCCGGACCTGCGCCGCATCCTGCTGGACGACGCCTGGGAGGGCCACCCCCTGCGCAAGGACTACGTCATGCCCGGCGAGTGGCAGGGCGTGCCCATGGAGGGCAAGTCCTACGCCGAAGCCAAGTGGGGCGAGGACGCCGCCGTCGTGCCGCCGCCCGAAGCCCGCAAGGTTTCTACCGACGAGAAGCCCGGAGGTGAGTCATGAGCGATCCCGTCGTCGCCCACGGCTGGTCCGGCCAGGACGAAGCCCGCGACTTCCACTCCGAGCTGCTCGAGATCAACATGGGGCCCCAGCACCCGGCCACCCACGGCGTGCTGCGACTGCTGGTGGAGACCGACGGCGAGATCGTCAGCAAGGTCACGCCCTACCTCGGCTACCTGCACCGCTGCGCCGAGAAGATCGCCGAGGGCTGCGACTACCGCCAGTGGATGGTCTACACCGACCGCTTCGACTACCTGGCGCCCATGAACATGAACTTCGGCTACGCGGTGGCCGTGGAGAACATGCTGGACGTCGAGGTGCCCGAGCGCGCCGAGCACATCCGCGTGATCTGCGCGGAGCTGCAGCGGATCGCCAGCCACCTCATCGCCCTGGGCACCTTCGGCCTGGACATGGGCGCCTGGACGCCGCTGCTCTACTGCTTCCGCGAGCGCGAGGAGATCCTGAACATCTTCGAGCGCCTCAGCGGCGGCCGCATGCTCTACAACTACTTCGACATCGGCGGCCTGCGCTACGACGCCTACGACGGCTTCGTCGAGGACGTGCTCGACATCGTCAACATCATGGAGCAGAAGATCGACGAGTACAACACGCTGCTCTCGTACAACAAGATCTTCATCGAGCGCCTGGCCGACGTGGGCGTGATCGACGCCGCCGACTGCAACGCCTACGGCTGCACCGGCCCGGTGCTGCGCGGCGCCGGCGTGCCCTTCGACTGCCGCAAGGACGACCCCTACTCGATCTACGACCGCTTCGAGTTCGACATCCCCTACGGCGAGGGGGAGAAGGGGACCATCGGCGACTGCTGGGACCGCTACATGGTGCGCGTGAGGGAGATGTACGAGTCCTGCCGCATCGTGCGCCAGGCCGTGGACGGGCTGCCCGAGGGCCCGATCATGACCGACCAGCTGAAGAAGACCGTCAAGCCGCCCCAGGGCTCCCTGTACACCCGGACGGAGAGCAGCAAGGGCGAGATCGGCTTCCACCTCTTCGCGGACGGGGGCGGCAAGCCCTTCCGCAACAAGACGCGGTCGCCGTCATTCTCGAACCTCCACGTGCTGGAGAAGGTCGGACCCGGAATGATGATTTCCGACCTCGTGGCCGCGGTGGGTTCGCTGGACATCGTTCTCGGGGAGATTGACAGGTAGCCATGGAAGTCATCACCGACCTCTTCGGACAGATCTTCGGCGACGGCATGTCCCCGCAGACGACGCTCATCGTCGGCGGGTTGACGATGGCCCTGGCCATGTCGCTCGTGATGGCCCTGTGCGCCATCGTCTTCACCTGGGCCGAGCGCAAGGTGGCCGGCTTCATCCAGAGCCGCTACGGCCCCATGCGCGTGGGCCGCTTCCACGGCGTGCTGCAGCCGGTGGCGGACATGGTGAAGATCCTCGGCAAGGAGGACATCATCCCCGCCGACGCGGACAAGCCGCTGTTCATGCTGGCGCCCCTGGTGATCTTCATCGGCTCGCTGCTGGCCTGGGCCGCGATCCCCTTCGCGCCCGGCTTCATCGCCTCGGACCTGGACCTGGGGCTGTTCTACATCTTCGCCGTCAGCAGCGGCGCGGTGGCGGGCATCCTCATGGCGGGCTGGGCGTCCAACAACAAGTGGGCGCTCTACGGCGCGGCGCGCGGCGCGGCCCAGATGGTCAGCTACGAGATCCCGCTGGCCCTGGCCTGCATCCCGGTCGTCATGCTGACCGGTTCGCTGAACATGAACGACATCGTGATCAACCAGCAGGGCGGCATCTGGAACTGGAACCTGCTGCACGACCCGTTCCTGTTCGTCGCCTTCGTGGTCTACTTCATCGCGTCCATCGCCGAGGTGAACCGCGGCCCCTTCGACATGCCGGAGACCGAGTCCGAACTGGTGGCCGGCTACCACGTCGAGTACACGGGCATGCGCTTCGCCTTCTTCTTCCTGGCGGAGTACGCGAACCTGTTCCTGGTCTCCTGCGTCGCCACGGCGGTGTTCCTGGGCGGCTGGTATCCGGTCGCCGGCCCGGTGTTGCTGCCCGGCCTGGTCTTCGTGCTCAAGGCCGTGCTGCTGGTGCTGCTGCAGATGTGGGTGCGCTGGACGCTGCCCCGCCTGCGCGTCGACCAGCTGATGCACACGTGCTGGAAGGTGCTGATCCCCCTGACGCTGATCTGCGTCCTGGGATCCGGCGTCTGGATGATGGTGAGCGGCGAGCTCGGCTAGCCGCGGACGACAAGGTCAACGTTTCAGGGAGCGGTCATGACCCAGTACCTGCGCGACATATCGGACGCCCTGATCAGCGCCCTCAAGGGGATGCGCATCACGGGCAAGCACCTGGTGAAGAAGCCGGTGACGCTGCAGTATCCCGACGAGCGCTGGGTGCTGCCGGAGCGTTTCAAGGGCTTCGTCATCAACGACATCCACCGTTGCGACGCCTGCCTGCGCTGCGCCAAGGTCTGTCCCGTGGACTGCATCTACATCGAGACCGTCGGCAAGGGCAAGGACCGGTTCATGCACCGGTACGCCATCGACTACAACAAGTGCATCTGGTGCGGCCTGTGCACCACCGAGTGCCCCACCGACGCCTGCCAGCACAGCCTCGACTACGACCACGCCCTCTACGACCGCCAGCGGCTGGTCTACGAGTTCGTGGACCCGAAGCAGCCCGTGCCGTGCCACAAGGAGACCCGCCTCGACATGGGCTACTACGTGCCCGACGCCGAGAAGGAGCGGGCCAAGATCGCGGCCAAGAAGGAAGCCGCCCGCAAGAAGGCCGAGCAGGAGAAGGCGGACGCCGAAAAGCCCGACGCTCCTGCCGACAAGCCCGCCGACCCGGAAAAGGGGGACTGAGACGTGTCCGGTGACCTCGTCTTCTACGGTTTCGCGCTGTTGACCGTGCTGGCCGGCTTCTTCGTCGTGTTCAGCCGCAACATCGTGCACGCCGGCTTCGCCCTGATGTTCACGCTGCTCGGCGTGGCGGGGCTCTTCGCACAGCTCGGCGCGGACTTCCTGGCGATCACGCAGGTGATCGTCTACATCGGCGGCGTGCTGATCCTGATCCTCTTCGTGGTGATGATGACGCGGATGCCGCGCGGCGACGCGCCGCGCCGCGGCTTCGACCACATGGTGCCGGCCGGCGTGCTGGCCCTGGCGCTCTTCGCGCTGCTCTACAAGATCGCCACCGGCACGCGCTGGCCCGAGTCGGAGCCCGGCGAGGCGGTGCCGACGATCTCGGAGATCGGCACGCGCCTGATGACCACCCACATCTTCCCCTTCGAGTTCGCCTCGCTGGTGCTGCTGGTGGCCATGATCGGCGCGGCGATCCTGATCCGCGAGCGCCGGGCCGAGCCCGAGCCGGAGGAGACCGCCGTGGACGACGCGCCCCCCGCCGAGGAGGTGCAGTCATGACCGTCGGACTGGAGCATTACCTGACCGTCGCGGCGATCCTCTTCGCCCTCGGCCTGTTCGCCGTCATGACCCGGCGCAACACGGTCGCCCTGCTGATGGGCGTGGAGCTGATCCTGAACTCGGCGAACCTCAACTTCGTGGCCTTCTCCCGTTACGTGGCGACGGGGGTCGACGGCCACATCATGGCCGCCTTCGTGATCGTGCTGGCCGCGGCCGAGGCCGCCGTCGGCCTGGCGATCGTGCTGGCCATGTTCCGCAATTTCGGGACGGTCCACGTGGAGACCGTCAACCGGCTGAAGCGATAAGGGAGACGGGAACACGATGAGCGAAAACGCCATCATCTACAGCGCCCTCGCGATCCTGGGCCTGCCGCTGCTGTCCTACGCGATCCTCTTCTTCTTCGGGAAGAAGCTGCCGCGCAAGGGCGACTGGGTCGGCGTGTCCCTGCTGGGGATCTCCTGGGTCCTGGCCCTGCGCATCTTCGCCCACTTCTGGAAGACGAACGATCCCGGACTCCAGGTGGAGGCCAACCTGCGCTGGATCGACCTGGGCAAGTTCACGGCCGACGCGGGCATCCTCGTCGACGGCATGACCGCGGTCATGCTGGTGGTCGTGACCACCGTCAGCTTCATGGTCCACCTGTTCTCCGTCGGCTACATGCACGGCGACCGGCGCTACGAGCGCTTCTTCGCCTTCCTCGGCTTCTTCACCTTCTCCATGATGGGCATCGTGCTGAGCAACAGCCTGCTGTTCCTGTACGTGTTCTGGGAGCTGGTGGGACTGGCGAGCTACCTGCTGATCGGCTTCTTCTTCCACAAGGCCAGCGCGGCCGCGGCCAACAAGAAGGCGTTCCTGACCAACCGCGTCGGCGACTTCGGCTTCTTCATGGGCATCCTGATCTTCTTCACCGCCTACGGCACCTTCAACTACCTGGAGCTGTTCGCGGCCATGCAGATCGATCCCCTCGGCGGGGCGCTGCTGACCTGGGCCGGCGTCGGCCTGTTCATGGGCTGCGTGGGCAAGAGCGCCCAGGTGCCGCTGCACATCTGGCTGCCCGACGCCATGGAGGGTCCGACCCCCGTGTCCGCCCTGATCCACGCCGCGACCATGGTCGCCGCGGGCGTCTACATGGTGGCGCGCCTGATCCCGCTGTTCGATCCCAACGCCCTGCTGGTCATCGCCTACATCGGCGCGATCACCGCGCTGCTGGCCGCGACCATCGCCGTGGTCAAGACCGACATCAAGCGCTCGCTGGCCTACTCCACCGTCAGCCAGCTCGGCTACATGGTGATGGCCATGGGCGTGGGCGCGGCGTCGGCGGGCATGTTCCACCTGACCACTCACGCCTTCTTCAAGGCGCTGCTGTTCCTGGGCTCCGGCTCGGTGATCCACGCCGTGCACACCCAGGAGATGCCGCTGATGGGCGGGCTGCGGAAGAAGATGCCCATCACCTTCGTCACGTTCTTCATCGCCACGCTGGCCATCGCCGGCGTGCCGCTGCTGTCGGGCTTCTACAGCAAGGACGCCATCCTGGCGGGCGCCCTGGCCTTCGGCATGACCGACGCCCACTACGTGCCCTTCATCATGGCGCTGCTCGCCGCCGGCCTGACCGCCTTCTACATGTTCCGCATGCTGTTCCAGACCTTCATGGGCAAGCCGCGCGACGAGGAGCGCTACAGCCACGCCCACGAGTCGCCCTGGACCATGTCGGTGCCCCTGATGGTGCTGGCGGTCCTGGCCGTCGTCTCCTCGGGCTGGAAGGGGCCGGACACCGGCTGGTTCGCCCGCTTCGTGGCGCCCTACGACCTGGAGCGCATCGTCGAGGAGCACACGCCGGCGAGCCTGGCCGGCCATGAGGCCGTCCACGGCGGCGGCCACGGCGAGGTCCACCACGCGCCGGTCGCGGGCCTGCTGCCCGCCGAGCCCCACGCGGCCTCGGACGACGCGCATGCGCACGACGACGCGCACGGGCACGACGACGCGCACGCGCACGGCGACGCCCACGGCGCGGCCGCCCACGACGGGCACCACGACGACCACCACCACGACGTGCACCACAAGGCCCACGTGACGGCCATGTGGCTGTCCATCGGCATCGCCGGCCTGGGCATCTTCGTGTCGTGGCTGACCTACATCCGCGGCGCGATCAGCGCCAAGCGGGTCCTGGAGCGCCTGCCGCAGGTGCACAACGTGCTCCAGAACATGTATTTCTTCGACCAGCTCTATGCCGCGACGGTCTATCGCTTCACCTTGTGGTTCAGCCGCCTCAACGGCGCCTTCGACCGCATCGTGATCGACGGCATCGTCAACGGCATGGGCTACCTGACGCGTCTGCTGAGCTGGGTCTCCGGCCTGGCGGACAAGTACATCGTGGACGGCCTGGTCAACGGCATCGGCGCCGTGATCCAGGGAGCCGGCGAGAGCGTCCGGCGCGTCCAGACCGGACGGATCCAGACGTACCTGGTCTACGTCTGCTTCTCCGTCCTCTTGCTCGTGTTCGTGTTCCGCGCGCTTTAGGCCCGGATTCATTCCGAGAGGAGCGACTCGATGTCTGACCACATTCTGTCCTGGATGACCTTTTTCCCGGTCATTGGCGCGGCGGTCATCGCCTTCGTGCCCAGGGATAGGAAGGAAATCATCAAGACCGTGGCCGCGGCCGCGGCCGCCGTGCCCCTGATCCTGGCGGTGCAGGTCTTCAAGGACTTCGACCGGACCATGACGGGCTTCCAGTTCGTGGAGCACTACGAGTGGATCAAGGCCTTCAACATCGAGTACTTCATGGGCATCGACGGCCTGAGCGTACCGATGGTGCTGCTGACCGCGTTCCTCTCGTTCCTGTGCATCATCGCGTCCTGGAACATCGACAAGGCGACCAAGGGCTACTTCGCCCTCTTCCTGCTGCTCGAGGCGGGGATGATGGGCGTCTTCTGCGCCCTGGACTTCTTCCTGTTCTACGTGTTCTGGGAAGTGATGCTGTTGCCGATGTACTTCCTGATCGGCATCTGGGGCGGCCCGCGCAAGGAATACGCGGCGATCAAGTTCTTCCTCTACACGCTGGCCGGCTCGGTGCTGATGCTGCTGGCGATGATCGCCTTCTACTACAACGTGAGCGACCCGGTCACGGGCGGGCACACGTTCAACATGCTGCACATGTTCGACCAGGCCAACCACGGCGGCATCCTGGACCTGAACAACGTGCGCTTCCTGATCTGGCTGGGCCTGTTCATCGGCTTCGCCATCAAGGTGCCGATCTTCCCGTTCCACACCTGGTTGCCCGACGCCCACGTGGAGGCCCCGACGGCCGTGTCGGTGATCCTGGCCGGCGTGCTGCTGAAGATGGGCACCTACGGCATCCTGCGGATCAGCTATCCGATCCTGCCCGACCAGGCCGTGAACTTCATGATCCCCATGGCGATCCTGGGCTGCGTGAACATCCTCTACGGCGCGTTCTGCGCCATGGCGCAGTCGGACATGAAGAAGCTGGTGGCCTACTCCTCGGTGAGCCACATGGGCTACGTGCTGCTGGGCATGGCGGCCATGAACTCCACCGGCATCAACGGCGCCGTCTTCCAGATGTTCAACCACGGCACCATCACGGCCATGATGTTCCTCTGCGTGGGCGTGATCTACGACCGCGCCCACCATCGCGACATCGACGGCTTCGGCGGCCTCGGCCTGCAGATGCCGGTCTACACCTCGGTGTTCTCGTTCGCGCTGTTCGCGGCGGTCGGCCTGCCCGGCCTGAGCGGCTTCGTCAGCGAGGCCATGGTCTTCCTGGGCGCCTTCCCGGTGCACCGCACCATCGCCATCATCAGCGCCATCGGCATCGTGATCGGCGCCGCCTACGTGCTGTGGATGCTCCAGCGCGTGTTCCTCGGGCCCAAGAACGACAAGTACGACGACCTGCCCGACATCTCGGCCCGCGAGCTGTTCACGCTGGTGCCCATCGGGCTGATCGTGCTGCTGCTGGGCGTGTACCCGATGCCGGTCCTGAACCTCATGAAGGCGTCGCTGAACCATCTGGTCAAGGTCGTGGCGGGTTAGCCGCGGCCGTCGCTAGGGAGAAGTTCCGGTGAGTCTGGAAACACTGCAAATCCCGAGCTGGTCCGACATGGGGGGATTCATCCCCGAGGCGATCCTGTTCGGCGCCTTCCTGCTGGCCCTGGTGGGCGACATGATCGCCCGCCGGCGCACGGTGGTGCCCTTCGTGATCGTGCTGCTCGGCTCGGCGGCCGCACTCGGTTTCGCGGTGGCCGGCCTCGACGGCGAGGCCCGCTCGATCCTCGGCGAGCTGGTGGTCGTGGACGGCATGGCCGCCTTCTTCCGGGTGCTGTTCGCCTTCGTGGCCCTGATCACGGTGCTGCTCTCGTGGTGCAGCGAGGAGATCATGGGCCGCACCCGCGAGCACAAGGGCGAGTACTACGCCCTGATCGCCCTGATGACCGGCGGCATGATGGTCATGGCCGCCGCCCGCGACCTGCTGATGCTCTACCTCTCGCTGGAGCTGGTCTCGCTGACGAGCTACGTCATGGCTGGCTACATGCGCGGCTCGCTGCGCGCCACCGAGGCCTCGGTCAAGTACATGATCTTCGGCGCGGTCAGCTCGGGCGTGATGCTCTTCGGCCTCTCGCTGGTGTTCGGCCTGACCGGCGCGATGACCTTCGACGGCATCCGCGCGGCCCTGATGGCCGGCGCGGTCGACCCGCTGGTCCTGCTGACCATCTCGCTGCTGATCTTCGCCGGCCTCGGCTACAAGATCGCCATGGTGCCCTTCCACTTCTGGTGCCCGGACGTCTACGAGGGCTCGCCGACCCCGGTGGCCGGCTTCTTCTCGGTGGCGCCCAAGGCCGCGGGCTTCGCCCTGCTGATCCGCTTCTTCTACACGACCCTGGCGCCGCTGGTCGGCGAGCTCGACTTCCCCCTGCTGATCGCCGTCCTCTCGGTGGCGACCATGACCTACGGCAACCTGGCGGCCGTGCGGCAGGACAACGTGAAGCGCATGCTCGCCTACTCGAGCATCGCCCACGTGGGCTACCTGATGATGGGCTTCCTGATGCTCACGCCCGAGGGCCTGCAGGCCATCCTCTTCTACCTGCTGGTCTACTCGCTCATGAACCTGGGCGCGTTCCTCTTCGTGGTGGCCGTCAACAACTCGCTGCGCAGCGAGCACCTCGACGACTACGCCGGGCTGGGCTTCCGCGTCCCCTGGGCCGCGGCCATGATGTTCGTGTTCCTGATCTCCCTGACCGGCCTGCCGCCCACCGCCGGCTTCATCGGCAAGTTCTACCTCTTCGCCGAGGTCATGCGGCGCGAGTGGTACTGGCTGGCCATCGTCGGCGTGCTGAACAGCGTGGTGAGCCTCTTCTACTACATGAAGATCGCCAAGGCCCTGTTCTTCACGAAGGCGCCCGAGGACGCCCCCGCGGTGAACGTGGCGCCGCTGCACTACGTGACCATGGCCGTGCTGGCGCTGCCGACGCTGTACTTCGGGGTGAAGTGGGCGCCGCTGAAGGAATTCGCGGACCGGGCGATCGAACGGTTCGGGGGGTTCTAGCCGCAAGCTGGTATACGCCTTGCTGATACGCCGCCGGGAGCCCCTCTGGGCCCCGGCGGCGCCGTTTTAACCGGAATCCCGCTCGCCAGGGGGACGCCGCGGGTGCTAGATTATCCGCCACAAGGGCCGGAAACCGACCCGTTCGCGCGGACGTCAGGAGAGAGTGCATGCTGGTTTCGATCGTCATCCCGGTCTACAACACCGCCAAGACGCTGCCCGAGATCGCACGCCGCGTCGACGCGGTGTTCCGCGACCGCGCCGGCGACGACTACGAGCTGATCTTCGTCGACGACTGCTCGCCCAGCCCGGCCACCTGGCCCGCGCTGGAAGCCGTGGCCGACGACTGGCCGCGCGTGAAGATCATTCAGCTCACCCGCAACTTCGGCCAGCAGGGGGCCACCCTCTGCGGCAACGCCGAGGCGCGGGGCGACGTCGTGATGACCATGGACGACGACCTGCAGCACCGTCCCGAGGACATCCCGCTGTTCCTGGACGCGTCGGACCACGACATCGTGCTGGGCCAGTTCCGGCGCAAGCGCCACAACGTCTTCAAGCGCGCGACGAGCTGGCTCAAGGGTTGGTTCGACTACACGCTGATCGGCAAGCCCAAGCATCTGCAGAGCACGTCGTTCCGCCTGTACAGCCGCACCGTCGCCGAGGGGCTCAAGCTCTTCCGCACCCCGAACCCCTTCATGCCGGCGCTGCTCTTCCAGGTCAGCAAGGACATCGTGGGCGTCGACATCGACCACCAGCCGCGCGAGGACGGCCAGAGCGGCTACTCGCTCGGCCGCATGATCAAGCTGTTCAGCAACCTGATCATCAACAACTCCTCGTTCCTGCTGCGCATGTTCGCCTACCTGGGCATGGGGCTCGCGGCCCTGAGCCTGGCGATGTTCTTCGTGGTGCTCTACCAGAAGCTGGTGATGGACGTGCCCATCCAGGGCTGGGCCTCGCTGATGGCCACCCTGCTGCTGCTGGGCGGCACCATCATGCTGATCATGGGGATCATGGGGGAGTACCTGCTGCGCGCCATACAGAGCACCGAGGGCAACCCCGCCTTCTTCGTCAGACGCCGCCTCGGCGGGTCCGCGCCGCCGCAGCCCACGCACACGACAGACGCGAGAGAGGACATATGAGCGCATTGAAGCCGGTCGTCATCATGGGCGGCCTGGGATCGGGACAGATAGTCGCCTCGGTGATCGAGGACATCAACGCCCACGAGCCCGAGTGGGAGATCCGCGGCTACCTGAACGACGTCGAGGAGATCGGCGCCGAGATCGGCGCCTACCCGGTGGTCGGCCGCACCGCCGAGGCCCCCGGCTTCGCCGAGCAGGGCGTGTTCGTCCACTACGCCATGCGCAACGCCAAGTACGCGAAGTCGCGTCTGGCCCGCTTCCGCGAGATGGGCATCCCCGGGGAGGCCTTCGCCACCTTCGTGCACCCGTCGACCCAGACCTCGGGCGCCGAGGGCATCGGCCATGGCTCGCTGCTCTGCGCCCAGGTGAACCTCTCCTTCGGCGCGGTCGTCGCCAACCACAACCACCTCTACGGCAACGCCTTCGTCGGCCACGACAGCCGGCTGGAGGACTTCGCCTGGGTCGCCAACAACTCGGCGATCGGCGCCCGCTGTCTCATCGGCGAGGGCGCCCACCTGGGCACCAACTGCAGCATGCGCGAGGACGTGACCATCGGCGCCTACGCCATCGTCGGCATCGGCGCGGTGATCCTCAAGGACGTGGGGGAGGGCGAGATCGCCGTGGGCAACCCTGCGAAGATCATCGGCACCGTCGCCCAGTACGACGAGGATCCCTCCGATCCGGAGAAGACGTCGTGAGCGCGCCGACCGGGCCCTTCCGCCGGCACCTCGAGGACTTCGAGGTCGGCGCGGTCATCGAGCACTGGCCGCGCAAGACGGTGACCGAGAGCGACAACAACCTCTTCTGCCTGCTGACCATGAACCACCATCCCGTCCACCTGGACGTGGAGTACTGCGCCGGCCAGACCCACGGCCGGGTCCTGGTGGTCGGGACCTACGTGCTGAGCGTGGTGGTGGGCATGACCGTGTCGGAGGTCTCCGGCGCGGCCATCGCCAACCTGGAATACGAGAAGGTGACCCACGACGGCCCGGTCTTCCTGGGCGACACGCTGCGCGCCGAGACCGCCGTGCTCGAGGTGACCCGTTCGCGCAGCAAGCCCGACCGCGGCGTCCTGTACGTGGAGACCCGCGCCTACAACCAGAACGACGAGAAAGTTCTGACCTTCCGCCGACGGGTGCTGTTGCCGTCGCGGGAGTCCGCCTAGATCCCCGGAGGGAACCGACCATGACGAAGCCCTACGACGGACCCTGGTCCCTGCGCACCCTGCTCTTCGTGCCCGGCCACATCGACAAGATGCTCGGCAAGGCGCCCGGCACCGACGCCGACTGCGTGGTGCTTGATCTGGAGGACGCCGTGCCGGTGGACGAGAAGGCCAACGCCCGCGTCAAGATCCGGGAGGTCCTCGAGAGCGGGCTCTACGCCCGCAAGACCGTCTTCTCGCGCATCAACCCGCTGGAGACCGGCCTCACGCTGCAGGACCTCGAGGGCGTGGCCTGCAAGGAGCTGCACGGCTTCGTCTACCCCATGGCCTACACCGCCGACGACATCAAGAACTTCGACGCCCAGCTGCGCCTGATCGAGGTGCACAAGGACCTGCCCCGCGGCCACTTCTCCATCATCGTGCTGATCGAGACGCCGCTCGCCGCCATCAACGCCTACGAGCTGGCCACCGCCTCGGACCGCGTGGTGGGCCTGCTCTACGGCTGCGAGGACTACCTGGCCGAGATCGAGGCCACCTACGGCGCCAACTACGAGACCCTGCACACGCCGCGCTCGAACGTGGTCATGGCCGCGCGCGCCGCCGGCGTGGTGCCCATCGACACCCCCTACGTGAGGGTGCACGACAACGAGGGCCTTAAGACCTTCGCGCAGCAGGCCCGCGACCTGGGCATGGACGGCATGCTGGTCATGACGCCCAAGCAGATCGAGACGGCGCACGCCATCTACACCCCGAGCGACGAGGCGGTCGAGTACGCCCGCAGCGTCGTGGAGGAGGCCGAGAAGGCCCGCAAGGAGGGACGCGGCATCCTGGTCGTCGACGGCAAGTTCATCTCGCCGCCCACGCTCAAGGCTGCCCGCAAGACCCTGGCGCGCCACGAGGCCATCTGCCAGCTCCAGGTCTTCGCGGATTGCGATGGCGACTAGATTCGGCGCCCGCGCCCTGCTGTGGATCACGCTGGCGATCGTGTTCCGGTCGCTGGCGTCGATCCTGGCCAAGAAGACGGCCCTGCAGGACGCCGCCTTCCCCGCCATGCTGCTCAGCCCCTGGTACCTGGGGGCCCTGCTCTCGCTCTTCCTGCAGTCGGTGTGGTGGATCCTGACCCTGCGCCATCTGCCCCTGAACGTGGCCTATCCCTTCCTGAGCCTGGTCTTCGTGATCAACCTGGCGACGGCCGCCACGGTGTTCGGCGAAACCGTGCACCTGAACCAGATCGGCGGCATCCTGCTGATCGTGGGCGGGGTGTTCCTGATCGGGGCCAGCCAGGGACGAGGGGAGGCGCGGACATGAGCCTCCACGCCGCCGCGCTGGGACTGGGCATCGTCCTGACCGCCGTCTCGCAGGTGCTCCTGCGCAGCGGGGCGCGGAACAAGTCCAGCCTGCTCGGAAGCTTCCTCAACCCGCACACGATCGTCGGCTATGGCCTGTTCCTGCTGGTGACGGTGCTCAACGTCTACGCCATGCAGGTCATCCCCCTGAAGACAGTCACGGCCTGGATCTCCATGACCTACGTGGCCACGATGATCCTGTCGCGCTGGGTGCTGAAGGAGGAGCTCAACGGCCGCATGGTGGCCGGGGCGGGCCTGATCGTGGCGGGGATCGTCGTCTTTTCCGTCTAGCCGGCGAAGAATTCTTCGATGCGCTCGACGACCTCTTCCTGCTCCGCCCTCGTCAGCTCGTAGTAGAATGGCAGCCGCAGCAGCCGTCCGGCCACCGACTCGGTGATCGGCAGCGAGCCGGGCTCTCCGCCCATGCGCCGGCCGACGGGCGACAGGTGCAGCGGCAGGTAGTGGAAGACCGCCAGGATGCCGTGGGACTTCAGGTGGTCCATCAGCCCGTCGCGCAGTTCCTCGGATTCCAGGATCACGTAGAAGAGGTGGTGGTTACCCACGCAGTCGGGATGGTCCGCGGGCAGCATCAGCCGGCCCTGGTCGGCCAGGGGCTGCAGGGCGGCCCGGTAGTAGGCGTAGATCTCGCCCCGACGGGCGTTGATCTTGTCCATGTTCTCGAGCTGGGCGTACAGGAACGCCGCCAGCAGGTCCGAGGGCAGGAACGAGGAGCCCAGGTCGACCCAGGTGTACTTGTCCACCTCGCCGCGGAAGAACTGGCTGCGGTTGGTGCCCTTCTCGCGGATGATCTCCGCGCGTTCGACGAAGCGCTCGTCGTTGATGACCAGCGCGCCGCCCTCGCCGCAGATGTAGTTCTTGGTCTCGTGGAAGCTGTAGGTGCCGAAGTGCCCCAGCGTACCCAGGTGCCGCCCCTTGTAGGTGGCGCTGACGCCCTGGGCCGCGTCCTCGATCACCAGGAAGTCGTGCGCGTCGGCCAGCGCCATGATCTCGTCCATCTCGCAGCCGATCCCCGCGTAGTGCACCGGCACCACGGCCTTGGTCTGCGGCGTGATCGCCGCCTCGAGGGAGCCCAGGTCCATGTTCAGGTTGTCGGGCCGCACGTCGACGAACTTCAGCCGCGCGCCGCGTAGGTAGAAGGCGTTGGCGGTGGAGACGAAGGTGTAGGAGGGGAGGATCACCTCGTCGCCCTCGGACACGCCGCCCAGGATGGCCGCCATCTCCAGGGCCGCCGTGCAGGAGTGGGTCAGCAGGATCTTGCGCGCGTCGAAGCGCGCCTCCATCAGCGACTGGCACTTCTTCGTGTAGGGCGCATCGCCGGCGATCCGTCCGTCCAGGACGGCCTGGGCGATGTAATAGAGCTCCTTGCCCACGATGAAGGGCTTGTTGAAGGGGATCCGATACTGCATGGGCGTCGTCCGCCTTGTCGAAGTTTCGCGAGCGCAACGTCTTCCGGGTGCCTTCGTCCGGTTATCGGCTGGTGGTCGTGCAACCTGACCATTCTATCAGGCCGCCCCGGAAGCGGCACCCCGCCATCTGCGGCCGGCCGTCGGCGACGGCGCACCGGGGCGCCGCCGGGATCACCGGCCGATCCGGACGAAGCGGCCGTAGCGCCGCTCCGAATTCACGAACGTGAAGGTCTCGACGACCTCGTGGTCGAGGCCCGCCAGCGGGAGACAGGTGTCCGTCGCCGGCGGATCGGACGGCCAGAGCGAGGGGTACATCACGTCGCTCCTGTCGCGCACGAAGACGTGGTCGCCGTCGCGCAGGATCCCGCTCGACGCGAGTTCGCACAGGTCGTAGGACGCGTGAACGGTGTCGGACAGGGAATCGGCGTCCATGAAGCCGGCGAACTCCCGCTTCAGGCCGGCCGGGCCGAGCTCGAGCAACCGGTCGTGGTTCTGCTCGATCCACTCCGCCAGCAGCATGCGGGACGTGGGCGTGCGGGACCACTCCAGGAAGCTGTGCGGCGAGTAGTCCAGGTGGTAGATCCCGGCCCGGGTCTCGTCATGGACTCCGTTCGTCCAGGCGGTCTCCATCTGCATGATGCCCACGGTGTTGTAAGGGAAGTTCTTCGGCAGGAAGATCCGCCCGCCGGCAGGCTCGAGTTCGGTGCGGGCGAAGTCGCCGATGGCCTCGAACGGCTCGTGTTCGCGCTCCCAGCGGATGTACTCGCCGTAGCTGACGGCGCCCTGGGCGAAGGTCGCCGCCGCCAGCGCGACCAGGATCGGCTTGCCGAACCGCGACGCCCTCGCATCCCAGAGATCCCTCAGGCCGGCCGCCGCCACGATGCACGCGAAGGGCATCACCAGGTTGAGGTAGCGGGGCGCGATCCGGCCCTGGAGCATGAGGACCAGGAAGTACAGGACGCAGGACAGGACGAGCACCGTCGCGAGGCCGGGACGGCGCCGGACGCGAACGACCGAGTAGAGCATGACCCCGAACAGGGGAAGGGTCACGGCGATCACGACCAGCTGCAGCACCCTCGCGGCTGCGGCGCCGAGCGACAGGCCCGTCGCGCCCGTGGACTTGACGAAGATCGCGCCGAGCCAGGCCATCATCGAGGCCGCGAGCTCGTCGAGGCAGGGCGCCTTGAGGACCAGGAGGAACACGGCGAACAGGACGAGATTCAGGATGCAGTACCGCCAGGCCCTCAGGTCCCGGATCGCGACCACCACGAACACGAAGTACAGGATCATCTGCAGGATCAGCGCGTTGAACTTGCCCAGGAAGGCCATGGCGAAGAACAGGCCGCTCAATACGTTCCGTTTCAGGCCGCGCCGGTCGTTGCAGATGAAGAACATCGCGCCGAGAGCGAACCAGCAGGTCTGGCCGATGTCGTACTGGGCATATCGCCCATAGGCGAAGTTGTACGGAAGCAACAGGGAGACGAAGGTCGCGATGATCGCCGTGCGCTTGTCGAAGACATGGCGGGCGATCACGAAGGTGGCCAGGGCGATGACCAGGCTCTGCAGGACGATCGGGAAGCGGGTGCCGAACGCGTCCGCGCCGAAGATGCGGATCGACCCGTAGTGCAGGATCGCGCTGGGCTTGGACGCCATCAGGGACGCCGCGAAGGAATCGCCCATGTCCGGGAGATTGAGAGTCCGGATCAGCTGGAAGATCTCGTCGAATCTGAGCGGGGCATGGCCCAGGAAGGCGAATCTGGCCAGCGCCAGCGCGAGGAGCGAGGCCACGAGCACGTACCTGCGGCCGGAGTCGGCTGACGAGGATGACGAGTCGGTCATGTCGGTGACCCTTCCTTTCATGGCCGTCGAGTCGGTTCGACGGCCATTGTCGGCGCTGGCATGGCTGTGGTCAAGCAACGCGAAACCCCCCGCATCCCGCGGGGGGCTCCGCTCTTCCTGTCAATGATGGGCCGGCGCTACCTGTACATCGTCTTGACCGCGCCCCACGAGGCCGCTTCCGCGGCCACGGATTCCGGGAAGTACGCGATTCTCGCGATGCCGACGCCGCCACCCAGTTCCAGGCGGATGGTCTGGACGGACAGATACCCGTCCAGATCGATGAAGATCCCTCCGTTCTCCCACTGCGCGCCGTCGCTCACGGACACCGTCGGCACGCCATCCACGATCAGCTTGTAGGTCAGTCCTTCCGCTTCGGTCACGTCGAGCAGGACGTAGGCCATGTTCACCGGCGCCGAGAACAGCACATCCACAGACCCGCCCTCCGGCTGGTGGACGGGGTCGTCCACCAAGCCGTCGGGGGGGCGCCGGTCGAGGACGTTACCGGCGATCATCATGATGTGGTCTCCGCCGTTGCCAGGGCCCTTGTCCGCGCTCTTGTCGCCGTGTCCGATGAACTCGACGGATTCGCAGACCACCAGCGAGTTCGGCCCGTTCCCGTAGTTGTCTACGACGAGGGTGAAGTCCTCGAAGAGGTTGGCGGCGGTCTGCGTGCCGTCGGGCGACTCGCCCGCGACCACCGCGCCCACCGCGAAGCCGTCCAGATCGACGATGATCGCCTCGGCCTCGCCCGCGAACAGGCAGAGGGCGCCGAGGATCACCATGATCAGGGAAATGACGTTGGCATGTTTCATTCGACCCTCCTCCTCCCACATCCCCGGGAGTGACCGCGGGGATGCATGGAGCGCGCCCGGACGTGCCGACGGAGCCGGAGGGAACGCCCGGGAACGGCGGGGAACGGGGCGCCGCGCCGCTTCCGCGTCGCCGGGAGCGCCGCGACGGCGGGTCGTGCAGAATCCGACGCGCCGGGACGGCAAAACGCCCTGCGGGATACGTCCTTGCGGCGCCGGGCCGTCGCGGGCATGCTCGCCGTGCAACACGCACGGCGGTTTCAGCGTCTGACAGGGGCGTATGGAACCACACCTCGACCGGGAGCGGAGAGCATGGCATCGGGCATGGGTTGGCTGAAGGGCTGCGCGATCGGTTGCGGGCTGATGATCGTGCTGGGGATCGCCTGTTCGTTCGGCGGAGGATTCATGCTCATGAAGCCCTTCAAGGACGCCGTCGACGCGCGCGAGAAGCTCGAGGAGACCTACGGGACCCAGGCCGACTACCGTCCGCCCCCGGACGGCGCGCCCGCGCCCGACCGCATGGAGATCTTCCTGGACGTACGGACCGAGCTGATGGCCCATTGCGGCGAGTTCGCCGAGGCCTTCGCCCAGTTCCGCCGCATGGACGCCCTCGACGAGGACGAGCTCTCCGGCGGGCAGAAGATCAAGGAGGTCTTCAAGACCGTGCGCGAGGGCTTCGGCATGGCCGGCAAGCTGGGCCGTCTGGCCGTCCACCGCAACGAGGCGCTGCAGGACCACGGCATGGGTCTCGGCGAGTACACCTACATCTACGCCCTGGCCTACTACGCCTGGCTCGAGGTGCAGGTGGAGGACATCGACGACGACAACGTCCAGGTCGAGGACTCCAGCCCCCGCGTCCGCCGCGCCCTGCGCGACATGCTGCGCCACCAGCTCGACGACGCCCGGGACGCCGCGGGCTCCGACCCGGTCCTGATCGAGGAACTGGTGACGGAGCTGGAGCGTCTGGGCGACGACCGCTCCCTCTATCCCTGGCAGGGCGCCGTGCCCGCCCGCATCGACGCGGCCCTGGCGCCCTATCGCGGCCGGCTCGAGGCCGCCTTCTGCCCCGAGACGGCGATCTTCGCCCTGTCGACGCACCGCGAGGGGAACAAGGGGCTGTCGATCACGTCCGACTGACCGCCGAGGCCGACCGAAACTAAAAAAAGGCGGCGGGCTCCTCGGAGCCCGCCGCCTTCGTCGAACCGTACTTCGGCGTCTACTTCACCAGCACCATCTTGCGGGTGGTGTCGACGTCGTTCGCCTGCAGGCGGTAGAAGTACGTGCCGGAAGCCATGCGGCGTCCCTGCTCGTCGTCGCCCGTCCAGACCACGGTGTGGTCGCCGGCCGGACGATGGCCCGAGACGAGGGTGCGCACGAGGCGTCCCGACAGGTCGTAGATGTTCAGCTCCACCCGTCCGCCGCCGGCCGGGACCGCGTAGGCGATCTTGGTCGAGGGGTTGAACGGGTTGGGATAGGCCGCGCCGAGCTCGAAGCTGCTGGGCAGCTGGTCGGCGGAGGTGCCCGAGCTGACGTTCAGCGTGACCGGCACCACGACCTGGGAGTTGTCCGGGTCGTTGCTGCCGATGGTCACGGTGCCGTTGTACACGCCCACGGCCAGGCCGGTGGCGTCGAAGAACACCTCGAGCTGCGTGCCGCTCGTCATGCCCGGGATCGTGCCGCTGGTGGGCGTCACGACCAGCCAGGGCGGCGGCGGGGGCACGAAGCTGTACAGGATGGCGAGACTGTTCTCCATGTAGGCCGCGTTGTAGACGACCTGGAGGCCGATGTCGCCGCCCGAGTTCTCGATGCCGAGCGTCGCCGAGTCGATGTCGCCCACCATGTCGAGGTACTGGCACACGATGGAGCCGTCGGCGTTCAGGATCGCCTGCATGGTGTACGTGCCGGTCCCGCTGTAGCTGTAGTGCGGAACCTGCTCGTACTCGACGATGAACCGCGAGTTGGCCGCGTCTGCGTAGTAGTAGATGCTGCCGCCGTCGTTGGGGTTCAGGTCGTCCCAGAACAGGGCGATCATGTTGTTGGGCGCGACCGTGTTCGGCATCGGGTCGTTGGAGTAGTCGGTCGCCGTGCCGTCGAAGGACAGGAAACCGTTGGAGCAGATCTTCACCGTGCTGAACACGTTGCCGTAGAAGGTGAAGTCGAAGCCCAGGGCCAGGTCCGCCGAGTAGGAGTCGTCGGTCAGCGACACGGCCGTGCCGATGGTGTTGATCTCCACCCAGTCGAAGACCGGTCCGCCGAACTCGTTGCTGTCGATCCAGGTGTAGTCGGCGGCGTCGGGCCCGCCGGAGCCCAGCAGGGGCGACTGGCCGACGCGGGTGTCGGGCTCGTCCTTGGCCACGTACACGTCCTCCGCGGGGGCGGACGCCTTGGCGGGCAGCGGGTCGAGGTCGACGCTCACGTTGTAGATCAGCTCGCCCTCGCCGGTGTTGTCCAGGGTGATGTACTGCGTCGACGTCTCGTCGGGCTGCAGCCACTCCTCCAGGCTCGCCGGGGCGACCGTCATCTCGGGGTAGGTCGGCTCGGCGATGGTCGGGAAGACCACGTAGTCGATCCAGGCGCAGTCGTCGCCCGAGTCCACCGATCCGTCCTTGTCATAGGTCCAGGCGAAGGTGTGCGAGCCGGAGGTCACCGGGTAGCTGGCCAGGGTCCAGTCGATCTCGCCGGACCACGAGTCCTGCTGGGCGCCGTCGATGGAGAACTGCAGGAAGTCCCAGCCGCTCTCTGACGAGACCTTGTAGTAGAACTCCAGGTTGCCGGCCGCCAGCACGTCGATCGTGATCGACAGCGTCGAGACCTCGTTGTGGGTGATGTTGCCGGACTTGGCGCTGTACAGGCCCTCGTAGGCGGCGTCCGAGGTGGTGAACCAGTCGGCGTTGCCGCTGGTCTCCCACGGGAAGACCACCAGGGAGTTGCTCTCGAAGTTCTCGAAGACCAGCTGGGGCAGCGTGAAGTCCTGGGTCGTGGCGCCCTGGAAGTCGATGGCCACCTGCTGGCTGCCCATGCCGTAGGCCGAGGCCAGCACGTCGTAGGTCGTGCCGGTGGGCATGGTGATCTCGTAGTACCCGTCGACGCCGGAAGTGGCCGGAGCCAGCGGGGTGTTCAGGATCGTGATCGCCGCGCCGTCGACCGGGGCGGCCTCGTCGTCGTAGACGTAGCCGCTGAGCAGGGCCGAGGGGGCGGTCGTCAGGGCGAAGTCCTGGGTGGTGGTGAGATCCTCGACCACGGACACGGCGGTGGCCGAGTCGTCGATGTAGCCGAAGGCGCTCACGCTGATGTCCCAGTCGCCCTGGGGCAGCATGGTCGAGTAGTAGCCGCTCGCATCGGTGGTGCGGACGCGGTCCGCCTCGCCGACCATGCTCAGGGTGACCGACGCGCCGGCGATGGGCAGGCCGGAGGACAGGTCGGTCACGGTGCCCTCGATGGTGCCGTAGCCGGACATGACCGCCAGCACGGCGGCGTAACCGTCCACGAAGCCGTGGCCGTGGTCGTTGTCCTCGCCGGCGACGCCCATGTCGATGGCCGTGTCCATCAGGATCTGCTTGATGGTCTCGACGTCGAGGCCGGGGTTGGCGGAGCGCATCAGCGCCACCACGCCCGCGATGTGCGGGCCGGCCATGGACGTACCGCTGAGGTACTGGTAGGTACCGCCGGGCTCGGCGCTGTAGATGTCGTCGCCGGGGGCCATGATCTCGGGCTTCATGTCGTAGGTGCCGCCGCAGCCGGAGGGCCCGCGGCTGGAGAAGCCGCTCACCGCGTAAGGCGCCGTGTGGTTGGTCGAGCCGACGCTGAAGGTGTTGAAGATGCTGTCGGCGCGATCGGCCGGGCTGCGCATGGTGCCGCTCGAGGACCCCTCGTTGCCCGCCGACCAGGTCAGGACCACGCCCGCCGCCTCGCAGGCGTCGATGGCGGTCCACCAGCGCGAGTCGCAGTCGTAGTAGCCGGTGAAGCCCTCGTTGACGCCCCAGCTGTTCTGCACGACGTCGGGGACGTCGTCGGTGGTGCCGGGATCGCCGTCGGGGTCGGTCATGAACTCGAGCGAGGCGATCACGGCGTTGTCGAAGGCTTCGCCGGCGCTCATGTTGATCACGTTGGACGCGATCCAGTGGGCGCCGGGCGCCACGCCGATGGTGTCGTCGGCCGCGAGGCCGCAGATGGTGCCCATGACGTGGGTGCCGTGGTAGTGCTGATCCACGGGGGTCGAGTCGCCGAGGCCGGCGGCGTCGATCCAGCACTCGCTGTCGGGCGCGCCGTGGTTGCCGCGGTACGAACCGCTCAGGGCTGCGTGGGCCCCGTCGACACCCGTATCCAGCACGCCGACCACGGCGCCGGTGCCGTCGATGCCCAGCTCTTCCCAGACGCGGCGGGCGCCGACGTCCTCCACGCCGGGCGCGGTGCCGATGCCCTTGGCTGCGCGGCCCTTGGACCGGCCCTCGCCGACGGGCTCGATCAGCTCGACCCTCAGGTCGGGCTCGACCACGTCCACGTCGTCGCGGGCGGCCAGCCGGGGCACGTCGTCCACGGTGGTGCGCACGACGACGGCGTTGATCAGCCAGTGGGGCGTGTAGCCCTTGACGACTCCGCCGGCCTTGTCGGCTTCCAGGTCGGCGAGCAGGCCGGCCTGTGTGGCGGCGGCCTTGTCGCGCAGGCTGGTGACCACGGTCTCGTGGCGGATCTCGAAGGAGGCCTTGGCGTCCCTCAGCTCCCAGTCGAGGGCCTCGATGTCGACGCGGTCGCGCATCACGACGAGGACGGTGATCTCGTCACGACCGTCCATGGTCTTCATCAAGGCGTCGAGGCCGGGCGTGACCTGGCCCGCGAAACTTGCGCCGGCGCACATGAGCAGCGCCAGGACGACGGCAAGAACCTTCTTCATTGCGTAAGCCCCTTCTCTCCGGCCGTACGGGCCGGCGTGAGTGTGAGTGATGGCGAGAGCGGTCCACCCGTTGGCGGTTACTTCGGGTGCCTGTACCTGTGGACCATGACGGGGAAGACAAGTATACCACATGTGGGCCCGGAGATGGAACCGGGGATATAAGATATGTAAACTCGACTTTTTATCTCTCAATTTTCCTGGCGGCGATTCGGTGTCGTCTATGTACTTGTCAAATTTGTAAGGAATATCCTGACAGCTGATGCGAAAATTCCTGTTGCAATCGGGAGTAAAATAGCTCATGATGGTTTTCAGAGCCCGTCTCCAAGCTTCATAGGGCGACATGCTGGCTTTCAACCGGGCCAGTACCGAAGCAGTGGGGGAGGAGGGCTTCAGGGGAATCCTGTACGGGATTCCCCTTTCTTTTTGGCAGTTATGATGGAATCGCTTCCGTGCCGTCAGGGCCCGGAATCAGGCCCCGTATGCGATATCGAGGCCGTATCTCCCGCCCTGTCCGGTATCGGAGCGATGATCCGAGGTCCTCGAATCGCCGCTCCCGAAAAAAAAGCCGGTCGAGCATTGAGCTCGACCGGCCGGGCGGCAAGTCGGCGGGGGTTGGAGGGAGAAAACCGACTTGCCATATGACAAAGAAGTCTAGTCAATCCCTCCCGAATAAGCAACGGTCAATTGGCCCGTCCGTCCACATCATGTTCGACGACCCTCCTCGGGCGCTCGCACATCATCGCTTGTACAGGAAGTAGGCCAGGGGGATGACCACCACCGTCAGCACGGTCGAGAGCAGCGTCCCCATCATCAGCGAGATGGCCATGCCCTGGAAGATCGGGTCGAAGACCATCACCAGCGAGCCGGTCACCACGGTGCCCGCGGTCAGGGCGATGGGCAGGAAGCGCACCGCGCCCGCCTCGATGCAGGCGTCCTTGAGCTCCAGGCCGTCGGCCAGCCGCGCCTCGATGAAGTCGATCAGCAGGACGCTGTTGCGGACCATGATGCCCGCCAGCGCGATCACGCCGATCATCGAGGTCGCAGTGAAGAAGGCGCCGAACATCAGGTGCCCCGGCACGATCCCCACCAGAGTCAGGGGAATGGGGATCATCATCAGCAGGGGCACCGTGAAGTTCTGGAACATGCCCACGATCAGCAGGTAGATCAGCACCAGCACCACCGCGAACGCGACGCCCAGGTCGCGGAACACCTCGTAGGTGATGTGCCACTCGCCGTCCCACTTCAGCGCGTACTCCTCCTCGAAGACCGGCTGCTCGCGGAAGTTCTGGCTGATCTCCAGGCCGCTGGGCAGCTCGATCTCCGCGATGCGCTCGCGCATGTCGAGGATGGCGTAGACGGGGGACTCCAGCTCGCCGGCCACGTCGGCGGTGACGTAGATCACCGGCTTCAGGTTGCGGCGGTGGCGTCCGTGGGGGATGGTCGACTCCTCGACGACCACCACGTCCGACAGCGGCACCAGCGCGCCGGCCTGCGAGTAGACGTACACGTCCTGCAGGGCCTCCACGCTCGAACGGTCGGCCAGGGGCAGGCGCAGGTTGACCGGCACCGGCTCGGTGGCCACGTCCTCGTGGAGCAGCCCGGCGTCGTAGCCGTTCAGGGCGACGGCCAGGGTCTGGGCCGCCTGCTGGACGCTCACCCCGCGCACCGCGGCGCGCTCCTTGTCGACGCGGAACCTGTGCAGGGTCATGTCGTCCTCGACGAACCAGTCGATGTCCACCACGCCGGGCGTGGTCTCGAAGACCTCCTTCACCTGCCGCGCGATCTCCAGGCGCCCCTCGTGGTCGGGACCGTAGATCTCGCAGACCAGGGTCGAGAGCACCGGCGGTCCGGGCGGCACCTCGGCGACCTTGACCGACGCGCCGTAGCGGTCGGCGATCTCCTTGATGGGCCCGCGCACGCGCTTGGCGATGGCGTGGCTCTGGTCGCTCCGCTCCGACTTGTCCACCAGGTTCACCTGCAGGTCGGCCACGTTCGGTCCCTGCCGCAGGAAGTAGTGGCGGACCAGGCCGTTGAAGTTCACCGGCGAGGCGGTGCCCGCATAGACCTCGTAGTCGGTCACCTCGGGCTGGGTGCTCAGGTAGTCGCCGATCTCGCGGGCGAGCTGGGTGGTGGTCTCCAGGGTGGTGCCCTCGGGGGTGTCGATGACCACCTGGAACTCGCTCTTGTTGTCGAAGGGCAGCATCTTGACCTGCACCGTGCGCGTGACGAAGAGCCCGCACACGGCGACGGTCAGCAGGAAGACGATCAGCAGCGCCGCCACGCCCTTGCGGGGGGTGTCGACCAGGGGCCGCATCAGCTTGTTGTAGACGCGGTAGATCGGCGTGTCGTGCAGGTCGTAGCTCGAGCCGCCCTCGTCGTCGCCCTTGGCCTTCAGCAGACGGATCGCCAGCCAGGGCGTGATCACCAGCGCCACCAGCAGCGAGAAGGCCATGGCCAGGCTGGCGCCGATGGGCATGGGCTTCATGTAGGGGCCCATCAGGCCGCGCACGAAGGCCATGGGCATCATCGAGGCGATCACCGTCAGGGTCGCCATGATGGTCGGGTTGCCCACCTCCTGGATCGAGCGCAGCGCCGTGGCGAGCTTCGTGTTGCCGGCCATCCGGAAGTGCCGGTGCATGTTCTCCACCACGATGATCGTGGCGTCGATCACGATACCGGTCACCAGGATCAGCGCGAACAGCGTCACGCGGTTGAGCGTGTAGCCGTTCATGTAGTAGACGAAGAGCGTCAGGCTGAAGGTGGTGGGGATGGACAGGAAGATGATCAGCGCGCCGCGCCAGCCCATGGCGAGGAAGATCACCACCACCGCCAGGAAGATCGCCAGGCCCAGGTTCTGGATCAGGCCCGACGCCTTGTCGGCGGCGGTCTTGCCGTAGTCGCGGGTGACGGTGATCTCGACGTCCTCGGGGATCAGCCGGCCGCGCAGGCCCTCGAGCTTCTCCTTGACGGCGCCGGTGACGCGCGTGGCGTCGCTGCCGATGCGCTTGGCGATCGACACGGTCACCGCCTGGTATTCGCTGCCGCGGGGGTGCGTGTCCAGGTCGATCCCGTTGCGCTCGCCGGCGGGACCCACGCCCAGGAAGGTGTAGGTGTCGATCTCGGCGGGGCCGTCGGTCACCGTGGCCACGTCGCCCAGGAACACCGGGCGTTCCATGAACGAGCCGACCACCAGGGAGCGCACGTCGTCGGCGTCGCGCAGGAAGGTGCCCGCCTCCACGGCGAACTGCTGGTTGCCCTGGGCGAACATGCCGGCCGGCAGGTTGGCGTTGGCCGCCTGCAGCGCGGGCAGGATCGACAGGGTGGTGACGTTGAAGGCGGCCATGCGCTGGGGGTCGGGCTCGATGCGCAGCGTGCGCGGACGGCCGCCGATGATCTCGATGGTCGACACGTCGACGATGCTCTGCAGCTCCTCCTTGAGCTCGCCGGCCAGCTGGCGCAGCTGGAAGCCGTCGTAGTCATCGCTCCAGAGGGTCAGGCCCAGCACGGGCACGTCGTCGATGGACCGCACCTTGACCAGCGGCGGCAGGGTGCCGCTCGCCATGCGGTCGTAGTTGGTGTTGATCTTGTTCATCAGCCGGACCGAGGCGTCCTCCATGTCGGTGCCCACGACGTAGCGCGCGGTCACCAGGGCGAAGCTGTGGAAGCTGCTGGAGTAAACGTACTCCATGTCCTCCACTTCCCAGAGGATCTGCTCGAGCGGCTTGGTGATCAGCGTCTCGACCTCCTCGGGCGAGGCGCCGGGGTACATGACCATGATGTCGATCATGGGCACGATGATCTGGGGCTCCTCCTCGCGCGGCGTCAGCGACAGCGAGAACAGGCCCAGCAGGATCGTGGCCAGGATCAGCAGCGGCGTCAGCTTGGAGTTGATGAACGACTGCGACAGCCGGGCCGCGAAGCCGTAGCGGGTCTCCTCGACGGCCATGTCAGCTCACCACCTTGTCGCCCTCGGCCAGCGGCTTGTCGCTGGACACGACGACGGTCTCGCCGCCGGCGAGGCCGGAGATGATCTCCACCTCGTCGCCGAAGCTCTCGCCGACGCGCACCCAGCGCAGGTGGGCGACGCCCTCGGCGTCCACGGTGAACACGCCCGTCAACGATCCGCGCTCGACCAGGGCCGCGCGGGGCGCCAGCACGCCGCGCCGTTCGCCCACGGCCAGGTCGACCCGGGCGAACATGCCCGGCCGCAGGCGGCCGTCGGCGTTGTCCACGTACATCTCCACGTCGTAGGTGCGCGAACCGGGGTTCGCGGAGGGGATCACGCGGGCGACCTCGACCTCGAAGGTGGCTCGGTCGAGAGAGCTCACGTCGACATGAGCCGTATCGCCCGCGCGAACTGAGTTGACGTCCTTCTCGCCCAGACGGGCGACGATCTTCATGCGGTCCAGGCGGTCCACGAAGAGCAGGGGGTGTCCCGGCGCCGCCATGTCGCCCACCTCGACCATGCGCCGGGTCACGACGCCGTCGGCGGGGGAGCGGATGTCCAGGTAGCCCAGGTGCACGTCCAGCTCGGCGCGCGCGGCCTCCGCCTGCGCGAGCCCGGCGCGGGCCCGCTCGAGGCCGGTCATGACCTCGTCGTACTGGGCCTTCGACACGGCCTTGGCCGCGTAGAGGTTCTCGAAGCGCGCGGCCATGGTCTCGGCGTTGGCCACCACGGCCTCCGCCTCGCGGATGCCCGCGTCCACCTGGGCGCGCTTGGCCTTCATGTCCTGGTCGTCGATGGTCAGCAGGCGCTGGCCCTCGCTCACGCGGTCGCCCTCGGCCACGTGCAGGGCGCTCACCCAGCCCATCATGCGGGTGCTGACGTGCACGCGCACCTCGGGCTCCACGCTGCCGGTGGCGCTGACCGCCACGGGCAGGGCGTCGGTGCGCACGGTCGCGGTGACGCCGCGGATCTCCTCGCCGACGGGGCGCACCTCGGCGCCCTTCTTGCCGCAGCCGGCCAGGCCGGCGCCCAGCGCCAGGACCAGGACGGCGATCGTGATCTTCTTCATCGGATATCCTCCGCTGCATGCGCCACGACGCCCGCGTACTCCACGCGCGCCGCGCCGACGTTGTAATCGTGTCGGGCCTGGACCAGTCCGGCCTCGGCCGCGGTCGCCCGCGTCTGTACGTCGAGCAGGTCGACCATGGACACCAGGCCCTCGCGGTACATGGTGTCGACGATGCGCAGGCCCTCGCGGGCCGCGACGACGGCGTCCTCGGCCACGCGCAGCATCTCGGCGGCGGCGGCCAGTTCGAGTTCGGCCTGCGTGGCCTCGACGCGGGCCCGCCGCGTCGCGAAGTCGCTCATGTGCTCGGCGGCGCGGCTCTGCGCGCGCGCCTTCTTGAGGGCGCCCACGTTCTCCAGGCCGGAGAAGAGGTCCCAGGTGGCGTAGATGCCGAAGGTCCAGCTGTCGGCCTCGCTGCCGAGGAACTCGTCCCGGTGGAACCAGTTCTTCTCGGCGGCCAGGTTCAGGTGGGGCAGCATGCGGCCGTGGGCCACCTTGACCATGTCCGAGGCGGCCTCGGCCTGCTGGCGGCTCGACATCACGTCGGGCCGGTCGACGAAGCGGGGCGCCTCCGCGGGATCCCGCGTCTCGCTCGGCTCCGCGGGCGCCACGACCAGGGCGGTCTCGCCGGCGGTCAGCAGCTTGATGTGCTCGCCGGCCACCGAGGCCATGTTGCGCACCTCGATCAGGCGCTGCGCCACCGCCGCGCGATGCACGCGGGCCTGGAGCAGGTCGGCCTCGGTGACCATCTCGTTGTCGAACATGGTCTGGGCGCGATCGACGTGGGCGTCGGCCGTGGCCAGGGCCGTCTCCATCACGTGCAGCCAGGCGCGGGCCAGCACCAGGCCCTCGTAGGCCTGCACGGCGTGGAAGCGGATGGTGTCCTCGGCGCGACGATGGTCGTTCTGCGCGGCGCGGGACATGGCGTTCGCGGCCTGCTTGCCCCAGATGGCCATGCCGCCGTTGAAGACGGGCTGCTGCAGCTTGACCTGCGCGATGTTGTTCTCGCTCACGCCCGGGTGGTTCAGGGCGTCGCCGAAGGGCGCCGGCGCGGGCATGCCCTCCATGGGCGGCGCCGAGAAATCGGCCTGCGTGGCGCGGCGCTGGTTGAGCTTGAAGCCGAAGCCGTAGAGGGCGTCGTCGGTGCGCATGCGGTAGGCGCCCAGGCTCAGCCGCGGCAGGAAGCCGCGCCAGGCGCCCAGGGCGTCGGCTCCGGCGGCGTCGCGCATGGCGCCGCTGGCCGCGAGCATCTCGTTGCTCGCCAGCGCCGCCTGCACCACGTCGTCGCGGGTGACCAGGAGCGTGTCGTTGCGCACCACGCCCCGCTCGAGCAGGGCGCCGGCGGTCTCCGCGCGGGAGACGCCGCCCGTCGCCGAGATCACGGCGAGCAGGAGCCAGAGGATCGGGAATCGCCTCCCGACCGCGAAACCGGGTGTCATCATGGAAATCGCCTTTCGAAACGGGTCGACGTCTGCGGTTCGACTGCGCTGATCAGCAGCTCTTGGCCACCGACTCGGACACCCCCGCCTTGCGGAGGATCGTCATCAGCGGACACCAGTCGGTGAACGCGGACTGGAGCAGGTTCAGCCCCACGAACGCGTTGAACCACAACCATTTCGGACTGACGTAGTGGGCGAGGACAAGGCTCAGCAGTACGAAGAAGCCTGCGGCCATGCGGAGGATGCGGTGAATGGTCATGTCGAGCCACCTTTCTCGGACCATCGGGGATCTTGATCAATTAATTAAGCAGTTTCGCAGCTATTATAATCTTGTTCGGCTCGATGTCAAGGTACCAGTATGCATTTTTCGTGTTCGTTTTCAGCATCGATTGCGCACATGGGGTTGTGCGTCTATCGTACGTCAGGACGCCAACCTCCGGAGATCCCTGTGACCTCGCCAGATACATCGCCCAAGCAGCTCCTCGTCGCCCGCCCCCGCGGCTTCTGTGCCGGCGTGGAGCGCGCCATCGCCACCGTCGATCACCTGCTCGGGACCGTCGAGGGCCGGCTCTACGTGCGCAAGGAGATCGTGCACAACCGGGCCGTGGTCGACGATTTCCGCAGCCGCGGCGTGGTCTTCGTGGACGAGCTGGACGAGGTGCCCGACGGCGGCACCGTGGTCTTCAGCGCCCACGGGGTCTCGCCCGCGGTCCGCGAGGACGCCGCACGCCGCAGCCTGCGCGTGATCGACGCCACCTGCCCCCTGGTCACCAAGGTCCACCGCCAGGTCGCGCGCAACAGCGCCCAGGGCAAGCATGTGCTGCTGATCGGCCACGAGGGGCACGACGAGGTGGTCGGCACCATGGGCGAGGCGCCGGGCCACATCACCCTGATCAGGGGCGAGGAGGACGTGGCGGGCCTGGACCTGCCCGCGGACGCCGAGCTCTACTACGTCACCCAGACCACCCTGAGCGTCGACGAGACCCACGGCATCATCGAGAGGCTCCGGGAGCTGCGGCCCGACATCGAGGGGCCGGCGCACAGCGACATCTGCTACGCCACCCAGAACCGGCAGGACGCCGTCAAGGTGCTTGTGGAGAAGGGCGTCGAGCGCCTGCTGGTGGTGGGTTCGCCCAACAGCAGCAATTCGCGGCGGCTCTGCGAGGTGGCCCGCATCGCGGGCGTGCCGGCCGATCTGGTCGGCGGCGAGGCGGATCTGCCGCACGGGGACCTCGCCGGACTGGGCCGCGTCGGTCTGACGGCCGGCGCTTCGGCCCCGGAACACCTCGTCCAGGCCATCGTCGACCATTTCCGGTCGGAGGGGTGGGAGACGGAGGAATGCGTTGTCATGGAAGAAGATGTGAAGTTCGACCTGCCCCCGGAGCTCCGCGGCGGCGAACATCAATAACCGAATTGTCTATGCAACTAAGCAGAAATTTGATTTTGACGATATAGGTATATGGTGTTAACTTGATGACATCGACCGATGCTGGAGGACACCGTCAGACCCCGCATGCGAAAAGGAATCGCCGTGGATAAGAAGCTCTACGAGATGCAGGCCGAACTGTGCAAGACCCTGTCCAATCCCAAGCGGTTGGAGATCCTGGATATCCTGCGCGAGGAGCAGGAGATCTCCGTCAACAACCTGGCCGAGCGTCTGGAGATCCCCAAGGCGAACACGTCCCAGCACCTGGCGGTGCTGCGCCAGGCCGGCGTGGTGAACACGCGCAAGGACGGCATCAACGTCTATTACAGCCTGCGTTCGCACAAGATCACCGACGCCTGCCACCTGACGCGGGACATCCTGCTCGAGCGGCTGGAGGATCAGGTCGGCCTGACCGATTTCATCAAGAAGAACAGCTGAGCGAGGCTATCGATGAC
Source organism: uncultured Fibrobacteraceae bacterium (assembly GCA_964607825.1). Taxonomy (GTDB): domain Bacteria; phylum Krumholzibacteriota; class Krumholzibacteriia; order LZORAL124-64-63; family LZORAL124-64-63; genus JAHIYU01. The sequence continues at coordinate 16,124 of CAZSNA010000003.1, read as the reverse complement.
CACCGCTCTTGTCGGACTCGCCGCCGGGCTGCTGATCGGCGCCCTGATCGCGGCGCTCGTGCTGCGCGGACGCGAGTCCGTCCGGCGTGAACGCGCCGCGCGGATCGAGACGGAGCTCGCGCACCTGCGCGAGGCCGACGTCCAGCAACGCGACGCCTTCAAGGCCCTGGCCGCCGACGCCCTCCACGCCAACAACGAGAACTTCCTCGAGCTGGCCCGCAGCATCCTGGACAAGCGGCAGGCCGACGCCGGCGCCGAGCTGGCCAGGCGCGAGCGCGCCGTGCAGGAGCTGGTCAAGCCCATCGGCGAGTCGCTGGACAAGGTGAACCGCGAGATCGGCGAGATGGAGAAGCGCCGCATCTCGTCGCATTCCTCCCTGGAGCAGCTGATCTCCCTGGTCGACGAGAACCAGCGCGCCCTGCAGAAGGAGACCGGCAACCTCGTGCGGGCTCTGCGCCGTCCCGAGGTGCGCGGCCGCTGGGGCGAGCTGCAGCTGCGCAAGGTCGTCGAGATGGCCGGCATGCTCGACCACGTGGACTTCGTCGAGCAGACCACCGTCGAGGGCGACGCCGGCCGTCTGCGTCCGGACATGATCATCCAGCTGCCCGGCGGCCAGCAGGTGATCGTCGACGCCAAGGCGCCCCTGGACGCCTACCTCGCCTCGGTCGAGGCCGGCAGCGACGAGGAGCGCCGCGCCCTGCTCGACGATCACGCCCGCCACATCCACGACCACATGAAGAAGCTGGGCCAGAAGACCTACTGGCGCGAGTTCGACCAGGCGCCCGAGTTCGTGGTCATGTTCCTGCCCGGGGAGAACATCTTCGGCCAGGCCCTGGCCCAGGACCCGTCGCTCATCGAGAAGGGCGTGGACGAGAAGGTCGTCCCCGCCTCGCCCACCACCCTGATCGCCCTGCTCCGTTCGGTGGCCTACGGCTGGAACCAGCAGCGTCTGGCCGAGAACGCCGAGAAGATCAGCCAGCTCGGCCGCGACCTCCACAAGCGCATCCGCACCCTGGCCGACCACTTCGGCAAGGTGGGCCTGAACCTCGATCGTTCCGTGAAGAGCTACAACGACGCGCTGGGCTCGCTGGAGCGCCAGGTCCTGCCCCAGACCCGCAAGATCGCCGAACACGGGGCGAGCAGCGGGAAGGAGCTCCCCGAGCCGGCGCCCATCGAGACGTCGGTGCGGGAGATCCAGGCGCCGGAGCTGACGTCGACCGGGCCGGACGCCGAGCCGGACCTTCGCGAGGCCGCCGCCGAGGACGCATAGAAAAACGGCGCGGCCCATCCGGGCCGCGCCGCGATACCTCTCGATTCGCCGCGACTACTCGATGATCTGGAGGATCTCCAGGGCCATCTTCGTCTCCTCGGCGATGGTCTCCTGCAGCTTCATGATCTCGGGCATCGAGGTGCCGAGCTCCTTCAGCGCCTGAGGATTGCAGGACTCGCCCACCCGGCTCGCGGGGGAGCCCATGCCCATCTCGTAGGACACGTAGTCCGACACGTGGGTCAGCGCGACCAGGCTGGGGTAGGAGCTGCCCGAGCTCAGGGAGTGGTGGAACTGGATCGCCTCGACGAGGTTGGGCGGGAAGTTCCAGCTGCGCAGGACGGCCTTGGCGACGGCCGTGTGATCCACGTTCAGCAGCTCCTTCTCGGCCTCGTTCCAGGTGATGCCCTTGTCGATGGCCAGGCTGCAGACTTCCTTGAAGTCCTCGGCGAAGTACTTCAGCATGATCATCTTGCCGATGTCGTGGAGCAGGCCGGACACGAAGGTCTCCTCCTGCTGCTTCACGCCGGTATGCTGGCCCACCACCTTGGCGACGCTCGCCGCACAGAGGCTGTGCTTCCAGAAGTCCTCGACGGGAAAGCGGCTGTCCTCCTCGGCGCCCGACACGTAGTCGAAGACGCTGATGGCGAGGGCCGCGTTTCGCACGGTCCGGAACCCCAGGATCACCATCGCGCGACTGATGGTGTTGATCTCCTTCTTGAAGCCGTAGAAGGCCGAGTTGACCAGTTTGAGGATCCTCGTGGCCAGCGACTGGTCACGGGAGACGACCTCGGCCAACTGGGGCACCGAGACATTCGGGTTGCTCATCTTGCTGAAGAGCTGCTGATAGACGATGGGAAGCGTGGGCACTTCCTTGACGATCAGCTTCAGGTCCCGCGCCTGCATCTTCTTCAGCGACATGGAAGTAGCGGTGGACAAGAGGCTCCTCCTCGATCCCTGCCTGTAGGTCTGGCCGAGTTCGCGCCCGCGTCCGGAGAGCGATCCTCCGGCTCCGCGACGCGCAACGTCGACGGCTGCGTTCCTCAATCGTGCAAGATATCGGCCACAGGGGTGGAGGCTTGAGGCCAAAAGACACGGATATGTTTGATATTTGCGAAAAAAACCGGAGCGAGTGACGGGGATCAGGCGAAGAGCAGGCCCGGTACGCCCTCGCGCACCTCGCCGATCTCGGCCGCGCAGAGGGCGCCGGCGGCCAGGACCGCCTCGCGGGCCTCGTCCAGGCGTTCGGGCGCGACGCTGAAGAGGAGTCCGCCGGAGGTCTGGGGGTCGTTGACCAGGCCGATCATGTCCTCGGCGAGATCGCCGTAGTCGACGTCGGCGTCGGTGTGGCCGCGGTTGGCCTTGGTGCCGCCGCAGGTGAAGCCGCGCCCGCAGAGCCCCGCCGCGTCGGGCAGCAGCGGCAGGCGCGCGGCTTCGATGGCGAGGGTGACGCCGCTGCCCCGGGCCACTTCGAGGCCGTGGCCGGTCAGGCCGAAACCGGTGACGTCGGTGGCGCAGCGCACGCCGAGGTCCGGCAGCACGGCGCCGCAGGCGTTCAGGGCGCACATGGTCCCGGTCAACGCGGCGTAGTCGGGATGCGACTCGCTCAGCACGCCCTTCTTGAAGGCGGCCGCCAGAGCTCCGGTGCCCAGGGGCTTGGTCAGCACGAGACGCTCGCCGGGCCGGGCGTCGCGGTTGCGCAGCACGCGCTCGGGATCGACCACGCCGGTCACCGCCATGCCGTATTTCACCTCGACGTCGCGCACGGTGTGGCCGCCGCCGACGGCCGCGCCGGCCTCGTGGCACTTGTCCGCCGCGCCGGACAGGATCCCGGCCACCGCCTCGAGGGGCAGTTCGTCCTGGGGGTAGCCGAGCAGGTTGAGCGCCATGACGGGGCGGCCGCCCATGGCGTAGACGTCGCTCAGGGAGTTGGCCGCGGCGAGGGCGCCGAAGGTGTGGGGGTCGTCGACGATGGGCGTGATGAAGTCGGCCGTCGAGACCACGGCCAACCCGGCGGCCACGCGGCAGACGGCGGCGTCGTCCCCGGTCTCGGTGCCGACCAGGAGATCGTCGTGACGGGTGTCCGGCAGCACGGCCAGCAGTTCGTCCAGGCCCCCCGGGCCCAGCTTGGCCGCTCAGCCGGCGCTCTTGGCGAACTTCGTCAGGTACACCTTCTCGCCCGGCAGCATGCTCACCTCCCGTCGTCGATCAGAAGTTGAAATGGTCCATGAACTGGAACGAGGCCCCGCCGTCGTCGTCGACGGCGACCTCGAAGCGGAACTGGTGGTCGGAGATGCCGAAGTGCGCGCCGCCGCCCCAGCTGTAAAGGGTGGAACGTGTCTCCTCGTCCCACCAGTTCGACCCCGCGTCGGCGAAGGCGTGCAGGCCGATCCCGATCACGCGGCCGTCCCCGGAGATGGTCATCAGGAACAGGGGCCAGCGGTACTCGGCGCTGAGCAGGAAGCCCTCCTCGCCGGCCAGCGAGGCGTAGTCGTAGCCGCGGATGGTGTCGGCGCCGCCCCAGAAGAGCATGTCCTCGGGCCAGAGCGGGCCGTCGACGCGGCGGCCCCAGGCGCGCAGGGCCAGCACGTGCTCCCAGGGCAGGGGCACGAAGCCGCGCAGGTCGCCCGTCAGCAGGGTGCGGGTCTCGTAGAAGGCGGGCCGGTCCACGCGCTCGACCGCGAGGCGGCCGTAGACGCCCCTCGTCGGGTAGTGGACCAGGTCGCGGCTGTCCACGCCGACGCCGAGGCGCAGGATGGTGCGGTTGCGCGCCTCGGCCCCGAAGGCGACGGGCAGCTCGGCCGTGGCCGTCTCCTGCTCGAAGTCGTGCAGGGTGACGCCGGCCTCCGCGAAGAAGGGGCGTGCGAAGTCCCAGCGCAGGTGCCCGCCCGCGGCCCAGCGCCGGAAGTCGAAGTCGAGGAACTCGAATGCGGCCCGCTCCCACGTCAGGCCGACGCCGCAGCTCAGGCCGTCCACGCCGAAGAGCCAGGGGTGGGACCAGTCGAGCTCGTAGCCGTGCCGCGCGTACCAGGTGGCGCCGAGGGACAGCCGCTCGCCGCGGCCGCGGAAGTTGATGTCGTAGACGCGGGCGCCGAGGAGCACGTCCCAGCGCGGGTCGTAGTCGATGACGGGGTAGTAGCGGGTGGTCGCGTCCTCCTCCACGATCACGGTCACCGCGATCCGGTCGGGGTCGGTGTCGTCGTAGTCCATGTCCACGAAGGCGAACCAGCCCAGGTCCTCGAGGTGCTCCCAGGACGCGTCGAGCCGGGCGAAGTCGAAGGGATCGCCCTCGGCGAAGCCCAGTTCGTGCAGGATCAGGTCGGTGCGGGTGGAGGTGTTGCCCTCCACGGCGATCTCGCCGAAGACGGCGTTCTCGAAGGCGGCGACGCCCCCCGGCGCCGCCAGGCAGAGCAGCGCGAGCGCCGCCGCGCCCGCGAGTCGTCTGAATCGGTAGTCGGTCACCCCGGCACGCTCCCTACGTGTTGGTCGTGGACGCGTCAGCGCGCCCTCCGGCGCGTGGCGCACAGGTTACACGACGGGATCGCGTGCGACAAGGCGGGTCAGACCGATTGCGGACTGTCGCTGTTCAGGAAGGTCTCGTCGATGGACAGGGCCGTGCAGCTCAGGCCGTAGGGCTCGAGGTCGGCGTCCAGGTCGCCGGGCCGCAGGGACGCCAGCACCGCGCGCTGCTCCTCGACGGTCCAGCCGGGCGCGCAGGACTGCGCCAGCCGGATGGTCAGCAGCGTGGGCATGATCTTCGAGAGCAGCCGCTTGCAGATGGCCTCGCCCTCGCCGGCGTGGTGGCGCAGGATCTCCTCGTAGAAGCGCACGGGAGAGTCGATGCACACGTGGAAATCGCCCGAGGCGTGGCGCGTGGCGGCCTGGTCCTCGCCGGCGTGGGGCACGGGGATGACCTGGTTCCAGGCGATGCGGAAGCTGCGGTCGATGTGCATGAAGTACATGAGCCCGTGGGAGGGCAGGCAGGATTCGCAGACCTGCAGCAGGTAGGTGCCGTCGGGGAAGAAGGCGCGCTTCTCGCCCCGCGCGGCCAGCAGGGCCACCTGGCCCGGCGCGAGCGTCAGGTGCATGGTGCGCCCGTCCAGGAAGCAGAGATCCAGCGGTCCCTGGATCACGCCCTGCGCGGGATCGATGCGCCACTCGAGGGGCGCTTCCTGGTCGCTCGACTGCTCCCAGGCGCGACGGGTCACCGAAGACGAGGACAGATCGAGACAGTGCACCCCTACTCCTTCCGCGGCATGGGGCTCATGCCGAACTCCGATTCCCAGCCCAGCCCGAGACGCGCGTTGCGCTCCTCCGCGGTGTCGGCGAAGGCCTGCAGCATGAGCGAGAGGTAATGGGCCCCCTCGTCGAAACGCTCGGCCGGGCAGTCCGGCCGCAGCACCACCATCGACATGTGCCAGGTTTGCTCGAGCAGCATGATGAGCTTGTTGTCCAGGTCGCGCAGCTCGTCGATGGTCTCGGTCGTCGAGCCGGCGATCCGGACCTGGCCGCGGCGGTTCAGGTGGGCGATCAGGGTTCCGATGTCCTCGACCACCTCCTCGAGCGTCTCGTGCTGCTCGTGGCTCATGGCGGTGCCGCGCAGCTCGGAGGTGTTCAGCAGCCGCTCGGCGACCTCCTGGAGCATCTGGGCCAGCGAGAGCCGGAACATCTGCTCGTGTTTCACGGCCGACTGGTCGTGGCCGTAGAAATGGTAGGGCGGCAGAGAGAGGAAGATCCTGGTCATCTGTGACGGAGTGATCGTCGCGGCCTCTTTCATACTGGCTACCTCCGGAGGATCCCCCGCGATCCTCCGTGCGTTGTCGGCTGGAGTGGTCGCTGTCAGGAGGGGTATCGGCCGTCATCCGCGACCCTTGATAGCCGGATCCAGTCTGCGAGGGGGGGGGCATCGGTCTAGGCTCCGTCCAAGGACCCTCGGACCGAGCCGGGAGCGCCTGGTCGGCTCGTGACTGAGGCGCGAACCGCAGTCGTAGCCGTAGCTACGACGAGGATTCGCAACGAAAGGCACTAGCCGAACAGGCGTTGATGACGACGGGAGAGGGGCCCTGGACGGAGGCTAGACCGATATGACGGGGTTGACGAGGTGGCCGACGTCCTCGATCACGACCTCGTACACGTCTCCCGCCCGCAGGAAGCGCGGCGGATCGCGGAAGACGCCCACGCCGGCGGGCGTGCCGGTGGCGAGGATGTCGCCGGGCAGCAGGGTCATGTGACGGCTGGCGAAGCGGATCAGCTCATCGATCGGGAAGATGAGGTCCTCGGTGTTGCCGTCCTGGACGACCTCGCCGTTGAGCAGGCCGCGCACCGACAGCCCGTGGGCCAGGGGCGGCACCTCGTCCGGCGTGACCAGCCACGGGCCGCAGGGGCCGCCCGTGTCGAGGCTCTTGGCGCGGAAGAACTGCTTGTCGATACGCTGCGCCTCGCGGTCGGAGACGTCGTTGAGGCACATGTAGCCGGCGATGTACTCGTGGGCGTTCTCGCGGGAGATGCCGCGGCCGGGCCGGCCGATCACCACGGCCAGCTCGGCCTCGGCGTCCACGCGGGTCAGGTCGGGCTCGAGCACGATGGGCCCGTTGTGGGCCTGCAGGCAGGTGCTGGCCTTGCTGAAGAGCATGGGCTGGGCGGGCGGCTGCTTGTCCTGTTCCTCGGCGTGGTCGCGGTAGTTCAGGCCCACCGCCACGATCTTCGAGGGCGCCGTGATCGGCGGCAGCAGCGGATGCTTGTTGCTGGAGATCAGGGGCACGCCGTCGATGACGCCGCCCGGGTCCCGCCAGCGGGCGGCGAGCTCGGCCACGCGGTCGAGGTGCGCGAAGAGACGGGGCCAGTCGCCGGGCAGCTCGGGATCCGCGGCGAGCAGGTCCAGGAAGATCTTGTCGCTCAGGGCGACGCCGGGCCGGGGGCCCGCGGGATGGGCGAAGGTCACGAGTTTCATGGTTCGACAAGATAGACGAAGGCCGGGACGATGTCCCGGCCTTTTCGCCTCTGGTGCCGCTCGCCTCCGTGCGGTCGAGGCGTCCTTATTCGACTTCGATCCGACGGGCCACGGCCTGGTCCGACTTGGGCAGCGTCAGCGTGAGGGTGCCGTTCTCCAGCCGGGCGCTCACGTCGGCGGGATCGACGGTGCGGCCCAGGGTGAAGGCGCGCTCGTAGTCGACCTTGCCGCCGACGGTCTCGCGGCGCAGGGCGCGGTAGCCCTCGGGGGCGCCGACGTCGCGGACGGCCTTGACCGTCAGGGTCTCGTCCTCGAGTTCGATGTCGAGGTTCTCGCGGTTGACCCCGGGCAGGTCCATGCGGATGATGTAGTCCTTCTCGCCCTCGAGGATCTCGGCGCGGGGGACGCGGCGCAGGGGCGCGTCGGTCTCGGCGCGGCAGGCGCTCGGCGCGAAGAAGGAATCCAGCATGCGGCTCAGGGGCATCAGGGTGGTGGTCGTCATTTCGGGTCCTCCTGTGGTCTCTATGGTTCCGCCGCCGCGGCGGCTCTTGGACTGAACTCGCCCGGCAATAGACAATGTCCGTGCCACACGCGGGCGGCCCGAGGTTGCTTTTTCGTAACTGATTCACGATCATAAAGATACGAGGTGCGCGGCCAGAAGAGCCACGCGCACATCCAGACGAGGAGCCCCCCGTGTCTGACACGAAGAGCTGACAAAACGACAGACATGACACACCCGAAAGCCGCCCTGACATGACACGTCGCCCCCAGCACCGCCTCCTGTTCCTGCTCGCGCTCCTGGCGGCCGGATCGCTCGCGTCCGCCGAGACGTCGGATCTGCGGGTCGGCGAGGTGAACCTCGTGGTGACCGATATATACGGTCGCGAGGAGCTGGAGAACGCCCACGGCCTGATCCGTTTCGTGCGCGGGGCCATGAACACGGTCCATACCGGCACGCGGCACGGCATCCTCCGCCGGGAGCTGCTCTTCGCGCCCGGCGATCCCCTCGATCCCGACGTCCTGCGCGAGACCGAGCGCAACCTGCGCGGCCTCGGCTACCTGACCAACGTGTCGGTGACGCCCCTGGACACCCTGCCCGACGGTCGCGTGCCCGTGGCGGTGCGCGTCCAGGAGACCTGGTCCCTGACCACGCAGCTCGCCTACTCCCGCTCGAGCGGCGGCGATCGCTGGTACGTCCTGGGCTCGGACAAGAACTTCCTGGGCTACGGCGCGACCCTGCAGGCGGGCCTGGGCGAGGACGAGGACCGCAGCTTCCGCAACCTGGTCTTCGCCAACCGCCGCCTGCTCGGCTCGACCCTGAGCCTGCGCGCGAACTACGCCGACTTCAGCGACGGCCACGCCAAGACCCTCAGGATCGACCGCCCCTTCCTGCGCGACGACGACCCGTGGAGCCTGGAGGCCTCCGGCTGGGACACCCGCAGCGAGCCCCGCTACTACCTGGGCTGCAGCGGCGCGGACCGGCTCTACGCCAAGCTGTGGCGCCGCGAGGACGGCTTCGCGGCGGAGCTGACGCGTCGCCTGAGTCCCGAGGGGCGGGGGCGCATCTGGCGGGTCGGTCTGGGTCTGCTCAACCGCGTGCGCCGCTACGCCCGGCCGGCGACCACGACGCTGTCCGACGGCCGGGTCGTGCCCTACGCCTGCGTCGGAAACGCCCACGGCGGCGCGCTGCCGCGCGAGAGCGGACGCCTGATGCAGCCCATGCTGACCCTGGAGACCCGCGGGCGGAACTGGGCCGAGGCGACCCACGTCATGCGCTACGGTCCCGAGGAGGATCTCTTCCTGGATCCGTGGCTGGTCCTGCGCGTGGGGCCCGCCCTGGCGGGCCTGGGCAGCGACCGGGAGCGTCTGCTCTTCGAGGGCCGTCTGCGCGACTGGTCGCGTCTGGGCGACGGCTGGCTGCTCGCCGACCTCACCTGCGACGGCAGCCACGGCTCGGCGCGCAACCGCTTCCTGTCCCTCGACGCCATGGCGGGCTGGTTCCTGCACAGCGGGCGCCGCGATCTGACGCGTCTCACCGTCGAGGCCGCCTACGGCGAGCACCTGGAGGGAACCGAGGCCTTCGTGCTCGGGTTGACACGCGGCCTGCGCTCGCTGGAGTATGACGCCCGGGTGGGCGACCGCCTCGTGCGCTGGAACGCGGAGCACGCCCACCTGCTGCCGGGCGAGCTGCTCGGCTTCTACACGGTGGGGCTGGCGGGCTTCTACGCCGGAGGTTCGACCTGGTGGGACGGGCTCACGCCCGCCTTCGCCCGCACCCGTCACGAGCTGGGCCTGGGACTGCGCTTCGGACCCACCCGGTCGGCCCGCGCCGACGTGGCCCGGCTCGACCTGAGCTGGCCGCTCGGCGACGGCGGTCCCAAGCTCACCGCCGCCACCGGCGGCTTCTTCTAGAGAGGTTGATGTGCGCGCCTCGCGCTTCGTGGCCAAGAACACCGTGCTGATGACGGTCGGCCTCTTCGTCGGCCGCATCCTCGCGTTCTTCATCTTCCGCAAGCTGACCGGTGCGGTCGACACCGACGGCGTGGGCGTCTATGCCGTGGCCGTCGACCTGTCCTCGATCGCGCTGATCGTGGCCAACTTCGGGCTGGTGGTGCTGATCACCCGCGAGGTGGTCAAGAACCCGGCCGGCACCTGGCCCATCCTGTGGGCCGCGCTGCGCATCCGCTGGCTGCTGAGCGCGGCCATCTTCGGCGTGCTCGTGGTCTACGCCCACGCCACCGGCTACGACGCCCCGACCCGCGAGGCGATCCTGATCATGGCCCTCGGCGTGATCCTCGAGGCCACGGGCATGGCCTGCGACTCGGTGCTCCAGGGTCACGAGAAGGTGGAGCACCAGACCACCAGCCAGCTCGTCTCGGCGGTCGTCTACTTCGTCCTGGGCTGGTGGTGGCTCGAGGCGGGGTACGGCCTGATGGGTGTGGTGTGGGCCAACGTCCTGAGCCGTCTGGCGCGGCTGGTGGTGATCGTGCCGCTGATGATCCGCCATTGCGGGCCCTGGCGGCGCGGCGCGCCCGGCGAGGGCGTCGGGCTGATGTGGATGGCGCGGCTGGGCTTCCCCATGTTCCTGGCCACGACCTTCGGCATCATCTCCTACAAGATCGACACCGTGATGATCATGGAGATGCTGGGCAAGGTCGGCGCCGGCATCTACGCCATCGGGCACCGGCCCCTGGACCTGTTCCTGATCATCCCCAACATCTTCGCCATGGCGCTCTTCCCGTCGCTGCAACGCTACCGGGAGCAGGCGGTCGAGACGGACAACATCGACGTGGAGCGCATGGGGGAGCGGTCGCTCCGTTACCTGAACCTGCTGATCCTGCCGCTGACGCTGCTCTGCATCCTCTCCGCGGAATTCGTCATCCGGCTGATCGCCGAGAGCTCGAACCTGGAGCCGTCGATCGTCGTGTTCCGCATCTGCATCCTCGCCCTGCCGTTCCAGGCCCAGAACCACGTCTACAACCGGCTGATCATGTCGGCGGGGCGGGAGCGCGTGTTCATGCGCATCGCCCTGATCGTCATGTTCACCAACGTGATCATGAACCTGGCGCTGATCCCGGTCTGGAAGTGGAACGGTGCGGCCATGACCACGGTGTTCAGTCTGCTGGTGGGCTACGTCCTGCACCGGGTGCAGGTGCGGCGCGCCGGACTGCGCGTGGCCACGCGGCGCGGCTGGTTCACCACGCTCGCGGCGCTGGGTGCGGCCTGGTTCGTCACGGTCTGGATCGGGCGACTGCTGCTGCCGGGCCGCGACGTCGACTGGCGCGCGCTGCCGGCCGACGACCTGCCGCTCATGATCGGCCTGACGGCCGCGACGGGGCTGCTCTACGTGGGACTGATGTTCGTGTTCAAGGCCGTGGATCGCTCGGACCTGGGCATGCTGCGGGACCTGCTCCCGGGCGGGCGCAGCCGGACCGAGGGGTCGGACGGGGCCTAGAAGTCCAGGGTGGTGAGGCCTTCGCGCAGGGCGAACTTCGTCAGGTCCGCCACGTTGTGCAGCCCGAGCTTCTTCATCAGGCGCAGGCGGTGGGTCTCGACCGTCTTGGCGCTGATTCCGAGGGACTCGGCGATGCCGCGGGTGGACTTGCCCTCGGCGATCATCTGCAACACTTCCCGTTCGCGGACGGTCAGCAGCGAGAGGCTGGTCCTCAGCTCGCCGCGGTCGTGGAGGAAGTCCTCCAGCACGGTCCCGGTGATGGCTGGACTGAGGTAGTACTTGCCCTCCATGATCATGCGGATGGCCAGGGCCAGCTCGTCGAGGGCGCAGTCCTTGAGCAGGTAGCCGGCGGCGCCGGCGCGGAGCATGTCGAGCACCACGTTCTGGTCGCTGTGGACCGACAGGGCCAGCACCTTCACGCCCGGGCAGTGCTTGGTGATCTTGCGGGCGGCCTCGATGCCGTTGAGCTCGGGCATGTTGATGTCCATGACGACCACGTCGGGCTTGTGGGCGCAAGCCATCTCGAAGGCCTGGAGACCGTTGGTCGCCTCGCCGACGACGTCCACCTCGTCCTCTTTCGACATCAGGGCGCGCAGCCCTTCGCGCATGAGTTGGTGGTCGTCGGCCAGCAGGATGGTGGTCGTCATGCTCAGTGTCCTTTCCATGCCCTCTGCGATCCCCCGGGTTGTCGTGACCATTGGAAGGGCGAGCGATCTCCGTACCGCGGTCGAGTCCAAGATATATAAATCCGGACGGCCAGTCGATGCCTTTTTTGGCTTTCCGGGGGAACGGGACTTGCGATCCGGATCGACAGATCCGACATTCTGATCCTGGCTTCGAAGCCGGAAAGGCGGATACGATGATCGGGAAACGGGCTCTCATTCTGATCGGCGCGGCGGCGCTGGCCCTGGCGGCCGGCGGCTGCGGCACGTCCGAGACCACGCGCGTGGTCGTGCCCACGCCGCCCGACACCCTGTTCACCGATCTCTCCTTCGGCACGCCGGAGACCTTCGACGTCATCACCTGGAACATCGAGAACTTCACGTACGACCCGTGGTCCGACGAGGAGGACATGCACCGCGTAACCCGCGTGGACCACGTGGTGGACGCCGTACGCGCCTTCGACGCGGACGTCATCGCCCTCCAGGAGATCACCAGCAACCGGTCATTCGAGGACGTGCTCGAAGCGCTCGACGGCTGGGAAGGCCGCCGCGCCTCCCAGTACACGGGGTGGCATGAGCTGGCCTATCTCTGGAATTCCGAGACGGTTACGATGACGAGCGAACCCTACGAGATCTTCACGGGGGACTGGAATTCCTTCCCGCGCAGCCCGCTGGTCCTGGAGTGCGAATTCCAGGGTCGTCCGCTGATCCTGATCAACAACCACCTCAAGTGCTGCGGCGACGGCGAGATCGCCGAGGACCCGGATTACGACAACGACGGCGACATCGACGACGAGGAGACCCGTCGCCTCAACGCCGTCGTGCAGCTCGAGGAATGGATCCGCGAGCAGCATCCCGACGAGGCCGTCATCCTGCTGGGCGACCTGAACGACCGCCTGACCGACGCCCGCGACGACAACGTCTTCAACGTCTTCCTCGACGCGACCGACGACTACGTCTTCGCCGACATGGACCTGGCCGAGGGATCGAGCGGAAGCTGGTCCTTCCGATACAGCAGCCACATCGACCACATCCTCCTGACCGACGAGCTCTTCGCGGATTTCGCCTCTCCCGGGGTCGAGGTGATCACCTTTCCCCTGGACGACTACCTCGACACCGGCTGGAACGGCTACGAGACCAATCTGAGCGACCACCTCCCGGTGGGTCTCAAGCTGCCGCTGGCTCCCTGATCGTTCCCCATCGTTCCCAGTCGTTTCCCGACGGCGACTCAGTGTTTTCCTGAACGGTTTTTTTCGAATCATCTGTTAATTCGGGCTCAAGTTCTCTGGACCGGCTGCCGATAGAGTGCATGAGCGCCATGGAAGGCGCGGGGTTAGGCAGGCAGGAAAGGTCGGAAAGGAGACGATCATGGCCATCGAGGCAATTGGGGCCCGGTCCCAGATGATGCTCCCTCCGGCGCAGCAGGCTAGGGAAAGCGCCAACTCCCAAGACGTGCAAGCCGGAAGCATCCAAGCAGCGCCCGAGACCGAGCAGACCGCCACTCAGGGACAGGGCAACTCGCTCGAGTCCTACGTGTCGGGAGACCATCAGAGTCGGATGCAGCAGTTCCTCTCCAAGTTCGAGGAGAGCGTCACGTCCCAGGTCCAGCAGACCCGGGAGGACAACAAGATCACCGAGATCCTCTCCGTCGAGGAGATCGACCGGGCCGAGGCGACGTTCAAGGCCGACGTCCAGTCGATCCGTGATCGGACCCAGCAGGGGACCGAGTCGCCCGTCGACGTCGACTTCGTGTCCAAGGGTGTGTTCGAGGCGGTGAACAAGCTCGCCCGCAGTCTGAAGTTCAGCCTGGAAGGCGTGCTTCCGTCCGTGCCTCCGGAGCCGCCCAGGGTGGACTACCCGCCCGAGGTGGAGATGCCCGAGGTCGGCGCGATGACGCCCGACGAGATCCTGAGCGGCGGCCTGGACGAACGGGCCTAGACGGCCGGTTCGCGAGCAGCACTCATAGATTCGAGACGGTCCACCCGCCGGGGTGGACCGTCGCGTCTCGTTCCCCGCGGTTGAGTTCGCCCGCCCCCTGAGCCATGATGGCCTCCGCGAGGAGGTCTCCCCATGCGCGCCATGATCCTGAACGCGCCCGGCGGGCCGCTGCGTCCCGCCGACCTGCCCGTGCCCGAACCGGGGCCCGGCGAACTGCGGTTGCGCGTGGCCGCCTGCGGCGTGTGCCGCACCGACCTGCACGTGCTCGACGGCGAGCTGGCCGATCCCGTCCTGCCCCTGGTGCCCGGACATCAGATCGTCGGACGCGTGGAGGCGCTGGGCGAAGGCGTCGCGGATTTCGCGCCCGGCGACCGCGTGGGCGTGCCCTGGCTGGGGGGGAGCTGCGGGGACTGCCGCTTCTGCGGCGCGGGCCGCGAGAACCTCTGCGCGGATGCGGTCTACACCGGTTACCAGCGCCCGGGCGGCTTCGCCGAGGCCTGCGTCGCGGACGCCCGTTTCGCCTTCCCCCTGCCCGACGACTACTCCGACCTGCAGGCCGCGCCCCTGCTCTGCGCCGGCCTGATCGGCTGGCGCGCCTACCGGATGTGCGGCGACGCCCGCCGCCTCGGTCTCTACGGTTTCGGGTCGGCCGCGCACATCATCGCCCAGGTGGCGGTCTGGGAGGGGCGGGAGGTCTACGCCTTCACGCGCGCCGACGACGAGGCGAGCCGCGCCTTCGCCCGCGGGCTGGGCGCCGTCTGGGCCGGGCCGTCCGACGCTCCGGCGCCGGAACCCCTCGACGCGGCGATCATCTTCGCGCCGGCGGGCGAGCTGGTGCCCGCGGCCCTGCGCGCCGTCGACCGGGGCGGCGTCGTGGTCTGCGCCGGCATCCACATGAGCGAGATCCCCGCCTTCCCCTACGAACTGTTGTGGATGGAGCGCACGGTGCGTTCGGTGGCCAACCTCACGCGGCGCGACGGGGAGGCGTTCCTGGCCGTGGCGCCCCGGGTGCCGGTGCGCACGACGGTCACCGCCTACGATCTCGAGGATGCCAACGCGGCGCTGGAGGATCTGAGGCACGGTCGCTTCGAGGGGGCGGCGGTGATCGTGCCCTAGTCGATCTCGATCAGCCGACCGGGGCCGTCCGGCCCTTCCAATCCCGTGAACAGCAGGTGCAGCCGCACCGGGCGGTCCGGCCGGATCGCCGCGAGAGCGTCCCGGTACGCGTGCATCTGGGGACGGTAGTGCGCGACGACCGCCGGCAGGTCGGTCTCGGCGACGCGGTTGGACTTGTAGTCGACGATCACGGTCTCGGCGTCGCGCAGGAGCAGGCGGTCGACGATGCCGAGGGTGCGGGTCTCGACGCCGTCCGACGCGGCGGCCCCGCGCGCGATGATCGGCGCTTCGCAGAGGGCCTCGCCGTCGTCGGGGCGGAAGATCCAGGCGTAGGCGGGATTGTGGAAGACGGCGCGGGCCTCGGCGCGGGCGGGGCCGTCGCCCGGCGGCATCGCACCGGTCTCGGCCGCGCGTTCCAGCCAGGCGTGGACGGCCACGCCGTGGGCCCGGGCGGCCTCGCGGGCGGCGGGATCGGGAGAGGGCGGATCGACGGCGCCGTCCGCGGTCTCGCGGGCGGCGACCCGATCCTCGTTCAGTGTGTCCTCGGGCAGAGGCGGGGCCGGGGCCCGGCTGGGCGATGAGATCTCCACCAGGGGTCGCCAACCGCAGGGTTCCCAGGTGCGCGGCGGGGCGGCCTCGGTCCCGGGGCCGGGGGCGGCCGCGTCGTCGTCGTCGTGCTCGAGCCAGTCCGGAGTCTCGTCGAATCCCCGTGGACCGCTCTCCAGCCAGCGCGCGAAGCTGGGCTTGTCGGCGTTCCTGGCGGGCGCGGCGCCCAGGGCGATCAGCTCGTTGCGGGCGCGGGTCATGGCGACGTAGAGCAGGTCGGCCTGTTCGCGCCGGACCTCGGACATGGCGCGGACGGCGGCCGCCGAAACGGCGGTTCCCGCGTCGGGATCCCGGTGGGGCTTGCGCAGGCCGGTCACCAGGGGGCCCGACTCGCCGTGGCGCCCGTCCAGGACCAGGCGCTCGGGTTCGCGGTCCATGGGATGGGCGTGGTCGACCAGCAGGACGAAGGGCGCCTCCAGCCCCTTGGCGCCGTGGATGGTCATCATGCGGACCCGGCCGCCGTCGCCGTCGGGCAGGACCGCCTCCTCCTGGTCCTCGCGTACGGCCGCCCGTTCGACCTCCGCCAGGAAGCCGCGCACCGAGGGGAAGGCCGTGCGGTCGTGGTCAAGGGCCATGTCGTGCAAGCGCAGCAGGTTGTAGCGCGCCTGCTCGCCCAGGGCGGCGCCGAAC
>CAZSNA010000002.1:0-123821 GCA_964607825.1 uncultured Fibrobacteraceae bacterium | reverse complement strand
TCTGTCAAGATATCGGCCGCCTCGGAGCCCCCTGTAGCCCGGCCTTGCCCCCCCGCCCCACCATGCTATCCTGCCCCCACGCCACCACCCGCACTTCCGACCCGGAGCATCCCATGAGCCACCCCTACGCCGCCGAACTCCAGACCGCCCTGTCCGCCGTCCGCGAGGCCGGCCTTCTGACCCGCGCCGTCCAGGCGCAGATCGATCCGGGCGTCCTGGAGAAGAAGGACCGCAGCCCCGTCACCGTCGCCGACTTCGGCAGCCAGGCCCTGGTGTGCCGGGCCCTGGGCGAGGCCTTCCCGGACGATCCGGTGATCGGCGAAGAGGGGGCCGACGAGCTGCGCGAACCGGGGAACGCGGCGCTGCTCGAACGGGTGGTCAGCCACGTCCGCGACCTGCGGCCCGAGGCGACCCCCGACCAGGTCTGCGCCTGGATCGACCGCGGCGGCGCCCGCGACTACGCCCCCCGCTTCTGGACCCTCGATCCCATCGACGGCACCAAGGGTTTCCTGCGCGGCCAGCACTACGCGGTGGCGCTGGCGCTGATCATCGACGGGCGGATCGAGCTGGCGGCGCTGGGCTGTCCCAACCTGGGGACGAAGCTCGAGGGAGACCGGGGCGCCGGCTCCGTCCTCACGGCAGTTCGCGGCCATGGAGTGCAGCAGTGGCCGATGGACGGCGAAGGCGACCCCGCCCCCGTCCAGGTCAGCGGCCTCGACGCCCCCTCGGGCCTGCGCTTCTGCGAGTCGGTCGAAGCGGCCCACTCCTCCCACGACGACGCGGCGCGCATCGCCGACCGGCTGGGCATCGCCGTGCCGGGCGTGCGAGTCGACAGCCAGGTCAAATACGCCGTCACCGCGCGCGGCGAGGCCGACGCCTACCTGCGCCTGCCCAAGTCGGCCGAGTACGTGGAGAAGATCTGGGACCACGCCGCCGGCGCGCTGGTGGTGACCGAGGCCGGGGGGCGCGTGAGCGACATACACGGCAACGACCTGGACTTCTCGCTGGGCTACCGGCTGGAGCGGAACAAGGGCGTGATCGTCACCAACGGCCGGCTGCACGAGGCGGTGCTGGGGGCGATCCGGGAGCTGGGGATCGCGGGTTGACAGGGGCTCAGCCGTCGCCGGTGCGTCCGACCCGCTCGTGGTAGAACTCCGTCATCGCGGCCTTGTCCGTCCTTCCCTCGGCCAGCCCCGACGCGATCTCCTCCAGTTCCTCGTCCGACGCCGCCAGGTCATGATCGTTCAACGCCAGGAACACCAGCGCCGCGGTCACAGCCACCCGCTTGTTCCCGTCCACGAACGGATGGTTCTGGCTCAGGTGATAGTGGTACGCCGCCGCCATGTCGGCGAGCGTCGCGTGGAGATAGGCCCCCTCGAAGGTCGCGCGCGGCACGGCGACGGCAGCCTCGAGCAGGCCCTCGTCGCGCAGCCCGGGATCGCCTCCGAACTCGCGGAGCATCCGGTAGTGGATCTCGATCACCAGCTCGGGCGTGAGGAAGACGGGGGGACGGGTCATTCGGCCAGCTTCTTCAGCAGGTTGCGGCGTTCGGTCACCACGCGGTCGAGGCTGGCCTCGAAACGCTCGCGGTCGACGGGACGGGGGTCGGTGGGCGTGACGATGAGCGATCCCTTGTGGATGGTCAGGTTGACCTGACCGTCCTCCTCCAGGCCGAGCAGCTCGAGGATGGGCTTGTCGAGGATCAGGGCGTTGCTGTTGCCGACCTTGCGCAGCTTCTTGATCATGCGGGGCTCCATCGAGCGGGTGATTGAGGTTATAACCATGTTATACCACTCACCCGCCGACGTCAACTACCACCCCTCCAACGCCACCACAAACCGCCACGGCCGCCCATGCATCCCCTGTCCCACCGGCCTGGCCGCGTACACCCGCACATGCTTCAGCCAGCTCCGGAACCCGAGGAACTTGCCGACCCCCAGGCCGGCGTTCGCGCGCCAGCCGTCGCCGCCGGGATAGGCGGCGGGGTCGTCGACGCGACGCTCCACCCGCCCCCAGTCGGCGAAGGTGATGGGCTGCAGTCCCAGCGACTTCAGCAGGGGCACGCGCAGGGCGGCGAAGAGGTCCACGTCCCAGCGGGCGTCGAGGCCGGCCCAGCCGCCGCGGTCGCCGACCAGTTCGCGGGCGCCGTAGCCGCGCAGGGTGCCGTGGTCGCCCAGGTAGGTCTGCCATTCGAGGGGGGCGGGGCGATCCACGTCGCTCCAGCCGCCGCGCAGCACCCAGACGTTCCCCCAGGGATCGCGCGTCTGCCACATGGCCTTCAGGTCGAGGCGGCGGTACCAGGCGACGCCCTCCGGGTCGGCGGCGACCGCGGGCAGGGGGCTGTCGGTGACGCGGTGCCAGGCGTGCGTGGCCTGCAGACGGAGGCCGCGCCAGTCGAGGTTCAGGCCGGCGTCGAAGCTGCGGCGGGACAGGCCGGCGACGGCCAGGTTGTCGGCCACGTCGGCGGCGTCGCCCAGCAGGCTCCAGTCGGTGCGCACGCCCAGGGGGCGGTGGCGGCCGCCGCCGAGACCGAACCGCAGGCTCACCGCCGGCCGGGGCGCGATCACCAGACCCGTGCGCCAGCGGGAGTGTTCGTAGTAGTGGTTCGGATCCTCGCCGCCGACCAGGGCGGCGAGGTTGCGTTCATGGCGGAGGTCGCCGGCGAACCACTCCACGCCGCGGCCGCCCTCGGCCTCGAGGGACAGCCAGGTCCAGGGCGCGCGGCGGAGGTAGCCGTCCTCGTCGCGCAGGCGGGCGGTCAGCAGGGGCAGCGACAGCGTGTGGCGATGGCTCAGACGTTTCCAGGCCAGGCCGTAGCTCGCGCCCGACGTCAGCCGCGGCTGACGCACGCCCGGACGGTACAGGACGACCCGGCCGCCCACGTCCAGGCCCTGCACGCGGTTGTAGATCAGGTGGCTCAGCGGGCGCCACTTCAGACGCCACGGGCGCCCGGCGATCATGCGCGCGATGACGACGTCGCCCTCGAGGGTCAGCGAGTCCAGGCGCGTCGCGGTCAGGCCGGGGGCCAGGTCCTCCAGGGTGAGCGGCTCGTACCAGCCGTCGTCGAGGTTGCGCCAGTAGGTGTTGAGCGAATCGATGGCGGCCTCTTCCGAGACCCAGATCAGCGAGTCGGGATCGGCGACGCCGGCCAGGGCGGGGACGGCCGCGAGCAGGGCGAGCGCGAGCGTCAGGCGGATCACGGCGTCTCCTCCCGGGGCTCGGGCGCGCCGTCGAGCACGTAGTCGCGCATCTCCACGGCGAGACTGGCTCGGTCGGGCAGCATCGGCAGGTCGGTCAGGGTCAGGTCGCAGTGCATGGTCGCGCTGAGCCAGCGGTCGCCGACGCGGCGCTGGGTCCAGAGCAGGCGCGGGATCGAGGCGATGAACAGGGGCAGCGGCGTGGGGCCGGTCACGCGGCCCTCCATGCGGCGGATGGCCAGGTCGCTGTAGTCGAGCCACACCACGCCGTCGAGGCCGGGCTCGAAGGAGCTCAGGGGCGTGAAGCCGATCTTGAACACGAGATGGTCGCCGATCAGGGTGCGCTCGAGGATCTCGAAGCGGTAATGGTCGGCGGCGACCAGGGAGAAGGGCACGGCCATGGACACGCCCACCACGTCCTCCTGCCAGGTCCCGGCGACGTCCTGGACGTCGAACGCCTCCTCCAGCTCGCCGCCGCGGTACTTGCGCACGGTGCGGAACAGGCGGGCCATGCGTTCCTCGCCGTCGGCGTCGCGGGCCACGCGCATCCCCTCGAGGTGCTCCTCGCGGCGGGCCTTCGCCGGGTCGGGCGAGTCCCAGTGCAGGACCATGCGGCTGAGCGCCGTGTGCTCGAGCTCGTGGACGCGGCGGTAGTCGCGCTCCATGCGTTCGCCGATGCGGCGGACCAGGTCCGACACGCGCAGGCGCGGGGCGCGGACGCGGATGGTGTCGACGCCCGCGTCCGCCAGGGCGATGGTGTCCTCGGGGGTGACCACCACGGCGAAGCCCTGCTCGAGCAGCTCGTCGATGTCCAGCAGCCAGGGATCGTCCTCGGTGCCGTCGCCCCGGTCGGGAGACGGTTCGGCCGCGGCGACGGTCGCCGTCAGCAGGAACGCGAGCAGGATGATGCCGAAACGGGCCATGTCTCCTCCGTTGTCCGGCGGGACCGGTCGCGTCGGACCGGTTCAGCGTCGACGCGCGCCTCGCGGATCACATGGGGCAACGTCTGGTCGGGACGGCGTTTCTGATCCGGGGGCGGGCCGCATCGGAACGAGTGTTCCGCGACCGGTCCCGCGCCCCGACCGCTGCAAGGCGGGGACCGACCCCGTCCCGTCGCGCCGGATCTCCCCCCAGGGTACACGTTCCGCACCCGGAACGGTTACCCCCAACCACGCGGACGCCCGCGGGTTCCCTCCCCGCGGGCGACATCGCGTCCCGTCGCGACAACCGTCGGCGACGCTACTTGCGCGCGTACGTCATATCCATGGCCTTGTACTCGTCCATCCCCGGCATGGACATGAAGTACTCCAGGCGGTGGGCGTCGTCGCCCTCGAAGTAGGTGATGGTGCGCATCTTCATCGTCTGGCCGCTGGCCGGGTCGAGCATCTCGCCGAACAGCTCCATGGGCTCGCCGGGCTTCTCGTAGAGACCGGTCATGATGCCCATGACCGTACCCATGGAGTCGACCCAGATGGACGTGACCACGTGGCTGTAGTTGTCGTAGCCGGTCAGGCCGAAGCCCTCGAAGGGCATGCCCATGGCCACGCCCTCGACGCGTTCGGTGAGGAACCGGCCGCCGACGATCATCTCGCCGACGCAGGTCGACTCGCTCTTCATGGGCTCGGCGCCGGGCGCCATGTACGACGTGGCGGTCACCGTCCACTCGCCGGCCCGGGTCGCGAGCAGGGCGTGGACCGGGCCGGGCTCGGCCACGGCGGCCCAGGCGGCCATGGCGGCCTCCTGGTCGTAGGCCGGCTCCTCGGCGACGGCGGGCAGGGCCAGGGTCGCCAGGACGGCGACGACCAGCAGTCGGATACTCGTACGTGCGATCATGTCGCTCTCCTTTAGATTGTGCCCCGGACGACCCGCACAGGTTACCGGGAAACGTCCGCACGAGCCACACCTGACCTCCAGCCGGGACGGACCCATGATCAAGCGCGACCTCCCCTTCGACGCCGTCGCCTTCGTCTGCACCCAGAAGCGGCCCGACGGCCACCCCAAGCCCTGCTGCGCGGATCGCGGCGGCCTCGCCCTGCGCCAGACCCTGCGCGACATGGTCGCCGAGCGCGGACTCGACCAGCGCGTGCGCATCAACGCCGCCGGCTGCCTGGGGGGCTGCGAGTACGGACCGATGATCATGTCGTTCCCGGACGGGACGATGATGTTCGACGTGAAGGAAGCGGATCTGCCGGAGCTGCTGGACGAGCTCGTGAAGGACTAGCCGACGCGGGTGAGGAAGTTCTTCACCTCGTCGGCGGAGTGGGTGTTGAGGATCTGGCGGCAGCAGAGGCCCGCGTCGCGGGTCATCTCGGCGCCGTGGCGGTAGTCGCCGAGGCGGGCGGCGCGATGGGCGTCCGAGGCGATCACCAGGGTCACGCCCAGCTTCTGGGCGTTGTAGCAGTTCTTCCAGTCGAGATCCATGTGGGCGGGGTTGGCGTCGATCTCCACGGCGACGCCGGCCTTCGACGCCGCGGCCAGCACCTCGTCGAGGTCCAGCGGCAGCTCGCGCCCGGTGGTCATGAAGTGTCCGACGGGATGGCCCAGGATCGAGACGCGCGGCGAGTTCACGGCCGCGATCGCGCGGGCGGTCTGCTTCTCGGCGTCCAGGTCGTGGGAGATGCGCATGGTGGCGACCACGTAGTCGAAGGCCGCCAGGACGTCGTCCTCCACGGGCAGTTCGCCCCGGGGACCGATCTCCACCTCCGCGCCGTGCAGCAGGGTGAAGCCGTTGCCGTCGGCGTTGTAGCGCTCGATCTCCTCGCGCTGCGCGGCCATCCGCTCGCGGCAGAGGCCGTCGGCGCAGAAGTCGCTCTTGACCATGTCGGTGACGCCGAGGTATTCGAGGCCGAGCTGGCCGGCGATCTCGACCATCGCGCCCAGGTCGTGGGCGCCGTCGGCGTAGTTGGTGTGGCAGTGGAGGAGTCCGCGGACGTCGCATTGGCGGAGGAGCTCGAAGTGCTGTATGGAACAGGATTCCTGACAGGGCCACGCCCGACCGCTGCAGTCCGTCGTCTCGTTCGGTACCAACTCGTTCATGGCCAGTCCTGCGTCCTTCGCCGATGGTGGAATGGTCGCGTTCGGTGTTGCCCAGGATAGAAATTCGGGACGTGGGCCGCAACCCCGGAGCGCTCCGTTTCAGAGGAGGCCGCGACGGACCAGGTCGGCCGGGTCGACGTTCCCGCCCGACAGGATCACGCCCACCCGCTCCATCCCGTCCAGCGATCGGAACCCGTCGCCCAGCGCCGCCGCCGCCGGCACCGCCGCGCTCGGCTCGATCAGCTGCTTGGTGCGGCTCCAGACCAGGCGCAGGGCGGCGACGATCTCGTCCTCGCCGACGGTGACGATGGACTCGAGATGATCGCGCAGGATGGGCCAGGTGAGCTCGCCGAGGCTGGTGAGCAGGCCGTCGGCCACGGTGTCGGGGCCGGTCTGGGGAATCAGCTCGCCGGCGGCCAGCGAGCGCGCCGCGTCGTCCGCGCCGGCCGGCTCCGCGCCGAAGAGGCGCACGTCCGGGTTCACCCCCCGGGCCGCCAGGCAGGTGCCGGACATCAACCCGCCGCCGCCCACCGGCGCGATCACCGCGTCCAGGTCGGGCACCTCCTCCATCAGCTCCAGCGCGGCGGTGCCCTGGCCGGCGATGGTCGGGGCGTAGTCGTAGGGATGGATCAGGGTGCCGCCGGTCTCGGCGAGCACCTCGGCCGCCGTGGTCTCGCGCGCCTCGAGCGTGGGCTCGCACTCCACGATGCGCGCGCCGTAGCCGGCGACCGCGTCGCGCTTGATCGCCGGCGCGGTGCGCGGCATGACGATGTGCGCCGGGATGCCGCGCAGCTTCGCCGCCAGGGCCAGCGCCTGGGCGTGGTTGCCGCTGCTGTGGGTGACGACGCCGCGGGCGGCCGTCGCGTCGTCGAGCTGCGAGACCGAGTTCCAGGCGCCGCGGAACTTGAAGGCGCCCACGCGCTGCAGGTGCTCGCACTTGAAGAAGAGGCGGCGGCCGGCGAGGTCGTCGATCAGGCGGCTGGTCATCACGGGGGTGCGGTGGGCGACGCCGGCGAGGCGGGCGGCGGCGGCGCGGATGTCCTCGAATGTGACGGCGTGGTCCATGCAGGAGTCCTTCGTCGGCGTCGATCGGTCATACGGCCGCATTATTGCTGAGCGGCTCGGGCAACGCAACGAGCAGGGTGACGACCGAGGAAAGCGAGATCCCCCACTTGACCCCGGCCCCATACTTGCCGACAATGATCTCATGTCAGCCCCAGATCGGCCAATGTGCCGTCTGGCCCCCTCCGGGTCGCGACCCGGAGGGTTTCTATTTCGGATGAACCGTACGGCGTTCCTCGTAGACGGCTTCAACCTGTATCATTCGCTCCGCACCGCCGGATATGAGCTCGGCATGGACGTGAGGTGGTTGAATCTGCACAGCCTGCTCTCCTCGTATCTGTCCGCGATCGGAATGAATACACGACTCGCATCGATCCACTACTTCTCGGCTCTGGCCCACCACCTCGAAGAGCGTCAACCCGGAGTGACGCATCGACACAGAAGGTGGCCATATCCGTAAAGATGATCGAGACGCTGCATCTCGATCTCGCCGACACGATTTGCCTGGTCACGGGGGATACCGATCTGGTTCCAGCCGTGAAAACTGCGAAACACCTGTTCCCGGACCGCAGGATCTGGTTCCTGTTCCCATACAAGCGAAGAAACAACGAACTGGCTCGGCTCGCGGACGGGTACTGCTACATCAACAAACAACGATATACCGCCCATCAATTCCCAAACCCGCTCGTCCTTGCACCCGGGCGAGTCATAAAGCGCCCCCCCGAGTGGTCACCTGGAGCAAGGCCGGACTAGACGATCTCGTTGTACAACGTATCCCTCAACACCGGCCTCAACCCCACCTCGCGGATATACCCCACGATCTCGTCACGCCCCATCCCCTTCCCCGCCGAGCCGCCCGCCGCGAGGGTCACCCGCTCGTCGGTGACCGTGCCGTCGAGGTCGTCGGCGCCGCCGCGCAGCGCCAGCTGTGCCGCCTCGCGACCGAGCATGACCCAGTAGGCCTTCACGTGGGGGATGTTATCGAGCAGCAGGCGCGACAGGGCGATCACCTTGAGCTTGGTGATCAGCGAGGGGCCGGGCAGGTGGGCGAACTTGGTGTCCTTGGGGTGGAACGCCAGGGGGATGAAGCACTGGAAGCCGCCGCTGCGGTCCTGCTGTCCGCGCAGGCGGATCAGGTGGTCGACCCAGTGGCGGGGCTCCTCGATGTGGCCGAAGAGCATGGTGCAGTTGGATTTCAGGCCGGCCTCGTGGACCAGTCCGGCCACCTCGAGCCAGCGCGCCGAGGACATCTTCTTGGAGGCGATCCTCTCGCGCACCTCCTCGTCGAAGATCTCGGCGCCGCCGCCGGGACAGCTGTCCAGGCCGGCCTCGCGCAGGGCGGCGATGGTCTCGGGCACCGACAGCTTGCCGATCTTGGCCAGGAAGTCGATCTCCACCATGGTGAAGGCCTTCAGGTGCACCTCGGGGAAGGCGTCCTTCAGGGCGCGCAGGATGTCCAGGTAGACGGGGAACTTCCAGCGCGGGTGCAGGCCGCCGACGATGTGGAATTCGCTGGTGCCGGGCGTGAAGTCGCGGCGCGCCATCTCCACGCATTCCTCGGGCGAGTAGGACCAGGTGCCCGGGGCGTTGGGGTCGTCGGCGTAGGCGCAGAGCTCGCAGCCCACGTAGCAGACGTTGGTGGGGTTGATGTGGCGGTTGATGTTGTAGTGGACCTTGTCGCCGTGCAGCCGGGTGCGGACGGTGTGGGCCAGCCAGCCGAGCAGGGGCAGGTCGTCGCTCTCGGCCAGGCGCAGGCCGTCGGCGGCGTCGAGACGCTCGCCGTCGACGATCCTGCGGGCGATGTCG
The DNA here is from genome assembly GCA_964607825.1 of uncultured Fibrobacteraceae bacterium. Taxonomy (GTDB): domain Bacteria; phylum Krumholzibacteriota; class Krumholzibacteriia; order LZORAL124-64-63; family LZORAL124-64-63; genus JAHIYU01. The sequence continues at coordinate 114,720 of CAZSNA010000002.1, read as the reverse complement.
TGCAGGGGGTGGCTCGCGGGGATCATGGGGGGCTCCGGCGCGGCGTCAGCGGTTGTCGGCCTTGGCCGCCATCTTGATCTGGGGCAACAGGGTGACGTCGAACATGCTGCGACCGCCCGAGCGCACCTCGCGCACCTCTTCCAGGCCGCGGCGCAGGCCGGCCAGCACGCTGGTCACCTCGAGATTGCGGTGCCGGTAGCCGAAGTTGCGCAGCTTCTCCATGGCCGAGACGAACTTCTCCTCCGCCTGGGGCAGCTTGTTGTCGGCGATGTGGGCGAAGCCCTGCGAGGTCTCGTGCAGACCCATCCAGAAGAGCTCCTCCTGGCCGACGGCCTCGCGCAGGCCCACGGCGGTCAGGGCCACGGCCTCGTCGTAGCGGCGCGAGTTGAAGGCGGTGACGGTGTCGTTGAGCAGATCCATGGCGTCTCCTTACAGCTCTCTCTCGTCGATCATGCGCTCGACGGGCAGGTAACGCTCGGCTTCCTCCTCGAAGGCGAGCTTGCGCAAATCCTTGATGCGGTCCAGGTAGAGGGCGCCCTGCAGGTGGTCGCATTCGTGCTGCATGACCACGGCGGAGTAGCCCTCGAGGTCGCGTTCCACGCGCTCGCCGTCCTGGTCGTGGTAGACCACGTGGATGGCGGCCGGACGCTCGACCCAGCCCCGGAAGCCCGGCACGCTCAGACAGCCCTCGTACAGGCCGAAGAGCTTGTCCGTCGTCGGTGTGATCTCCGGGTTGATCACCACGTTGACCATGGGCCGGTCGTCCTCGTCGTACTCGCCGCCCACCAGGGCCAGCTGCCGGGACACGTGCACCTGCGGGGCGGCCAGGCCGACGCCCGAGTACTCGTGCATGGTCTCCAGCATGTCCCGGATGAGCGTCTGCACCTCGGGACCGGTGATCTCCTCGACGGGGATCGGGTCGGCGACGCGGCGCAGCACCGGGTGTCCCATGCGGGCGACTTTCAGGATGGCCATCCCGGACGGCTCCTCTTATCTAACGACAGCACAAATTTAATCACAAATCATGCCAAAAACGCGGGTCCGAGGGCTCGATCCGCGACGAGACGCGCAGGTCGGCCCGGAGGCACACTTTAACCCATCCGAGACCTGGGCGCAAAAGGGAGTTCCTCCCGGCCACCCGCTCCGGGCGGTGACCGGTTTCCGACCGTTGCGGCCTACGAACCGGTACCACTCCGCCTTTGACACCGATCGGACCTTGCGGTACCTTCCCGCCCGAGACCGACTCGATCTTCCAAGGACAGACCAGCCCCTCCGAGAGGAACGAACGTGGACGCACGCTCTCCGTCCGCCTCGCAGGCGGATGACTCCGGCAGGTCGGGCCCCCTGCCCGCCATCCTGCGCGTGGTCGCCCTGCTGGCCCTGCTGTACCTGTTCCTCTTCGCCATCACCCTGATGGGTGCGGCCTTCGAGACCTTCGGCGAGTCCTTCAGCGAGGCGTTGATCACGGGCACGACCAACCCCGAGGTCGGCCTGATGATCGGCCTGCTGGCCACCTCGCTGATCCAGAGCTCCTCGGGCACCACGTCGATCGTGGTGGGCCTGGTGGCCGCGGACGCGCTGACGGTGCAGGGCGCCATCCCCATCATCATGGGCGCCAACATGGGCACCACGGTGACCAACACCATCGTGGCCCTGGGGTCGATGGGACGCAGGCGGGAGTTCATGCGCGCCTTCGCCGGCGCCACCATGCACGACTTCTTCAACCTGCTGACCATCCTGGTCCTCTTCCCCCTCGAGATGGCCACGCACTACCTGGAAAAGGTGGCGCGCTGGCTCTCGGGCCTGCTGATCGGCGCCGAGGGGCTGGAGTTCCACAGCCCGGTCAAGGCGATCACCAAGCCCGTCGCCAAGTGGGTCAAGCACCTGCTGATCGACGACTGGTCCATGGCCGACAAGATCGCCGCGGTGGTCATGCTGATCATCTCGCTGGCGCTGCTCTTCTTCGCCCTGGCCATGCTGACCAAGGTGATGCGGCGGGTCGTGGTGTCGCGGGCCAAGGGGGCCTTCGGCGCCCAGCTCGAGTCGCACGGGCTGCTGGCCATGCTGCTCGGCGTGATCGTGACGGTGACGGTGCAGAGCAGCTCGATCACCACCAGCCTGCTGGTGCCGCTGATCGGCGCGGGGATCATCTCGCTGGAGACGGCGCTGCCGGTGACCCTGGGCGCCAACGTGGGCACCACGGTCACGGCCCTGCTGGCCTCGATGACCGGCAACGTGGCGGCGGTGACCGTCGCGCTGGTGCACCTGTGCTTCAACCTGAGCGGGATCCTGATCTTCTACCCGTGGCGACGCCTGCGCCTGATCCCGATCCGCATGGCGCGGGGACTGGCCCTGCGCACCATCGTCAACAAGTGGTACGCCGTCTACTACATGCTCGGGGTCTTCTTCATGATGCCCCTGGCCTTCGTCCTCATCTCGAGGATGTTTCGATAGGAGTTCGCCATGAAGGTCTTCCGTTCGTTCCGCGACATCTTCCGCAAGGACAACTGGAGCTCGGCCACCTCGGCCCGCGTCGGCGAGATGCTCGACCTCTGCGTCTCGATGAACAAGTTCGCCTACCGGGTGCTGATCGAGGGCCGTCCCGAGGACGAGGCCCAGGCCAAGCTCTACGACCGCGACCGGCGCATCAACGTGCTGGAGCGGGAGGTGCGCCGCAGCGTGGTGACCCACCTGGCGCTGGAGCAGCGCGCCGAGGACATCCCCTCTGGCCTGATCTTCATGAACGTGGTCAAGGACGCCGAGCGCATCGGGGACTACATCAAGAACATCTTCGACGTGGCCCACGACCTGATGCCCGACGATGCCGACCGCACCCTGTACCGGGAGCGCCTGAAGGGCTTCGCCGACCCCATGCGCGACCTGATGATCGAGACCGCGGCGGCCTTCAGCGAGAGCGACGAGGACCGCTGCCGCGCGATCATCGAGACCGCCCGCGAACAGGCCCATGCCCTCGAGGCGTCCATCGCCGACATCACCCGCAGCGGCCTGGGCACCGGCGACGCCGTGAGCCTGGTACTGGTGATGCGCTTCTACAAGCGGATCTTCATGCACCTGTCCAACATCGCCACCACGGTGGTCGTGCCGGTGGACAAGATGGACTACTACGACGAGGAGCCGGAGCCGACGGACTAGGTCATCTCACGAGGGTCATCTTCCGCGACCGTTCGCCGACGGCCGTGCGCAGCCGGGCCACGTAGACGCCCGACGGCAGCGCACGGCCGTCGTCGTCCGCGCCGTCCCAGGTCAGGACGTGCGTGCCGGCGGCGAACGCCCGGTCCGCCAGCGTCGCCACGCGACGGCCCGCCAGGTCGTGCACGTCCACGCGCGCGGGGCCCGGCGCGTCGAGCGCGAAGGTCACGGTCGTGCGGGGATTGAAGGGATTCGGCGCGACGGCGAGCCTCGGCCCCGGACGCGGCGGCCCGTCGACGTTCGTGGGCACGCCGTGCACGGGCATGACGAAGACGCCCAGCCCGTCCACCAGGAAGAGCCGATCCGGCGACAGGACCATCGACGACAGGAAGAAGGAGCTGGAGATGCCGCCGCCGATCACCGCCGGGGCGGCGGGCGTGGAGACGTCGATCACGTAGAGTCCGATGTAGGGATCCACCACGTAGACCAGGTCGCCGGCGGCCGCGATGTCGCGCAGGGGGCCGCGCAGGGCGCGGGTCGTGACCAAGGCGAGCTCGTCCGGCTGCGAGGCGTCGTAGACGAACAGGTTGGTGTCGTCGACGGCGTAGACGTGGTCGCCCGACGTCGCGACGTGGTGGATGTCGTGGCCGGTGTGGAGCTGGTCCAGCGGGACCGGCGACGCGGGGTCGGAGACGTCGATCGACCACAGGCCGCCGCCCAGGGTCGCCAGGAAGACCGTGTCGCCCAGGACCGCCACGTCGCGCGGGTCGCCGGTGGTGCCGCAGAGGCCCATGATCGCGGGCGCGCCGGGATCGGCCGAGAGGTCCATCACCACGAGCCCCAGACCGCTCACCGCCGCGTGGAGCCGGTCGCCGTCCAGCGCCAGGCCGCAGGCGTCGCCGCCCACGTAGAGCCCCGAGCGGACGTCGGGTCTGGCGGGGTCGGTGACGTCGACCGTGCGGACGCCGGCGCCGGCGTCCGCCACGTAGGCGTACCCGTCGCCGAGGACCAGGTCGCAGGGATCGAACAGCGTCGCGCCGACGCCGAGGGTCTCGCCGGTGGTGGTGTCGATCGTCCAGATCCGGTCGCCGTCCACCACGAGGAGGACGAGCCGCCGGTAGGCCGCGAAGCGGGGGGCCTCGAAGCCGAGGTAGTCCAGGACGGGCACCGTCGTGCCGCTGCCCAGGGCGTAGGTGTTGAGGTCCCCGGTGTCGGCCAGGTAGACGTGGTCGCCGTTCAGCGCGACGCCGTAGCCGAGGCCGCCCGTGCTGAGGCTCGCGATGTGGACGGGCGAGTCCGGATCGCTCACGTCGGTGACGACCAGGCCGGCGTTGGCGTTGGCCAGCAGGGCCAGGCCGTCGCGCGTGGCCACGTCCAGGACGCCCGGCGACGACGGGATCGAGGCGACCACCTCCGGCGCCGAGATGGACGAGGCGTCGACCACGGTCAGGCCGGCGTAGTAGTCGGCGACCAGGACCACGTCGCCGTCGACCGCCACCGACAGGGCCAGGCCCGGGGTGTCGGCGGCGCTCACGAGCGACCCGGTCGCGCGGGAGACGAACTGCACGCCGCTCACGCCGTCGGCCACCGCCACGTGATCGTCCATCAACGCGGCCTGGAGCGCGGTGCCCGGGGTGTCGATGGGAAGGTCCGGCGCGGGGCTCCCCGGCATCGACACGTCCACCGGCACCAGGCCGATCTCGCCGCAGCAGACATAGGCGATGCTTCCGTCCAGGACGACGCCGCTGGCCGGTCCGGACAGCGACGTGGAGCCGATCACCTGGGGCGCGCCGGGGTCGCTGCAGTCGAGCACCTGCAGGCCGTCGTCGCCGGCGGCCACGTAGGCGATGTCGCCCGACACGGCGATGCCGAGGACGTCGCCGAGGCCCGAGATCCCGCCGAGCACGGCCGGGCGGGCGGGATCGACCGTCGACAGGATCTGCACGCCGCCGTCGAAGCGGGCCGCGTAGAGCCGGTCGCCGGCGAGGGTCACGTCCCGGTACTCGCCGACGCCCTCGCCGCGCACCACGCTCGTCCAGTGCAGGTAGGCGGCGTAGTCGTCCGCGACGGCGCCCGCGATCGTGGCGTACAGCAGGACGGACAGGGCGAACAGGGCGGCCCGGAATACGACGGGATGGCGGGGCGAGCGGGTCAGGGTCACGTGCGTCACCTGGGTGCAGGGTGAAGGGGCGAGTTCAAGAGACGCCTGCGGCACAAGTTAATCACAGTCCCTCCCGGATGGTCAATCCTCGGCGGGATCTCCCGGGTTTCCGGCCGCCAGCGCGGCGCGGTAGGCGGCGGCGATGTCGTCGCCGAAGCAGACCAGCAGCACGCGCTCCGGCAGGTCGTGAACGGCCAGGAAGGCGCGCACCTCCGCCACGGCGATCGCCGCGGCCCGATCCGGCGGAAAGCGGTACACGCCGCAGCTCACGGCCGGAAAGGCCACCGTGCGCAGCCCGTGGTCGCGCGCGAGTTCGAGGGAACGGCGGTAGCAGGAGGCCAGCAGCGCGGGCTCGTCCCGGTCGCCGCCGCGCCAGACCGGGCCCACCGTGTGGATGACGCGGCGGGCCGGCAGGTCGTGGCCGCCGGTGAGCTTGGCGTCGCCGGTCTCGCAGCCCCCCAGCCCGCGGCATTCCGCGAGCAGTCCGGGGCCGGCCGCCCGGTGGATGGCGCCGTCCACGCCCCCGCCTCCGAGCAGGGTGGTGTTGGCGGCGTTGACGATGGCGTCCACGTCCAGGGTGGTGATATCGTCCTCGACCAGTACGATGCGGTCCAAGTCGGCACCTCCGCGTCGGAATCCGTGACGCGATGATGACACATCCGCGCCGAGATGCGCTACATTAGCTCTCGCACCGAAACCGGGAGGACCCCTTGAACGACCAGCCCGCCCCCCCCTCGACCCCCGTGCGCATCGGCACGCGCGGCAGTCGCCTCGCCCTGTGGCAGGCGCATCACGTCCGCGACCGCCTGCGCGCGCTCGGCGCCGAGGTGGAGGTCGTGGTCATCCGCACCCGGGGCGACCGCATCCAGGACGTGCCCCTGTCCGATATCGACGGCAAGGGCTTCTTCACCAAGGAGCTCGAGGAGGCCCAGCTCGCCGGCGAGGTGGACCTGGCCGTCCACTCCATGAAGGACCTGTCCACGGACATGCCGCCGGGACTGGCTCTGGCCGCCATGATGGGCCGCGAGGACCCGCGCGAGTCGCTGCTGATCCGTCGCGAATGCGTGGACGGCAACCGGCCCGTCGACGACCTGCTGCCCCTGTCCGAGGGCGCCCGCATCGGCACCGGCGCCGCCCGCCGCCAGGCCCAGCTGCGCGACCTGCGCCCCGACCTGGAGATCGGCGACCTGCGCGGCAACGTGCCCACCCGCGTGGACAAGCTGCGCGCCGGCGAGCACGACGCCATCCTGCTGGCCAAGGCGGGGATCTCGCGCCTGGAGCTGGACGTCTCCGATCTGGCGGTGATCGACCTGCCGATCGACCGCTTCGTGCCGGCTCCCGCCCAGGGCATGCTGGCGATCCAGTGCCGCGACGAGGCGCCGTGGCTGGAGTTCCTGGGCCGGCTCCACGCCGACGAGGCCGCCCGCGGCGTGGCCGCCGAGCGGCGCCTGCTGGCCGCGCTCGAGGGCGGCTGCCAGCTCCCCTTCGGGGTGAACGTGGCGCCCGAAGGCGAGGGCTTCCGGCTGGTGGCCTTCTGGCGCGCGCCCGAGGGCGACGGCCCCGCCGTGCGCCTGGACCTGCGCGGCGACGATCCCGAGGCCCTGGCCGACGAGGCCCTGGCCGCCATCCGCGGGGAGGGCGCGACCTGATGGAGCGTCCGCGGCGCATCGTCCTGACCCGCGCGTCGGAGAGCAACCGGCCCTGGCGCCGCGCCCTGGAGGCCGCGGGCACGGAAGTGCTGGTGATGCCCCTGCTGCGCTTCGAGCCGCTGCCCCTGCCGCCGGATCTCGACCTGCGCACCTTCGACTGGATCCTCTTCACCTCGCCCCAGGGCGTGCGCGCCTTCCGCGAGGCGGGCCTGTGCCCCTGCCGCGCCACGGTGGGCGGCCTGGGGGGCGGCACCGCCGCCACCCTCGAGACCTGCGGCCTGGACGACGGTCTGGGCACCTGCGCGACCACCGGCGCCGAGCTGGCCCGCGACTTCGTCAAGCACATCTCGCCCCCGGCCTCGATCCTCCTGCCCGGTCCGCTCGTGCGCCTGGACGAACCGCGCGCGGGCCTGGTCGCCGCCGGCTTCGAGGTGACCGTGCTGCCCCTGTACCGCACGGTCCCCGTCCCGGCCGACGACCTGCCGGACGAACCCTTCGCCGACGGGGACGCGATCTTCTTCTGCAGCCCCTCGGCGGTCGACGCCTTCGCCGCCGCCTACGCCGAGCGCCCGCCCTGCGTGGCCATCGGCACCACCACCGACACGGCCGCCCGCGCGGCCGGCTTCCCCGTCGTCAAGGCCGACGACCCGTCCCTGGCGGGCATGGCCCGCGCCTGTCACCTCGACCTCGAAACGGAGTCCTGACCATGGATCTGCTCAACCGCCCGCGCCGCCTGCGCACCTCCCCCCTGATGCGCGAGATCGTCGCCGAGACCGAGGTCTCCGCGCGCCACCTGATCACGCCCCACTTCGTCATCGAGGGCGAGGGCCACGTGGACGAGATCGCCAGCATGCCCGGCGTCACCCACGTCTCGGTGGACAAGCTGGTCGAGGAGGTGGCCGCGGACGTGGAGCTGGGCCTGAAGACCCACCTGCTGTTCGGCATCCCCGACGACGGGGCCAAGACCCCGACGGGCTCGGCGGCGGTGGACAGCAACGGCGTGGTGGCCCGCGCCCTGCGCGCCCTGCGCGAGCGCTTCGGCAACGACGTGGTGCTGATCACCGACGTCTGCCTCTGCGCCTACACCAGCCACGGGCACTGCGGCTTCGTCGAGGACGGGGTCATCGTCAACGACCCCTCGGTGGAGCAGCTCGCCAGGATGGCCCTGACCCACGCGAAGGCCGGCGCGGACATCGTCAGCCCCAGCGACATGATGGACGGCCGCGTGGCCGCCATGCGCGACCTGCTGGACGCGGAGGGCTACGTCAACACGGCCATCCTGTCCTACTCGGCCAAGTTCGCCAGCGCCTACTACGGCCCCTTCCGCGACGCCTGCGACAGCGCCCCCCAGGGCGATCGCAAGACCTACCAGATGGACGTGCGCAACGGCCGCGAGGCCCTGCTCGAGGCGGTGCTCGACATGCAGGAGGGCGCGGACATGGTCATGGTCAAACCCGCCCTAGCGTACCTGGACGTGATCAAGACCGTGGCCGCCGAGGCGCTCTGCCCGGTGGTCTGCTACAACGTGAGCGGCGAGTTCTCCATGGTGAAGGCCGCCGCCGCCGCGGGCTACGCCGACGAGGCGGCCGTGGTGCGGGAGAACCTGCTGGCCATGCGCCGCGCCGGCGCCGACCTGATCATCACCTACCACGGGCGCGACGCGCTCAAGGGAGGCTGGCTGTAGTGAGCAACGCGAACTGGTGGACGCGCGCGCAGGCCGCGCTGCCCGGCGGGGTGAACTCGCCGGTGCGGGCCTTCAAGTCGGTGCCGGGGGACCCGGTGTTCTTCGGGTCGGCCTCCGGCGCCCGCTTCACGGACGAGGACGGCCGCGAGTACATCGACTACTGCCAGAGCTGGGGCCCGATGATCCTGGGCCACGCCGATCCCGACGTGCAGGCCGCCGTGGAGGAGGCCGTGCGCGAGGGCTGCAGCTTCGGCGCGCCCAGCCGGCGCGAGGTGCTGCTGGCCGAGGCCGTGCTGGAGCGGCTGGAGGTGTTCGAGCGCGTGCGGTTCGTGAGCTCGGGGACCGAGGCCGTGATGAGCGCCATCCGGCTGGCCCGCGGCTTCACCGGGCGCGACAAGATCGCCAAGTTCGCGGGCTGCTATCACGGCCACGCCGATCACCTGCTGGTGGAGGCCGGCAGCGGACTGGCCACCTTCGGGACGCCCAGCAGCGGCGGCGTGCCGGCGGATTTCTCGAAGCACACGGCGGTGCTGCCCCTGGCCGACCCCGAGGCGCTCGAGGCGTTCTTCGCGGCCCACGGCGACGAGCTGGCCTGCCTGATCATCGAGCCGGTGCCGGCCAACGCCGGGCTGCTCCTGCAGACTCCGGAGTACCTGCAGCTCTGCCGCGACCTGACGGCGAAGCACGGGGCGCTCCTGATCTTCGACGAGGTCATCAGCGGGTTCCGCGTGGCGCCGGGCGGCGCGCGGGAGCTGTACGGGATCACGCCGGACATCGGGACCTACGGCAAGATCATCGGCGGCGGCATGCCGGTGGGGGCTTACGCCGCGAGCGCGGAGATCTTCAAGCACGTCTCGCCGGACGGGCCCGTCTACCAGGCGGGGACGCTGAGCGGCAACCCCGTGGCCATGGCGGCGGGCCTGGCGACCCTGGAGAAGCTCGGCGTTCCCGGGTTCTACGAGGAGCTGGAGCGGAAGACCGTGAAGCTGGCCGACGGATTGCGCAAGGCGGCGGACGAGGCCGGGGCGACGGCTTCGGTGGTGCAGCTCGGGTCGTTGTTCTGGACGGTGTTCCAGGACCCGGCGCCGACGGCGGTGGAGCAGGTGGACGGGGATATGGGGCGGTACGGGGCGCTGCATGCGGCGTTGCTGGAGAAGGGCGTGTATCTGGCGCCTTCGGGGTGGGAGGTCGGGTTCGTCTCGGCGGCCCATACCGAGGTCGACATCGACGCGACCATCGACGCCGTCGGAATCGCCATGTCCACGACCTGATCCGGGGCCGGGACCGATTCGAATCGAAAGCAGACTTTATTTCTCCGCATATTTGTGCTATCATGCGGCATCCCCGCCAATACATCCAACCCGTCCCGGAGGGAGACGCAATCATGTTTGGCTACCGTCGACGTATCTCCATCGCCCTGATGACCTGCCTGCTCGCCTCGTTCGCGTTCTGCGCCGGCGCCCTGGCCTTCTCCGGCGGCCCGCCCGACGGGATGACCAACGCCCCGGGCGAAGGCGTGTGCACGAGCTGCCACTCGAGCTTCCCGTTGAACAGCGGAACCGGCTCGCTGGGCATCACCGGTCTCGGCGGCGCCTACACGCCGGGTCAGACCTATCAGCTCGAGATCACGCTCGCCGATCCGGACGCCTCGCGCTGGGGTTTCGAGGCCACCGCCTTCAAGGACGTGGGCACCATCGGCCCGATCGGCAACTTCGCTCCGCTCGACGCCAACACGCAGGCCACCAAGTTCCCCCTGGACCGGCAGTACATCAAGCACACGTCCGCCGGCACCTTCATGGGCCAGACCGGCAGCGCGACCTGGACCATGAACTGGACCGCTCCGCCGGTGGGGACCGGCCCCATCGCCCTGTACGTGGCCGGCAACGCCGCCAACGGCAACGGCAACTTCCTGGGCGACAACATCTACGCCGTCTCGCTGTCCCTCTCCGAGACCGTCGCCAACGAGGACTCGAGCTGGGGCGGGATCAAGGCGCTGTATCGCTAGGATCGAATCCCGGACATCAAGTCTCGACCGGAAGGCGACCTCCACGGGTCGCCTTCCTCTTTCCCCGGCACACGTGATTCGACCCTCTTGCCGGAGTGCGGCCCCTTCCCGTCATTGACGGATACGCGGGTCCGCAGGTAGGTTCGATGTTCAAGACTGATCGACACCGGTTTACCCACGAAGGATAGCCGTCTTGCCGGATCACGGGGACAATCAGGAGCGGCTCCGGGAGCTCGAGACCCTCCTCCGCATCGACGACGCCCTGCTCGGGGCCTCCGATCTGGAGACGGCGCAGCGCGAGGTGCTCGACACGCTGCTCCGGGCCTTCGACTGCGACCGGGCCTGGTTCGTGTACCCCTGCGACCCCACGGCGGCGAACTGGCACGTGCCGGCCGAGCGGACGCGGCCGGAGTGGCCCGGCGCGTTCTCCCGGGGGGGGCTGATCCCCATGACCACCGGCGCCAGCGAGGTCCATGCCGGGATGCTCGCGGCGGACGGGCCCGTCATCATGGAACCGGCGGACGCCAACGACGCCGTCGCCCCCCTGTTCGAGCAGTACTCGATCCGCGTGCTCATGCAGCTGGCGATCCACCCGACCGTCGGCAGGCCCTGGCTCATCGGACTCCATCGCTGCGCCGACGGGACGCACTGGACCGAGTCGCAGCGTCGCCTGTTCGGCGAGATCGGCGAACGGATCGCGAACGGGCTCGGCGCCCATCTCGACATCCAGGGGCTGCGGCAGGGCATCAGCACGCTGAACGACGCCCAGCGCATCATCGCCATCGGCAGCTGGCGGCACGACCTCGTCACCGACGAGATCACCTGGTCGGACGCGAGCTGGGAGATGATCGGGCGCGAGCCGCAGCCGATCACGCCGGAGTTCGTCTTCTCGATCATCCATCCCGACGATCATCACATCGTACTCGAGGCCATGCGGACGGCGGGCGAGGGCCGGCGCTTCCACGACCACGTGTTCCGCATCCTGCGCCCCGACGGCGAGATCCGCGTGTTCCGCAACCGCTGGCAGAGCCGTTACGACGACGCGGGGCGCGAGGTCGAGCGCATCGGCACCCACCAGGACATCTCCGACCAGCAGCAGGCCCGGCAGGAGCGAGACGCCCTGGAGGCCCAGCTCTTCCAGGCGCAGAAGATGGAGGCGATCGGGCTGCTGGCCGGCGGCATCGCGCACGACTTCAACAACCTGCTTCACGTGATCAGCGGGTACGGGAACATGGCCCTGTCCGACCTGGACCCGGACCACCCTGCGCACACGAACATCGAGCTGGTCGTCAAGGCCGGCCAGAGCGCCGCGTCGTTGACCGGCCAGCTGCTGGCGTTCAGCCGCCGGCAGATGCTGGAGATGAGCTACGTCGACCTGAACGAGCTGGTCGCCGACACGATGAGGATGATCCGCCGCCTGATCGGCGAGACCCTCACCCTCGAGGTGGTCCCCGGACCCGACCTGGGGGTCGTGCGCGTGGACTCGGGGCAGATCGAGCAGGTCCTGCTGAACCTTTGCGTCAACGCCCGCGACGCCCTGTCCGAAGGCGGCACCATCACCATCAGGACCGCCAACGCCGAGATCGACGAGGCGTTCAAGGCCCGGCACAGCTGGGCCCGGCCGGGACGATACGTGCTCCTGAGCGTCTCGGACACGGGCAGCGGCATGGACGACGAGACCATCGCCAACATCTTCGAGCCCTTCTATACGACGAAGGAGGTCGGCCTGGGCACGGGCCTGGGGCTGTCGACGGTCTACGGGCTGATCAAGCAGCACGAGGGCATGATCGACGTCCACAGCGTCGTCGGCGAGGGGACCGAGTTCCGGATCTACCTGCCGCTGGCCGACCGGCCGATCGCCCGCGCGAACGAGGGCCCGACCCGCACCGCCAGGGGCGGCACCGAGACCATCCTGGTCGCCGACGACGACGAGGGCGTGCTCGTGCTGACCCGGACCATCCTGGAACGCGCGGGCTACACGGTCCTGACCGCCGACGACGGCGAGCGGGCGCTGCAGGTCTTCCGGGAGCACGCCGACGAGATCGACCTGGTGATGCTGGACCTGGTCATGCCCAAGCTCGGCGGCAAGGGCGTCTGCGAGCGCATACGCGAGACGAGGCCGGATCTGCTGTTCCTCTTCTCGAGCGGCTACGCCATGGATGCGGACGACTCCACCTTCGTGCTCGCCGAGGACGTCCACTTCCTGAGGAAGCCCTACGAGCCGCACGCGTTGCTGAACCAGTTGCGCACGATCCTGCAGGCGGAACAGGGTCCGGCGTCCGGGAGACCGGACTCCGCTCCGGTCACGAGCGACCGGTGACGCCCCCCCCTCGCCATCCCCTCCCCGCGAGCCTCCGGATATGACGGAAAACGCCCGACAGTGACGATCCCATGACATAAGCGGACCTTCCCCCTGCTATTTTCGACCCGCACGCGACCCCGACCGGCGCCGATGAACGCGAGGAGCCCCATGAGCACCCTGACCGAATCCCCCTACCTCTCCGCCCTGCGCGCCGAGCCCACGGCCCGTCGCCCCATCTGGATCATGCGCCAGGCCGGCCGCTATCTCCCCGAGTACATGGCCGTGCGCGAGACGGTCTCCTTCATCGAGCTGTGCAAGACGCCGGACCTGGCCTGCGAGGTCACCCTGCAGCCCATCCGCCGCTTCGGCTTCGACGCGGCCATCCTGTTCAGCGACATCCTCATGCCCCTGGAGGGCATGGGCGCGCCCTTCCGCTTCGACGACGGCGGCCCGAAGATGGAGACCGCCATCCGCGACGAGGCGCAGGTCGCCGCGCTGAACGTGGTCGACCCGCAGGAGCACACCGGCTACGTGGCCGAGACCATCGAGCTGCTCAAGGGGGAGCTCGGCGGCCGCACCCCGCTGATCGGTTTCGCCGGCGCGCCGCTGACCCTGGCCTCCTACATGATCGAGGGCGGCGGCTCGAAGGACTTCCGCCACCTCAAGACCATGCTCTACTCGCGCCCGGACCTGCTGCGCTCGCTGCTGGACAAGCTCGCCGACCAGATCCTCGACTACCTGCGCATGCAGGTGGCCGCGGGCGTCGACGCCGTGCAGCTCTTCGACACCTGGGGCGGCATCCTCCACCCGCAGGACTACGAGGCGATCGTCCTGCCCGGCATCAAGAAGATCCTCGGCGGCCTCGAGGGGACCGTCCCCCGCGTCTACTTCCTCAAGGGCTGCGCGCCGTTCATCGACCTGATCCGCGCCGTGCCCTGCGAGGCCTTCGGGCTGGACTGGACCCTCGACCTGGCCGCGGCCGCCGCGAAGCTGGGCCGCCCGGTGCAGGGCAACCTCGACCCGCTGGCGCTCTTCGGCACCCCCGAGGAGATCCGCCGCCGCGCCCTGGAGATCTGCCGCGCGGGCGACACCGCCGCGGGCCACGTCTTCAACCTGGGCCACGGCATCCTGCCGCAGACGCCGGTGGCGAACGTCGCGACGCTGGTGGAGACCGTGCAGGGCTACCGGAGGGGCGACTGACATGGCCGTCGAGGTGTCCCGCGAGCTGCTGGCCCGCCACGACAAGGCCGGGCCGCGCTACACGAGCTATCCCACCGTACCCGCCTGGTCGAGCGACTTCGGCGCCGACGACTACCGGGCCGCCCTGCGCGACCTGGCCGCCCGTCCGGACGACGAGCTCTCGATCTACCTGCACCTGCCCTTCTGCGCCAAGCACTGCCACTACTGCGGCTGCAACGCCGTCGTCTCGCGCGAAAAGGACGCCGTGGACCGCTACCTCGACCGCGTCGAGCGCGAGCTGGACCTGGCGGTCGATGAGCTGGGCCGCGGCCGGCGCGCGGTGCAGATCCACTGGGGCGGCGGCACGCCCAACTACCTCAAGCCGCCGCAGGTGGAGCGCGCCCTGGACCTGCTGCGCGACCGCTTCGACGTGGCGCCCGACGCAGAGATCTCCCTGGAGATCGACCCGCGCATCGGCTCGCCCGAGGAGGCGGCGCACCTGCGCTCGGCCGGCTTCAACCGCATCAGCCTGGGCATCCAGGACTTCGAGCCCGACGTGCAACTCGCCATCGGACGGAAGCAGTCGCGCGAGCGCACCCTGCGCGTCTACCACGGCTGCCGCGACGCCGGCTTCGAGGGCGTGAACGTGGACCTGGTCTACGGCCTGCCCGGCCAGACCCGCGAGAGCTTCGCCGACACCCTGCGCGAGATCATCGCCGTCGAGCCCGACCGCGTGGCCTGCTTCAGCTACGCCCACGTGCCCTGGGTCCGTCCCGAGCAGGAGAAGGTCGACACCACGCGCATGCCCGAGGGCTACGAGAAGTTCGCGCTCTTCCAGCTCTCGATCGACATGTTCGAGGACGCGGGCTACGACTGGATCGGCATCGACCACTTCGCCAGGCGCGACGACGAGCTCGCCGTGGCCCGCCGCGAGCGGCGCCTGCACCGCAACTTCATGGGCTACACCACGCGGCCCGCGCCCCACATGCTGGCCTTCGGCATGAGCGGCATCGGCGAGGTGTGCGATCGCTTCGTCCAGAACGACGCCGCCCTCGACGGCTGGAGCGCGTCCGTGGACGCCGGCCGGCTGCCGGTGGTGCGCGGCCACGTCCTGAGCGACGACGACCGCCTGCGCCGCCTGGCCATCCTGCACCTGATGTGCAACGGCGAGCTGCCCTGGTCGCTGACCGAGGCGGCCTTCGGCGCGCCCGCGAACGAGCTGCTCGCCGAGGGGCTGGCCGCCATGAGGCCCTACGAGGACGAGGGCTTCGTCGTCTTCGAACCCGACCGCCTGACGATCACCGACCTGGGTCGCCACTTCGCCCGCAACATCTGCATGGAGCTGGACGCCTACCTGGAACGCGACGGCGAGAAGCCGCTGTTCAGCCGGACGGTCTAGCCGCCATGCGGATGCCGGATTACCCCGCCGACCGCCTCGACCCCGCACGGCCGACCGGCCTGATCCTCTGCGGCATGGGCGGACCCGACGGGCCGGACGACGTGGAGCCCTTCCTGCGCAACCTGTTCGCCGACCCGCGCATCATCCCCATCCCGCGGTTGATCGGTCCCCTGGCGGCGCGGCTGATCGCGCGGCGGCGCGGGCCCGCCGTGCGCGAGCGCTACGCCCGGATCGGCGGCGGTTCGCCCCAGCTGCCCACGACCCGTCGGCAGGCCGAGGCCCTGGCTGAACGCGCCGCCGGACGCGGCGCGACCTGGCTGCCCGGCGTCGCCATGCGCTACTGGCGCCCCTTCCCGGACGAGAGCGTCGACGCGCTGAAGGCCCGGGGCGCCGAGCAGTACCTGGTGGTGCCCATGTATCCGCAGTACGCCGACGCCACCAGCGGCAGCACCCTGGAGTTCGTGCTCGACGGGATCGCGGCGCGGCATCCCGGTACACCGGTCCACGTGGTGCCGAGCTGGGAAACGCTGACCGGTTTCACGACGAGCCTGGCCGCCGGCGCCGCGGACGCGCTGGGCGCCTGGGCCGACGACGGCGCCGACCCCGCCGACTGCGCCCTGCTCTTCGCGGCCCACTCGCTGCCGCAGAAGTACGTGGACGCCGGCGATCCCTACCTGGACCAGACCCGCGCCACCGTCGCCGCCGTCCACGCCGCGCTTCGCGACCGGCTGTCCGGACACGCCGCCTGGCTTGACGACGTGGACGGGGGCGCCGAGCCCCGGCTGGCCTTCCAGAGCCGCGTCGGTCCCATCAAATGGCTCGGACCCGATCTCGTCGCCGAGACCCGCCGCCTGGCCGCCGCCGGACGTCGCCGCCTGCACATCCAGCCGGTGAGCTTCACCTGCGAGCACGTCGAGACCCTGCACGAGCTGGACATCGAGTTGAGGGAGATCGCCGAGGCGGTGGGCGTCACGCACTTCACGCGGGGAAAAGCACTCGGCACGGATCCGGCCTGGCTGGACGCCATGACCGACCATCTCATTACGGCCGCCCACGGCGACGGAGAGGCGCATCATGGCTGAGACACGGCGAATCGCGGTGATCGGCGGCGGCGTGGCCGGCCTGGCCACGGCCCTGAACCTCCTCGACGGCGGCCGCGGCCTCGACCTGTCGGTGACGGTCTTCGAATCCGACGAGCGGCCCGGCGGCAACCTGAGCACCCTGCGCCGCGACGGCTGGACCCTGGAGCGGGGCCCCAACGGCTTCCTGGACAACGAACCCGCCACCCTGCGCCTGGTCGAGCGCCTCGCCCTGGACGAACGGCTGCAGCGCAGCACCGACGCCGCCCGCCGACGCTTCCTGATGCTGCGGGGACGGCTGTGCGAGATCCCCGTCTCGCCGCCCGCTTTCCTGAAGTCGCGCCTGTTCCGCGCGCGGGACAAGGCGCGCATCCTGGGCGAGATCTTCGTGTCGCCGCGCCGGGACCTGGGCCGCGCCGACGTCGACCCCGCCACCGACGAGACCGTCTACGACTTCGGCGCCCGCCGCCTGGGCCGGGCCTTCGCCGAGACCATGCTCGACCCCATGGTCAAGGGCGTGTTCGGCGGCGACGCCCGCGAGCTCAGCCTGGCCGCCGCCTTCCCCCGCATGGTGGAGCTGGAGCGCGACCACGGCGGTCTCTTCAAGGCGCTGTTCAAGCTCCGCAGGCGCAGCGGCGGCCAGGCCGACGCCGGCCCGACCGGCGTGCTGCACTCCCTCGACGGCGGCATCGCCACGCTGCCGGAGGCGCTGGCCGCCGCCCTGGACGCCGACCCGCGCGCCGAGCTTCGCACGGCCTGCCCGGTCGCGCGCGTGGACGCCGTCGACCCGGGCTATCTCCTGCAGGCCGGCGACGAGACCCACGGCCCTTTCGACACCGTGATCGCCGCGGCGCCCGCCCACGCGACCGCCCGGCAGCTCCTCCACCTCGACCCCGACCTCGCCGCCGAGCTGGACGGCATCCCCTACGTGCCCATGGCCGTGATCGCCCTCGGCTTCGACCGCGCCGACGTGTCCCACGACCTCGACGGCTTCGGCCTGCTCGTCCCCTCCCGCGAAAGAAGGCGCTTGCTCGGTGCGCTCTGGACGAGCAGTGTATTCTCAGGGCGTGCGCCCCGCGATCGGGTCCTGATCCGCGCCATGGTCGGCGGTCCCCGCGACCGCGGCGTCCTCGACGCGGACGACGCGGAACTGCGCGACGTCGCCCTGTCCGAGCTGCGCGGCCTGCTGGGCCTGCGCGGCGCCCCGGAGCTCTGCGAGGTCTTCTGCCACGAGCGGGCCATCGCCCAGTACGTGCCCGGCCACCTGGCGCGGTTGCGACGCATCGAGACGCGCCTGGCGGCGCGGCCCGGCCTGCTGCTGACCGGCAGCTCGTACCGGGGGATCTCGGTCAACGCCTGCGTCAAGGACGCGGAGCGCGTCGCCGACGAGGCCCTGGCCCACCTGCAAGGAGAGCGTTGAGGTGAACGAGACCCTGGCCGTCCTGAACATCCTGCTGCCGGCCGCCTACGCGGCCACCTGGGGCGCCTACCTGTGGCTGTTCGTGAAGAACACCGAGGACGGCCGCGTCTGGAGCCGACGCGGACTCGACGCCACCATCGTGCTGCACCTGCTGACGATCGCGCTGCGGACGGTCGAGCAGGGACGCGTGCCCATGGCCTCGGCCCTGGCGTTCCTCTCCCTGCTGGCCTTCGCCACCCTGCTGATCTACGCGGTGATCGAGCACCGCACGGGCGTGCGCCAGACCGGCGTGCTGATCGTGGGCCTGGCCGCCGTGATGCAGATCGTCGCCAGCGCCGTCACCCCCGGCCTGCGCACCGTCGATCCGCTGCTCGACGACCCGGGCTACACCGGCCACGCGGCGCTGGTGCTGCTGGCCTACGCCGCGCTGAGCCTGAGCTTCCTCTACGCGGTGCTGTACCTGGTGCAGATGCGGCAGCTCAGCCGCAAGCAGTTCGGCCTGTGGTTCCGCCGCCTGCCGCCCCTGGACACTCTGGAGCGCATGAGCGTCGGCGCCGCGCGCCTGGGCGTGCCCCAGCTCTTCGCCGCGCTGGCCCTGGGCCACCTGTGGCTCTACGACCTGGCCGAGCGCGTCGACCCGACCACGGCCGCCCGGCTGACGCCCTTCGATCCCAAGGTCCTGGTGTCGTGGGTGATCTTCCTCGGCTATCTGCTGGGCCTGATCGGCCATCGCTGGTGGGGCTGGCGCGGCCGCCGCATGACCGTGCTGGCGATCGCGGCCTACCTGACCGTCCTGGCGACCATGGGCGTGATCCACCGCTTCTTCCCCAGCTTCCACGATTTCGCCGCGGGAGGCGGTGCATGACGGGGACCGCCGCCAAGCTGGTCATGCGCGGGGTCGACCACCTGTTGGCCCCCACCGAGGTGCGCGAGCAGGCCCACCTCGACCACTCGGCGTCCGCCGCCTTCCTCGACGCCCTCTCCCGTGAGCCGGGCTTCGTGTCGGCCGTGCCCCTGAGCACCTGCAACCGCACCGAGCTGTACCTGGAGGTCGAGGCCGGCTTCAGCCTGCGCCGCTCGCTGACCTCGGCCCTGACGTCCGCCGGCGTCGACCCCGACCTGTTCTTCGGCGACTACGCCCGCCGCCTGGACGGCGACGAGGCCGTCGCGCACCTCTACCGCCTGTCGGCCGGCCTCGAGAGCATGATGATCGGCGAACCCCAGATCACCTCCCAGCTCAAGGGCGCCTACCGCTTCGCGCGGGCGCGACACGAGCTGGGGCCCATCCTGATGCGCGCCTTCCAGGGCGCCTTCCGCGCGGGCAAGCGCGTACGCACCGAGACCAAGATCTGCGCGGGCGCGGTGAGCGTGGCCTTCGCGGCGGTGGAGCTGTCGCGCAAGTTCTTCTCGAGCCTCTCGCAGCAGCGGGGCCTGCTGGTCGGCGCCGGCGAGACGGGCGCCCTAGCGGCCCGCCACCTGCTGCAGGCCGGCATCGGCGGCCTCACGGTGGTCAACCGCAGCCCCGAGCGCGCCGAGGCCCTGGCCGACGACCTGAACCGCGGCAAGGGGGAGCTGGTGCGCGCGCGACCCTGGTCGGACCTGGGCGAGGCCCTCGGCGGCGCCGACGTGGTGCTGTCGACCACCGGCGCCGCGCAGCCGGTGATCGACGCCGACCTGGTCCAGGCCGCCGTGAACGCCCGCCGGGGCAAGCCCCTGTTCCTGCTGGACATCGCCGTGCCCCGCGACATCGCGCCCGAGGCCGGCGACGTGGACGGCGCCTTCGTCTTCGGCCTGGACGACCTGGACGAGATCGTCCGCACCAACCTGGCCGCCCGCCGCAAGCACATCCCCGCCGCCGAGACGCTCATCGCCGAAGAGCTGGACGAGTTCCGGGGCTGGATCACGGATCTGGACCTGCGCCCGACCGTCGCCGAGTTCCGCGCCTACCTCGAGACTCTCAAGGAGAAGCAGGTGGGCTACGTGCGCCGCCGCAACTCGGCGGACGTGGCCGCGGCGGTGGAGGAGAGCCTCCAGCAGTTCATCAAGAAGGTGCTCGGGCGATCCATGGCGAGCATCAAGAACTCCGAGAGCCCCGAGGAGCGGCGGCGACAGCTCGACACGCTGCGGGAGCTGTTCTCGGAGGAGGAGCGGGAGCGGCCGTAGGGGTCAGGCCCATTCCAGCGACGGGCGGCGCTTGGCCGCCGCGCAATCCCGCAGGTACAGGTTGATCAGCGTCTGATACGGGATGCCGGTCTCCTCGGAGAGCGCCTTGAAATACTCGACCGTTCCCACGTCGAGCCGGATGGTGATCTGCTTCTTGATCCGGCCGGAATAGGGATTCCGCTTGCCCTCACTGAAATCGTAATTTTCGCGCATTCGATCGGACTCCGTACTGGGCACGCTCGGCTCGCGTCGCCTTGCGTGCGGATATGTGGCGGACGACGTTCCGCTCGTCGTCGTAGGCGTGGCACACGATCAGCAGTCGCAGCGACGCGCCGAGCCCCAGCAGGACATACCGCTTATCGCCCCTGTCGTGATCCGGATCCGGGATGAGCAGACCGCTCTCGTCCGCGAACACGCCCACGGCCTCCCTGAAGGTCACCCCGTGCTTGGCCTCGTTCCGGACGGCCTTGCTTCGATCCCATTCGAACCTCGGCTCCGTCACGTACCAGTGTACCTATTATGTACATACAATTCAACTACATCCCTATGCAACCCGACGATCATCGCGATGGATCTTCGCGCCAGTCCGTACACGAGGAGACATGCGAGCCCAATCCCCACCGTCGCCATCCCCACCCGCACCTCCACCCCCATCCCCTCCGACGCCTCCACCAACCACCACCCCCGCTCCGCCAGCGCGGCCGCGATCACCCCGAGAAACACGAGGCTCCCCACCCGCCACATCGCCAGCATGTACCGCAGACCCAGCCCAGCCCCGTCCGGCGCCGGCGATTCTAGCGCCTCGAGTCCGAGCAGATCGCAGAGCAGCCAGTAGCCGTCGGTGCGCAGGAAGGGCAGGGCGCTCCACGTCGCTGCGGCCAGGACGCCCCACGAGGCGAGGGTCAGCCCGGGGAGGTCGAGCCCGCGACCCGCGACCGCCAGCGCCCCCCCGACCGCCAGGTGCCAGGCGACCCCGGCCACGTCCACTCGCGCCCGATCGGCGCGTGACAGCAACGCGGCGGCGGTGACGTCGCAGAACAGGACGGGGAACACGAACAGCGCGCCCACACCGACGGCGCCGGGCCGGCCGCCCCCGCGGACCAGGGCCGCCGCGTGGCCGAGCTCATGGACGAGGCCGGCGGCGAGCAGGGCCGCCACGACAATCGGCCAGCGAACGCCGGCGACCGGCGTCCCCCAGGTCCAGGCGCACCCGATCGCACCCGCGACCGCGGCCGCGGCCAGCCCGACCCAGGACGCGGCCGGCGCGAGGATGGAGGCCAGCGCGGCGACCGTCCGCGCAGGCAAGAGCGGCAAGGCGATCCACAGCGAGCGTCCGGCCGTCGCCTCCGTCGTCTCCGCCAGCGCCGCCTCGAGCCCCGGCACCGCCTCCCCGTCCCGCAACCGCCGCCCGAGCGAGGCCGGCAACGCGTAACAGCGGCCGCCGTCGCGCAGCAGCCAGCGCTCGCCGGGCTGCGGGATGATCCGTCGCCGGGATGTCACGGCTCCGTCCGCAGGTCCGCCAGGCCGAGCAGGTAGAGGCGGCGGCCGTGGAAGCCGACCCACTCGCGGCCGCACCGCTCGATCAGGTCGGCCAGGCTGGGCTCGGCGTCGCGCAGCAGGTCGAGGTCGCCGTCGCGCAGGCCCTCCGCGCCGTAGAAGGCGTCGCGGTCCAGGTCGACCAGCACGTCGGGCTCCCAGACCTCGACGCGCGCGGTGAGCGCCAGCCGGGCGTCCCGCGGGCGGCGGACCAGGTGGTCCAGGAAGATGGCGTTGCGCCGGGCGTGGTCGCGGGGGCCGCTCACCGCCAGGTTGCGGGTCGCGAAGCAGTCGCTGGAGGCGGCGAGCATCCCCCAGTACGACCACTGCTCCGGCGTGGCGTCGATCTGCGTGAACATCCAGTCGTAGAGATCGCGGGTGATGTGCTCGGGCGACTCGCCGTCGGACCAGGGACCCAGACGACGGACGCTCCAGTCGATGGTCCCGTCGTCGCGCCAGCGCGGGGCGACGCCGTGGACCGGTACGCCGGTGCGGGCGATCAGGCGGGCCAGGCCGGTGCGAAGTCGCAGCCTGCGTCCGGGCAGGGCGTAGGCCAGGCCGTGGTCGCGGGTGGCGGCGGGACCGCCGGCGCCGCGGTTGCCGTCCAGGTAGACCACCACCGGGCGCGACGCGCGCAGGGCCCGCAACAGGGCGCGCGCGAACAGGGGTCGATCCACCACGATCCACTCCACCTCGCCGGGCAGGCCCAGGCGGCGGCGCTGGGCCTCGGCGCGGGGCCGGATCGCCTCTTCGGCCGCGGCGTCCAGCACCACGGCGGGTCGATCGCCGGCGGCCACGAGCAGGGCGGGCACCAGGGTGTACGGCCCCATGTGCAGGGTGGCGATCACGCCGCGGCGCAGCCCGGGCTCGGCGTCCAGCACGGCGCGGGCGTCGGCGAACAGTCGCGCCGCGTCGCCGCGGCCCTCGACCAGCACCCGGTGCTCCAGTTCGGCCAGCGCGCGACGGCGGGCGCGCAGGATCGACAGGGTGGCCGCGGTGGCGTCGGGCTTCAGAGCCCACAGCGTCCACAGGGCCCAGCTCTCGCGTCCGGAGGCGCCGGAGGCGGGCGCGGTCGTGCCGCGCCCGCGGCTCCGTGACGTCATCAGTACGTTCTCGGCAGTTCGATCGGCACGTACTTGCAGACGCAGTGGCAGCACGGCGTGGGGTCTTCCAGCGCGCCGTCGTCGCTCGCCAGCAGCGGACTGATCTCCAGCCGCTCGGTCACCTCCTCGATGCCGAGACGCGCCAGCGTCTCCTGCACCTCCGCGCTTCGTCCGTCCTTCATGGGGCACCTCCCGTGTGCGATGGATCCCGTCGTGTGAACGGGAATCGCGGGGGCAAGGATCGGGCCCGCGAGGATCCGGCGGAAAAGCCGCCCTCGGAACGGCATTCCGACGGCCGCGTCCCGGCCGAAGCGCCAACGGCCGGCTCCGTCGCCTCGTGCGCCGTCCCCCGCGGGTGACGCGCACGCGAGGCGCTGCTATATTCGGGCCCGTGAACGAACCCCGACCCTCCCGATCGGACGCGACATGACGTGGCATCGCCGCCTGGGACTGCTCTACGCGATCCTGGTCGTCCTCATCCTGGCCATGGGCGCGTGGTGGACCTACTACATCCACCGCGAGGGGCGGACCTACGAGCGGTATCAGCTCCAGCGCCTGGCCACCGACCGCCTGCACGCCGTCTTCCTGCTGGAGCTGGACGGACGCGTGGCGAGCGACCCCCGGGCGGCCCTGGGCGAGAGCTATCCCCACCTGCGTTTCGAGCGGGCCGACGGGGGCGGCTGGACCGTGAGCGTCGACCCCGAGGTCACCCGGGCCATCCGGGACGAGGCCCGCCGCCGCAACCGCATGTTCCAGGGCGAGGGCATCTTCTTCCTGGCGCTGCTGATCGCGGGCACGACCATCCTGACCCTGGCCTTCCGGCGGGAGCGCGAGTTCAAGCGGGCCCGCGAGCTCTTCCTGGCCGGCGCCACCCACGAGCTCAAGACGCCCCTGACCTGCATCCGCCTCTACACGGAGACCCTGGAGCGGACCGACCTGGACGAAGCGGACCGCCGTCGCATCCACGGCGCGCTGACCACCGACATCGAGCGCCTCGAGGCCATGATGGAGCAGATCCTCGCCCTCAGCCGCGACGAGGACGACCTGTGCCGCCGCCCCGAGACCCTCGACCTGGCCGAGGAGACCGAGGACCTGCTGGCGTCCCTGGGGCCCTTCCTGGAGGAGCGCGGCGCCGACGTGACACGCGACCTGTCCGCGGGCCGCCTGGTCCACGGCGACCGCCGGGCCCTGCGCGTGGCCCTGCGCAACCTGCTCCACAACGCGGTGGTCCACGGCGACGGCCGGGTGCGCCTGACCCTGGAGACGCGCGAGGGACGTCACCGCCTGGGCGTGAGCGACGAGGGCCCCGGCGTGCCCCGTCGCGAGCGCGGCCGCATCTTCGACAGCTTCTACCGCGGCGACGCCGGGACGCCCGGCAGCGGCCTGGGCCTCCACCTGGCGAAGCGCAACGCCGAGGCCCTGGGCGGCGCCATCGAACTGGAGAGCGAGGAGGGACGCGGCGCGACCTTCACCCTGGTCCTGCCCGTCCGGGAAGAGGAACGCACATGAAGCGACGGATCCTGGTGGTCGAGGACGACGCGCACCTGGCCGACGGGCTGCGCCTGAACTTCGAGCTGGAGGGCTACGAGCCGGTGCTGGCCGACTCCGGCGAGGAGGGTCTGCGGTTCTGGAAGCGCGGCGGCATCGACCTGATCGTGCTGGACGTGATGCTGCCCGGCATGGACGGCTTCGAGTTCTGCCGCCGCATCCGCGACGCGGGCGACCGCGTGCCGGTGCTCTTCCTCACCGCCCGCGGCCGCGACGACGAACGCGTCCGCGGCCTGGAGACCGGCGGCGACGACTACATCACCAAGCCCTTCAACCTCCGCGAGCTGCTGGCCCGCATCAAGGGCATCTTCCGGCGCGAGGAATGGCGCACCGAGCGGTCCGCGCCGACCCGCCTGACCCTCGGCGACAACGAGATCGATCTGGCGCGCCTGAGCGTGGTCAACCCCCGCGGCGAGTTCACGCTGAAGGAGAAGGAGGCCCTGATCCTGCGCGTGCTGTTGGAGAAGGCGGGCGAGGCCGTCTCGCGCCGCGTCATCCTCGACCGCGTCTGGGGCTACGACGCCTACCCCACCACCCGCACCGTCGACAACTTCATCCTGAACCTGCGCAAGATCCTCGAGGCGGACGCGGGCAGGCCCGGCCACATCGTGACCGTCCACGGGGTGGGATACAAGCTGGTCAGCGAGCGAGGATGAGCTTGGCGACGGACGGGGTGCCGTCGACGGTCAGCCGCAGGAGATAATGTCCCGAGGGCGCGTGACGCCCGGCGGCGTCGCGACCGTCCCAGACGGTGCGCTGCGGACCGGGCGGGAGCATGCCGTCGACGAGGGTCCGCAGGCGGCGGCCGGCCAGATCGAAGATCTCCGCGCGGACCGGGGCCTCGCGGGGCAGGTCGAAGCGGATCTCGGTCATGGGGTTGAAGGGGTTCGGACCCAGCATGGGCACGATCTGGTCGTCGATCACCACGGCGGACGGACAGGCCTCCGGACCGATCCATATCGAGAGTCCGCCCCCGGGCGGGATCATCTCCAGCTTGTAGTAGCAGTCCCCCCGCGGTGCGGCCGTGTCGTACCACTCGTAATCGGTGGCGCCGGTCAGGGCGGTCGTCGTGATCGGCTCCATCTCGCCGGGCGCCAGTCCGCACCAGACGTGGAAGCCGGTCGTCGGGTCGAGGGTGTCGAGCTCCCACTTCAGCTTGGCGTCGCGGCCGTCGCGCTCCACCTCGAACTCCGGCACCAGGGTCTGCACCGTGTCGTTGGGCCGGATGCCGGTGACCATGCGTTCGGCGTAGGGGTTGAGGGAGGTCTCGATGGAGTCGAGGGCGTACCAGCCGTCGCTGTCCCCGGCCCAGCCGTAGTTGATGTGGACGTGCTGCAGCCCCTCCCCCTCGCGCCAGCCGTCGCAGATCATGGTGTGGATGGTGCTGGCGTAGAGCGTCGGCGCGCCGGCGTCGATCTCGCCCCGGATCATCGCGAACCAGACGGAGTCCGGATAACGGAAGCGGAGGTGCTCGCGGGCGCCGTACCGGTAGTTGAAGTGGTTCACGAGCGTGGCGCTGGCGCGCGACAGGGAGGCCTCCGAGCCGCAGGTGCTGAAGTCGGTCCACAGGGCGGCGGCCACGTGGTAGCAGAGCTCGGACACCGCGTACTGCTCCTCCGGGGAGGAGAGCCAGTCCACGACGTCGGGCATCTGTTGCCAGTCGTGGGGCACCATGAAGTTGACCTCGACGTCCTCGCCGGGCGAGCCGCTGCCGCAATCGGCGTCGCCGTCCCACCAGTAGGACACGTTGCCGTAGCCGCGCATGGGCCAGTTGTGGTGACGCAGGATCTGGGCGAGCGCCAGGCCGGTGCAGCCCACGAAGGTGCGGGCGTCGCCGCTGCCCACGGGGCAGAGCGTGTTGTAGGGCCAGCCCTGGTGCCACTGGGACGTGACCAGGGGGCCGGCGCCTTCCCAGTCCTCGTCCTTGGCGGCCAGGAGGGACTCGAACTCGTCCTCGGGCAGGCCCAGACGGTCCCAGGCGGGATGCTCGCCGACGCCGAGGCCGGACTCCAGGGCGTCGAGGCGGTCGGCCAGGGCGTCGCCCAGGAAATCGAAGATCCCCTCGGGCTCCCGGCCGGTCATGTGGGCGGTCTCGCTGTAGGCGGTGATGGGCGAGAGCTCGCGGCTGGGGGGCACCAGTACGTAGCCCCGCGGCGCCACCCGGAACAGGTAGCCGAGCAGCCGACCGTCCCGCTGGAGGGGCTCCCGCTCGTGGACCATCGGCGTGGTCCGGCCGCCCCAGGTCCCCAGGCCGTGCTCCACGGCGCGCACCCAGTTGCGCGCCACGCGGCCGGCGAGGTCGTCGTCAACGGCCGCGGCGAAAGCCGCGGTCGCACCGATGAGGGCGAACGCCGTGAACAGCAGCAGGCGGGCGAGTGGGCGAGAAGTCATTGATCCCTAGGGTGCCGATCAGGGAGGTCTCGTCGGCCCCGCACCGATGTCAGCCGAGATGCGGGCCGCAGCGGGACGGACGGACGCTCCGGATGTCACGGGGATCATAGCACGATTCGGCGTCCTGCAGGGTTCTTTTCAACGGGCCAGCACGACTTTTTCCGTCCAGACCCGCCCGTGGACCTCCACCCGCACCAGGTAGACCCCGCTGGGCGCCGAGCGCCCGTCGTCGGTGCGGCCGTTCCAGCTCAGGTTGGTCTCGCCCACCGGTCGGAGCTCGTCGAGGAGCCTGGCCGTGCGCCGACCGCGCACGTCCACCACGTCGGCCCTCACCCGTCCCGGCCGGGCGAGCCGCAGCGACAGGGTGGAGACCGGTCCTCCGGTGTTGACCACCGGCGACAGCAGGGTGCGGATCGACTCGTCGTCGAGCGGCGGCAGCGGCGCCGGCCCGTGCCAGCCCGCGCCGCCTCCGCCGGAGATCGCCTGCAGCCAGTACTCGGCGCGGGCGACGGGCGGCGACGGGTCGGTCCAGGTCATGGTCTCGCGGATCATCAGGTGTTCGTCGGTGAGCCTGGACCGCGAACCGCCCGCGTCCTCGCGCCAGACGTGCAGGCCGTCCACGTCGTCGAACGCCCCCACCTCCCAGGTCAACCGGGCGCCGCGCGGGATGCGCTCCGCGACGAAGGCGTCCAGCGCGATGGGCGTGGCCGTGTCCGGCTGCAGGTCGTGGACCAGGCGTTCGGCCTGGGGGTTGAGGGAGGTCTCGATGGCGTCCAGGGCGAACCAGCCGTCGCCGTCGCCGCCCCAGCCGTAGTTGATGTGCACCTGGCGCAGGCCGTCGATCTCGCGCCAGCCGTCGCAGACCATGGTGTGGATGGTCGAGGCGTAGAGCAGGGGCAGGCCGCGGTCCAGGTCGTTGCGGATCAGGTCGAACCAGGCCTCGTCGCTCATGTGGAACCGCTGGCGCTCCCTGGCCGCGTCGAGGTAGCGGAAGGTGCCGACGAGCGCCGCGCGCGCCCTGGACAGGGAGGCCCCCGAACCGCAGGCGCTGAAGTCCATCCGGCAGGCCGCGGCGGTCTCGTAGCAGAGCTCGGCCACGGCCGCGCGGCTCTCGGGCGGATCCTCCGACCCGACGGCCTCGCCCATGGCCGACCAGTCGTAGGGATCGGTGAAGTCGGCCCGCAGGGTGTCGCCCGGGGAGTCGCCGCTGCAGCCGCGGTCCCCGTCCCACCAGTAGGCGATCTCGCCGCGGCCCCGCACGGGCCAGCCGTGGTAGCGCATGAGCTGGGCGGCGGCCAGGGCGGTGCAGCCCACGAAGGTGCGGCCGCCGTCGCCGTCCGGGCAGAGCTCGTTGTAGGGCCAGCCCTGGTGCCAGCGGGTCGTCAGCAGGGGACCTACGGTCTCGGCGGCGCTCTTGGCCGCCGGCGACGACGACAGCAGGCGCGCCCAGCCCGGATGCGGCGACCGGGCGTCCGCGGCGACCCGGCCCAGGTACGCGACGCGATCGTGCAGGTCGTCCAGGACCAGTCCGGCCAGGCCGCCGCCGTCGCCGTGCTCGGCGCAGGCCTTCACCGGCGCCAGCTCGCGACGCGCGGGGACGATCACCCAGCCGTCGGGCACCATGCGGCAGCGCCAGCCGAGCAGGACGCCGTCCTCGCGCAGGGGCTCGATCCCGCCCACCGTCGGCGCGGCGGCGCCGGCCCAGTCCCCCTGATGGGCCGCCACGGACCCGGCCCAGCGACGCGCGATCTCCGCGGCCTCCTCGCGGCCGACCTCGTCGCCGGCCGCGGCCGGGCACAACGCGCTGGACATGCACAGATACAGGGCTAGAAACAAGACGAGATGGGAGCCACGAGGCATGGACCGTCCTTCCGAAACACCTGGGCGGCAGTTCGTTACCTTTGCTCGGCCGGATCCGGGTTCGCGGACTCGACGGCGTAGGCTCCCGTCGTCTGCAGATATCGTGCCCAGGCCCCCGTGACCGCGATCCCGCGCTTGATCGCGGGCCGACGGGCATGTAGAGTCCGGCCGAACAACCGGTCCGAGAGGGAGACAGGGAGACAGGGAGGACGACATGTACTGCCCCGACTGCGGTGCCGAGTACGTCCCCGGAGTGAGTGAGTGCGCCAACTGCGGCGTCGCCCTCCAGGCGGAGCCTCCGACCGCCCCGCCCGTGGCCGATCTCGAGCTGGCGCAGCTCGTAGAGACCGGCGACGCCATCCGGGCGGCCCTGGTGAAGTCCCTGCTCGACGACGCCGGCATCCCGTACCTGGCGCGCAACGAACAGCTCCAGGACCTGTTCGGCTTCGGCCGGCTGGTTCCCGTCAACCCCATCAGCGGGCCGGTTATCTTCATGGTGCCGGCCGATCGGATCGAGGAGGCCCAGGCGCTGCTCGACGCCCACGACAGCCCGGACGACTGACTCCGCGGAGGTACCGAATGGACACGCCTCGAACCGCCGGCGAGGCAAGACGGTTGCGGACCTGGATGCCCCCGTTCTTCCTGGGCGTCTGCACGTTGCTGGTCCTGGGGATCTGGGCCTGGTCCAACCACGAGGAAAGGGAGCGGCTCCGCACGGAGGCCCGGGTCACGGCCGAGCAGGTCGCCCTGCGCCTGGAGCAGTGGATCGACTCCCGCGTCCGCCTCGTGGAGCAGATCGCCCTGCTGGACGACGTCGACCCCGCGGACCTCGAGCGGGTCTTCCTGGAGATCGCCTCCCGCCATTACGGACTGACCCCGGGCATGCAGGCCATCAACCTGATCGATCCCGGCTGGACCATCCGGGTCGTCTACCCGCAGACGCCCAACCTCGGCGCACTGGACAAGGACCTGCACCGCCACACGGCCCCCAGCGTACCGGCGGCGCTGGCCGAGGCGACGCAGAGCGGCGCGACCACCCGCTCCGACATCATCGAGCTGCTCCAGGGCGGCACGGGCTTCGCCACCTACACGCCCGTCCACGGTCCCGACGGTGAGCCGTGGGGCTTCGTCAACGGCGTCTACAAGGTGGGGGACCTGGTGGACGCCTGTCTCTGGGAGGACAGCCTGCGCGAGAACTTCGCATTCCGCCTGGCCGAGGGGGATGTCGCGGCCTACGCGCACGGGATCGATCTCGCCGCGGATTTCGACCTGGCCCACGCCCGCAGCATCGAGGTGCGCATCGTCGATCGCCCCTGGCGTCTCGACATCGCCCCTTCGGCCGGGATGATCGGCCGCGTCGAGAGCAGGGCCGACGAGATCCTGGTGGCCTTCGGCCTCGTCCTGGTCCTGTGGATGACGCTGCTGCTGCGCACCCTGCTGCGCCGCCAGCAGGCCCTGGCCGAGAGCCAGGAGAAGTACCGCCTGCTGGTGGAGAACCAGGCCGACATGCTGGTCAAGATCGACACCCGGGGCCGCCTGACCTTCGTCAGCCCCTCCTATTGCCGCACCTTCGACAAGACCGAGGACGAGCTGCTCGGCCAGGAGTTCATGCCCCTGGTCCACAAGGACGATCGCGAGGCCACCGCCCAGGCCATGCAGGGTCTCTACCGCCCGCCCCATACCTGCTACCTGGAGCAGCGCGCCATGACCCGGGACGGTTGGCGCTGGCTCTCCTGGTCCGACACCGCGGTGCTGGACGAGAACGGCGAGGTGGCGGAGATCATCGGCGTCGGCCGCGACATCACCCAGCGCAAGGAACTGGAGGAGCAGCTCTTCCAGTCCCAGAAGCTGCAGGCCATCGGCCACCTGGCCGGCAGCGTGGCCCACGACTTCAACAACATCCTGCTGGCGATGATCGGTTACCTGCGCTTCGCCCTCGACAAGATCGGCGCCGAGGATCCCGTCCGCGAGGACCTGCTGCAGATCCAGAAGGGCACGCGGCAGGCCCACTCGCTGACCAAGCAGCTGCTGGCCTTCAGCCGCCAGCAGGTGCTCCGGCCGGAGAACATGGACGTCGGCGCCGCCGTGGACGACATGCTCAACCTGCTCCGGCGCGTGATCGGCGAGGAGATCCGTCTGGAGTACAGCCCCGACGACGACGTCGGCGTGATCCACGCCGACACGGGCCAGATCGAGCAGGCGCTGCTGAACCTGTGCATCAACGCCCGCGACGCCATCGAGGGCCGCGGCCGGATCGCCATCGCCGTCCGCAACGCCGACCTGGACGATGCGTTCTGCGACACGCGCTCCTGGGCCCAGCCCGGCGCCTATGTGGCCATCTCAGTGTCCGACGACGGCGCCGGCATGGACGACAAGACCCTGGGCCGCATCTTCGACCCCTTCTTCACCACCAAGCAGCTCGGCCACGGCACCGGCCTGGGCCTGGCGTCGGTCTACGGCGTGGTGAGGCAGCACCAGGGCCTGATCAACGTGGAGAGCGCGCCGGGAGAGGGCTCGACCTTCACCATCTACCTGCCCCGCGTGCAGGGCGACGTGATCGACGCCGAGCCGGAGGAGCAGCACGTGCCCCGGGTCCAGGACAAGACCATCCTGCTGGCGGAGGACAACGAGCTGGTGCGGGCCATGACGACCCGCGTGCTCAAACGGGCCGGCTACGAGGTGATGGCGGTGGCCGACGGCGCCGAGGGCCTGCGCGTCTTCCTGGAGCACACCGACGACATCGACCTCGCGCTGCTCGACGTGGTGATGCCCGCCATGGGCGGCCACGAGCTGCGCGACAGCCTGGTCGGCGTGCGGCCGGAGCTGCCGGTGCTGTTCACCAGCGGCTACGACCCCGACACGATCTACTCGCGTCTGGAGGACCGGCAGGAAGAGGTCCTGAACAAGCCCTACGAACCGGACGTGCTCCTACGTCGGCTCCACGAGCTGCTCGAGGAGGCCCAGTAGGACATCCGCCAGGGCGGCGGCGATCTCCCGCATATGCGAGTCGTAGTCCCGGTTGATCTGCAGGGTCACCGCGACGCGCGACTCCGTGTAGTAGGTCACCAGCGTGTGGTAGCCGGGATACCAGCCGCTGTGCCCCCAGGTCTCGCCGTGGGGCGAGGGCTGCACGAAGCAGGCCAGCCCGTAGGCGCCCGCCGACGGGTCGGCGTCGTCCATGAGCGCCCCGTCGACCAGCTCGTCCACGTAGTCCGCGTCCAGCGCCTTCCCCTCGTAGAGCAGCTTCGCCCAGCTGGCCAGGTCCGCCGCGGTGGAGACCACGCCGCCGCCGCACCACTCCAGGGCGGGGTTGTGGTTCATCAGGCCGGGCTCCAGGAGCGAGGTCTCCGGCAGGCCGAAGATGTTGTCCGTCTCCACGTGGCCGTCGATCAGGCGGGGCAGGCGCGGGGTGTCGGTGGGGGCGGTGTCGTCCAGGCCCAGGGGCTCGAGCAGGCGCTCGCGGAGCAGGTCGTCGTAGCGCCGCCCGGTGACCGACTCGATGGCCAGGCCCACCAGGAAGTAGTGGGTGTCCGTGTAGTGCCAGTCCTCCCCCGGCGCGTGGACGGGCGCCTCGTCGAAGATGAACGAGAGCAGGTACTCGTGGGCGAAGGTGGAGTCGGGATCGCCCGAGGCCACCATGGCGCTCACCTCGCGCGTGAAGCGCTCGGTCGTGATGTGGTCGGGCACGCCCGCCTCGTGGCGCAGGCAGTGGCGCAGGGTGATGCGGTCGCCGTTGGGCAGGCGGCCGAACCAGGGCCGGTCGCCCAGATAGGTCGACAGGGGCGCGTCGAAGTCCAGCGCCCCCTCCCGCTCGAGCATCAGCGCGAGCGCGGCCACCCAGGTCTTGCCGACGCTGCCGGTGATCATGCGCGCGTCCGCGGGCATGGGCGCGCCGGTGGCCTCGTTGCCCACGCCGGCATGGGCGCGGCCGAGCGTACCGTCGGCCAGGACGTAGGCGGCGGTGGCGCCGGGCACGCCGTGATGGGCCACGAGGCTGTCCAGGGCTGCGGCGAAGCGGGTCTCCAGGACGGCGTGGTCGTCGGGGGCGCAGCCGGCGAGGGCGAGCAGGCCGACGAGGACCGAGGCGAGGATCGGAGCGGTGCGCACGTCAGGACTCCCGGGTGGAGGATTCGGTGACCTGGACGTCGAGGGCCAGGTGGGCGAAGAGCATGCCGAACCCGACCCAGACGATCAGGATCGCGGACAGACGCCAGGCGAGCGTGTCCGAGACCAGCATCATGGGAAACTGGATCAGGCTGCAGGCCAGGACCATGACGAAGTTGCGGCTCATGGGACTGTAGAGCCGCCCGCCGCACGCGGGACAGTCCCAGGTGCTGAACGGCTTGATCAGGGGCGTGAAGATCGTCTGCCGCGCCCCGCAATGCGGGCAGGCCTTGTTGCCGTTCAATCGCATGGGGCCTCCATGGAAGCGGATGACGGATTCGATCCGGGGACCGTACCGGATCGGCCCGGCGCGTTCAACGCCGCGCCCGGCAATCCTCGAAGTACGCCTCCGTCTCGTCCAGCATCCGCGCGATGTCGTACTCGGCGCGTGCGCGGGCGCGTCCGGACGCGGCCAGGGCGGCCGCGCGCTCGCGATCGGCCAGCAGCCCGGCGATCGCCGACTCCCAGCCGTCGCCGTCCTCCGGATCCACCAGCAGTCCCGTCTTCCCGTCGGCGACGATCTCGGGCAGGTTGCTGGCCCGCGCGACGATCACCGGCCGGCCGGCCGCCATGGCCTCCACGACCACGTAGCCGAACCCCTCGCGTCGGGCCGGGTGGCAGACCAGGTCGGCGCCCTGCAGCAGGTCGGGCACGTCGTCGCGGAAGCCCAGCAGCTTCAGGCCCTCGCCGCCCAGGTCGGCCAGCGCCTCGCGCTCCGGCCCCTCCCCCGCGATCCACACCTGCAGCCCGGGGAACCGGGTCCTCAGCGCCGCCAGCCGCGCCACCACCGCGCGGTGGTTCTTGCGCGTGGTCAGCTCGCCGACCATGGCGATCACCGGATCGTCGGGGCCGGCGCCCAGCTCGGCGCGCACGCGGGCGCGGGCCGAGTCGTCGGCGTAACGCCGGCAGTCGATGCCGTTGTAGATGACGCGGATGCGCTCGGGCGGCAGCCAGGGCGCGCTCTCGAGCATGGTGCGGCGGGTGGCCCGGGAGTTGGCGATCACGCCGTCGGCCACCTTCAGGTAGGCGAGCTTGTGGGAGACCTTGCCGCCGACGGGCGACTCGCTGCCCCGCCGCGGCACCACCGCCGCCCCGGCCCAGCGGGCGCCGAGGCCGCCGGTGCGCAGCACCTTGTCCATGTTCAGGCAGCAGAGGTCGATGCGGTGGGTGCGGCAGAGCCGCCAGAAGCGCCAGGTGGTGGCCGGGTCCAGGTCGCCGCGGTAGCGCACCGGGTGGACCGTCAGACCCGCCGCGGACGCGCGCTCGCCGAGGGCGCTGCCGGGGCGGCAGGCCAGGCGGCACGCGTGCCCCCGGTCGCGTAAACCGAGGGCGGCGGAGAGCATCCATTGCTCTCCGCCGCCCCACTCGTCGAGACAGCTCGCGAAGAGGAGACGCATGGGACCCGCTTATCTGGGTATGGCGATCACCGTCGTCTGCTCGCCGCGCCGCACCTTCAGCAGCGCGGGGCGATCCTGGTCCTTCTCGATCAGACGCCGGTAGTCGTCCAGGTCGCGGACCCGCTCGCGGGCCACCTCGAGGATCACCGCGCCCTCGCGCAGTCCCCGGTGCCAGGCGTTGCTGGTCCGTTCGACATCTGTCACTACCACACCCTCGAGGTCGTCGTCCAGTTCGAGCTGGGCGCGCAGGCGCGGAGACAGGGTCCGCACGGTCACGCCGTCCAGGCCGCCGGCGGAATCCTCGTCGTCCTCCGTCGACCGCGCCGCCGTCAGGTCGGCCGGCATCTCGCCGAGCTCCACGGTCAGCTCGCGCTCGCGGCCGTCGCGCAGGACGTCCAGCTCGACCTCGGTGCCCACGCCCGCCAGGCTGATGGTGTTGCGCAGCTCGCTGATGGAGTTCACGTCCTTGCCGTCCACCGACAGGATGACGTCGCCCTCCTCGAGTCCCGCCTTCTCGGCCGGCGTGTCCTCGTTGACCGCGGTCATCAGCACGCCGCGCGGACGCTCCATGCCCAGGGCGTCGGCCATGGTCCGGTCCACCTCGCCCGTGATCACGCCGAGCCAGGCGCGCTTGACGCGGCCGTCGGCGATCAGCATGCCCATGATCCGCTCGGCCATGTGGCTGGGGATCGCGAAGCCGACCCCCTGCGAGCCGCCGCTGCGGCTGAGGATGGCCGTGTTGATGCCCACCAGCTCGCCCTGCATGTTCACCAGGGCGCCGCCCGAGTTGCCGGGGTTGATGGACGCGTCGGTCTGGATGAAGTCCTCGTACTGCATCAGGCCGATGGTGCGGCCCAGGGCGCTGACGATGCCCAGGGTGACGGTCTGGCCCACGCCGAAGGGGTTGCCGACGGCCATCACCTGGTCGCCGATGCGCAGGGCGCGCGAGTCGCCGATCCGCACCGTGGGCAGCGGCCCATCGGGCTCGATCTTGATCAGGGCCACGTCGGTCATCTCGTCCTGCCCGACGATCTCCGCCTCGTACTCGGTGTTGCCGTTGAGCATCACGCGGATCTTGCTCGCCTGGGCGATCACGTGGTTGCTGGTGAGGATGTAGCCGTCCTCGCTCACGATGACGCCGGAGCCCAGCGACCGCTCCACGCGTTCGTTGCCCCCCTCGTCGTCCGGCTGGCCGAAGAAGCGGCGGAAGAGGGGGTCCTCCAGCATGGGATGCCAGTCGGGCATCTCGACCACCTTGTCGGTGGAGATGTTCACCACGCCGCCCATGGCCGCGTCGGCCACGTCGGCGTAGCTGCGCAGCTCGTTCGCGGGCGCCGCCACGGCGGCCGTCGGGGACAGCCCCGGCACGGCCGTCTCGTCGCCGCCGGACGCCGACAGGCCCAGGACGAAGCCGGCGCCCAGCAGCAGCAGCCCCAGGGCCCAGCCCGCGCGCTTGCCTTCGATCGCTTGTCTCATGGTTCTACCTCTCGTATCGGGATCAGGGGGATTATCGTCTTGGCGGGCGCTTCTACGCCTTGTCGAACCCGAGGTTCCGCGTTCCACATGATAAACGAAGGGCCCCGCTCCATCGAGCGGGACCCTCTTCGTACCGTCGGCCGTGATCAGCCGTCGTCGCCGATGGCCTCGACCGGACACTCCTCCAGGGCCTCCTGGCAGAGCTCCTCCTCTTCCCCGTTCTCCGGCTGCTTGGAGACGTAGGTGTAGCCGTCGTCCTCGTTGCGCTCGAAGTTGTCGGGCGCCGTCTGGCGGCAGAGATCGCAGTCGATGCAGTTGGTGTCGACGAACCAGGCGCCATCTACGTTGTCGGCGACCTTGTCGGTATTATCGGCCATGTCGTGTCCCTCCCGGGAGAGCTGAATCTGAATCGCCCGGGCGCGGCAGCGCGCCTCGGCTCCGAGTTAGATAACGCAGTTTCGCCGTCTGTCAAGCCGAGTTCGGCTCAGTGGGCGTATCCCAGGGACTCGAGCTGGCGGCGCGTGGCCTCGTCGATCTCGATCTCCTCGTCCCCGATCTCGATCCGGCCCGCCGCCAGCTCCGCCAGCAGCGCGGCGAGCTCGGCCGCGATCGCGGGTTCCTCGCCGCGGAGGTCGCGCGTCTGGCCGGGGTCGCGTCCCAGGTGATGCAGCACCGTGTCCCCCGCCGAGGTCGCGCTCAGGCGCCAGTCGCCCACGCGGACCGTGGCGCGGGCCGGCGCGAGATGCGACAGGTCCGCCTCCGGATTGAACTCGCGCAGGATGTCCAGCAGCTTCGGCACCGGCCCGGCGTACTCGGCGTACAGGGGCCGGTCCGGCGGCGCGGGCGCGTCGAGGAGCGAGCGGGCGTAGGGCGTGTCCGGATCGGGCGCCAGGCCGGCCATCTCGAGCACGGTGGCGTAAACGTCGACCAGCACCACCGGGTCGTCGCGGACCCCGCCCGGCGCGACGCCGAGATCGAGACGCGAGCGCCAGCGCGGCGGCACGTGCACCACCAGCGGCACGGCCAGCAGCGCCTCCGCGACGGAGAACTGGTGGTCCATCAGCCCGTGGTCGCCCAGGTGCTCGCCGTGATCGGAGGTGACGACGACCACGGTGTCGTCGGCCAGCTCCAGTTCCTCCAGCCGATCCAGCACGTGTCCCAGCAGGCTGTCGGCGTGCCAGCAGTCCCCCGCGTAGAGACGCGCCACGCGGTCCCAGTTCACCGCCTCCGGATCGTGGACGCCCGCGTTGAAGGCGTGGGCCCAGTCGATCTCGATGCGGTCGTGCGGCGCCAGGTCGGACAGGGCCTGCTCGCGGTAGTCCGCCGGCGGATCGTAGGCGAGATGCGGCTCCAGGAAGTTCACGAAGAGCAGGAACGGGGTCTCCGCGGTCTGGCGGCCGAGCCAATGGGACACGTTGTCGAGGCTCTCCCCGCCGCCCTGGTCGCCCCGCTCGCTGCGGAGCTTGCCGATGCGGCCGAGCTGGGCCTCCTCGCGCGTGTCGAACCCCCGCAGCAGACGCGTGGTGCGGTGCGCGAGCCAGGTGTTGCTGAAGAAGGCCCCTGTGTCGTAGCCCGCGTCGAGCAGACGCTCGGCGAAGGTGGGGATCCCGTCGTCCAGTTGGGGATGGAGGGAGGTGCAGCCGTGGCGGGCGGGCAGGCGTCCGGTGAACAGGGAGGCGTGGGACGGCGTCGTCCACGGCGCCGACGCCCAGGCCGACCGGAACGTCACGCCCTCGGCTGCCAGGGCGTCCAGGCGGGGGGTCAGCCCTTCCCGGCGCAGCGCCGGCGGCGTGGCGTCGGTGGCCGGACCGGTGGCGTCGCGTCGCAGGGTGTCCAGCACCACGACCACCACGTTGGGACGCTCGGGCCCACGCTCGCAGCCCGGCAGCCCCAGGGCGGCCAGGCCGGCGAGCGCGAGTCCGAGACGCAAGAACCAGCGATGTCCGGCGGCTTTCATGCCGGACAGTCTACTCGAACTTGTGCTTGAAGGGGAGGAAGGTCATGAAGTCCGCATGGTGCACCACGTAGGCCTCGGGCGTGCGCGTGACCATGTTCCCCTCGCCCGCGTGGGCGGCGATGATGTGGCAGACCCGGTCGGGCACGCCGCAGGCGCGCGCCACGGCCACACCGCTGAAGGGGTGGCGCAGGTACTTGCCGCAGTCGCTCTTCCCGCTGGTGCCGTCGGGGTTCTTCTTGTATTCCAGCAGCTTGCCGACGTCGGCCAGGATGGCGCCGGCGATCACGGTGTCCATGTCGCACTGCAGGTCGTCACCGAAGAACTCGTTCATCTTCAGGGCCGACTCGCGGGCCACATGCACCACGCAGCGCTTGTGGGCCATGAAGCTCACCTTCAGGTCCGGCACCAGCAGCGTGAAGGGGATGCGCTGCAGGTCCTCGGCGTCCAGATCGCTCTCGGCCAGGGCCTGTTCCCAGGTCCGGGCGGTCTGCTCGCGCAATTCCTCGTTCTCGATCCACTCCAGTTCTGGCCACAGGGCAACGACTTCCGGATTCATGGCGTTTCTCCCGTTGCGTACGACATCGTCATGCCCGACATTCAGGGCGTCGCGCGACAGCGCGGCTCGCATTGTGAGAGTCAAATATGGGAGCCGAACTCCCTTTCGCAATGCGGATCCGCCGATTTCGCGTTCCGCCCGCACTTCCCCACCGCGCCGGGCGAGCGCATCCCGTCCTCCCCCACGGGGAACGACGGGGCACGACCGGGAGCGCACGGACGCGCCTCCGGTCCGGTATCGACAGGACGCCTCAACTCCGGCGTCACACGAAGACATGGCACCGTGCTTGCAACAACCGACGTGACGGCCAGCCCGGACCCCGTTCGACACCGAATCCGAGACACCCGACGCCCCCGGGGGGGGCCTGCCCGACACGAGACGGAGCGCATCAAGATGAAGCAGTGCAATCGTATCCGGATCCCCCTACTGACCGCCCTGTCCATCCTGGCCCTCGCCGCGACCGCCGCGGCCCAGGAAGAGGTGACCTATACCTGGTCGGCACCGACCACCGGCTCGCCGGTCGACCACTACGTCGTCCAGCATTCGGAGGACGGCGGCAACTGGGTCACCGTGGACAACAACGCGCACAGCAACGAGTACGTGTTGACGGCCGCCTACGATACGGAGCACAGCATCCGCGTGGCGGGCGTCGACGGTCAGGGACGCCAGGGGCCCTGGTCCGTCGCCTCAGAGCCGTACACGCCCACCTTGGGCGCGCCGGGACAGCCCGGACAGCCCATCGCGGTCTTCTGACCGAGCGGGCCCGCCGTAGCTGCGGGACACGCGAAGAAGACGGCACCGCGCGAGCGGTGCCGTCTTCGTTTGTCTTATGACCGATGGCGCGAACCGGCGCCCCGGGCTTGATCTCTAGTAGGAACCGGGCAGGGCGATGCCCACGCGCAGCACGGCGTAGCTCCAGTCGAAGTCCTCCTGACCGTCGATGAAGCGCGAGGTGCTGAACTTGTTCAGGTTGTATTCCCCGGAAATCTCGAAATTGCCGATGCGCACGCCCAGGCCCGCGGCGCCGGCCACCGCGTTGGCGCCGTCGTCGAAGAAGTCCTCGGTGTCGAGATAGCCGATGCGCAGCTTGTTGCGGATCAGGGCGGCGCCGAAGCTGAAGTAGAGCTGCGGATTCCCGTGGGACGCGGGGAAGAAGTACTGCACGTCGATGCCGTAGCGGTACATCTTGGGCCCGATGTCCATGTCCTCGACGGGATCGACGGCCAGATAGTTGCCGAAGTCCACGTAGTGGAACGAGGGCGACACGGCCCAGCCCGCCGGGAAGCGCTGGCGGAAGCGGAAGCCCACCTCCCAGCCCTGTCCGGCCTGGAAGCCGGCGGGCTCGGTCCAGTCGGCGGCCAGGTCGCCGAAGGGCCGCGCGGCGCTGCCCTCGATGATGACCTCGGACTGCCCGGGGCCGCGACGCAGCGGTCGGGCGTCGGCGTCCTCGGCCAGCACGGCGACGAGGCACAGAAGCGTGAGTCCGGCCAGAACCGGCTTTCTCAACGATGTCATCTTGATCTCCTCCAGATGATCGCGATCGGATGGGGTCTCCGACGCGGACCGGAAGGTTGGCACTCGCACTGGTACGTCAGGCTAGCCGCGTTGTTCCCTCGGGTCAAGACGTCCGCGGATCCGTCAAGCGCCCCAGGAACAGGATGGCGCCGGTCTCCCGATGCCGGATCAGGTACAGGAACGGATGGTCCGCCCGGAACTCGACCGGAGGCGGCTCATTGGACACGCTGGTCAGCTTCATGGTGATCGCCGTGGCCGCCGCCGCCTCGGTGCCCGTCTCGTCCACGTCCACGAAGGCCTTGTGGATCACGCGATCGATCACCAGGTCCTTGCCGCCGGTCAGGCCCGAGAAATCGGCCCGCGACGGCGCGAAGGCCGAGGGCATGCCCATCTTCGCCAGGGTCGCGGCCAGGTCGAAGCCGGCCGTGACGCTGAACTTCGGCAGCACGCAGCGCACCCGTTCGGGCGTCGCGCCGCCCAGCCAGGTCTCCAGGGTCGCGGCGTCGAGACGGCGCTCCAGATCGGCCAGGCCGTCGGGCGCGTCGGGCAGCAGCACGAACATGGACAGCTCCTCGCCCGCGTAGGGCAGCTCCAGCACGCGCACCCCCTCGTGCACGGCCAGGTTCAGGCGCTCGACCTGGCGCATCATGGGCGCCGCGACCGTCCCGCCGTCGGGCAGGCGGAAATCCTCGTCGCGGGTGGCGCGGGGCTCGAAGGCGTGCTTCCAGTCGCCGAGGAAGTAGACGGCGTTGGTCAGCACCAGGCGCGTGGCGGGGACGAGGCTGCCCGGAGGCAGCAGATCCTTGATCTTCTCCTCGGTCCGATCCTCGACCCAGGCGTTGATGGTCAGGCGCGAGCCCTCGAGATCGCCGACGAAGTCGAGGGGCTGCAGGCCGCCGTCGTAGCGCTCGCGCACCAGCTCCAGGTACGACGGCTGCAGGTCGAAGCCGATCTGCGGCCAGAGCCGGTTGGCGACCTCCAGGCGGTGGGTCGCGTCCTCGCCCGGCGCCCAGGCGTCCTGCAGGGCGGCCCAGGCGGCGTGGGCCGCGGCCTGGTCGGCGGGCAGGTGGAGCACGTCCGCCATCTCGGCGGCGGTCTCCCCGCGCGCGCCCGCCCAGGTCATGGCCAGAGCGGCCGCGAGGCTCGAGGGCGAGTAGAAGAGGTTGTCGTCGCCGGCGGAGATCTCGCGATACAGATCGACGGCGAAGGCGTTGGCGGCCGCGGCCGCATCGGCGGCGGCGAAGGGGTCCTCCGGAGCGCAGCTGCTGGCCTCGGCGGTCGAGCCGAGTCCCAGGGCGGCGAGGACGATGGGGATCCAGGCGGTCTTCATGGCGCTTCCTCCCTCGGGTTGGTCTGGAGGTCATGGAAGCATGTAAGGACGGGGAGCGCCAGAGGTTCCGGGGGGACGGGGCGACTCAGCGCACGAACACCGACTTCGCCCCGCTGAACTGGACCCCGTCTCCGGGCTCCGCGCCGGCCACGCCCTCGATCCACAGCGTGTCCGGCGCGACCATCTGCACCAGGATCAGCAGGCCGCCCTGGTAGAGGGGATCGTAGTACTGCAGCCCCGAGGCCGGGGTCACCTCTTCGAAGACCCTGTTCACGTTGCCGGTCGTCGTGGTCTCGATGAAATACGCGGCGCCCGGAACGGTCGCCGCGGCGACGCCCATGCCGATCAGGTACTGGCCCGGATCGGTGTTGCGCACGGAGAACGAGAGATTGTTCTCGTCGGGCCAGGTCAGGGTCGTGCTCTCGTGGAACCAGACGCCGCGCAGGGCGCCCGGCACGTCGTCGTAGAGGTTGCCGCAGGCGTCTCCCGCGTCCAGCACGTCCTGCGGAAGCTCCAGGAGCTGGTAGAGCGCGTCGTGGACGGCCCCGTCGACGAAGTAGTCGAGGATGCAGCGCGAGTTGAGGTACCACTCGCCGTCCCAGCGGTCGCTGGCCATGGTCGCGGGAGGGAGGGTCAGGTCGTAGACGGAGATGTCCACGCCCCACTGGTCGGCGACGCCCCCGCCGCTGCCCAGGCGCTGGCCGGCGACCACCGGCACCTCGCAGTCGAAGCGGTAGTAGCGGTAGGTCTCGTCCGGCTGGACGTCCTCGCTGAGCAGGGTCCAGTCGGCGAAGTCGCCGGCGAAGTCGAAGAGGTCGGGATCCAGGGAGGTGACGTGCCCGAACCCCACGTAGATGTCCTCGCAGGGTTGCAGGCCGATGCCGAAGTCGGCGTAGCCCGCGTTGACGAACTCCTGGGCGCTGAGCTGCGTGACCACCAGGTCGCCGGGCGAGAGCAGATCCGTCTCCACGGGCGCGTCCGCGCCGGGCTCGACGCGGATGGTCAGGCCCATGTGATCGGTCGGCGAGATGTGCCCGGGCGGATTGATGTTGCCCAGGGGGTAGACGCTGTCGAGATCCTCGAAGGCGATGGGGCTGACGGTGAGCATGGGGCCGTCGGGACAGCCGGGCTCGTCGTTCGCGGGCGGCTCGGCGGGATCGTCGCCGGAGCAGCCGGCGAGCAGCAGGAGCACGAGGAACATACGGCGGATCATGGCACACCCCTTCACGGCGTTCGTGACGGTCCGGAGCCGGGACGATCTTGACGGCGCCGACCCCTCCCCTGATCATCGACCCGCGCGCGAACGACTTGACCCGCGAGACTCGCCCGGAGGCGCCATGCCCGCACAGTTCTTCCTCGACCGCCGCCCCCACGGGGGCCTCGACTACGACGCCTACCTCGAGCTGATGGAGCGGCAGGCGGACGCCCCCACCGAGGGTCTCGACCCCGAGGCCGCCGAGCGCGTCGGCTACACGAAGCTCAACCTGCATCGCTCCCGTCGCATCGGCCGCACCTACGAGGTCTCCGACGACCTCGCCGCCCGCCTCGACGCCGTCGCCGAACCCCGCCTGTGGATGGTGCTCACCGAGCCCTGGTGCGGCGACTCGGCCCAGTGCCTGCCCTACCTGGCGGCCATGGCCGCGCGCAATCCGCTGATCGAGCTGCGCATCCTGCCGCGCGACGAGAACCTCGACATCATGGACCGCTACCTGACGAACGGCGGGCGCGCCGTTCCGCGGCTGGTGGTGTTCGACGCCGAGGGCGAGGAATTATGGGGCTGGGGGCCGCGGCCGGCGGCGGCGCAGGCGGTGGTCGCGCAGGCGAAGGCGGAGGGGTTGGAGAAGCCGGAGATGCTGGAGAGGTTGCATCTTTGGTATGGGCGGGATCGGGGGCGGGAAGTGGAGAGGGAGATGGCGCGAATCCTGAGATAGCGAGGGCGATCGGCACGGGACGATGCCAGTGCCTTCACAATAGGCGTACGACCGATGCCCGTCTCGCTCAGGATTCCTTGACGATCTTGAACCCGGCCTTGTCGGCCTTGGCCGGATAGGCCCGGACGCTGTCCCGATCGTACTCCTGCTTGTCCGGAGTGAGATCGTCGAAATCGATCAGATCCTTGTGCCGCTTCCAGACGTAGTCCGTCTTGCTCTTCTTGTGCACTTTCCAGCCGCTCAGGGTTCGGTATCGTCGCCAGAGGATGTGCTCGGCTCTCGCGAGCAGCTCGATGTTGTTCTCGAGTATGGTCTTGATCTCCCTGGGGTCTCCCTCGAACGATGACTCCTTCCTGACGAGACGAAGCCCCACAAGAGCCAGGATCTCCGGGATCCGCAGTGCGGCGGCGACGTTGTCGGCCTTCAAGGATTCGCTCAGCTGCTCGAACGGCTCCCGGTCCTCTTCCTTGCCCCACCCCCTCTTGATCTTGTCGTCCCAGTAGTGATCGTGGACGGACACCGCCAGCTCGTGGCAACAGGTCTGGAACGACTCGTACTCGACGACATGCTCCATGAACTCCTTCTCGTCGACGAAAAGTCGGAGCTGCTCCGCCGGCGGCAGGCTCGACGGCATGTACCGGCCCTCGGGGTTCTTGGACAGCATCTTCAGCAGGTTCTGCAGGGATCGGGTACCGTGCTTGTAGGACCGCACCTTGAGCAAGGCGTTCAGGAGTCCGGGGTCGATGTCCAGTTCGTCCGATTTACCCACTCTCAGCAGACCCCGGATGAGAATCGCCCGCCTGACCGGGAAGCTCAGGTCGGGCCGGGCCAACAGGTCCCGACCGTATTCGTCCTTCGTCCGCGGTTCCCGGCGATTGGGGCCGAGCACGTCGAGGTATCCGTGCAGCCGGCTGGCGAAGTCCGGTCCCTTGAGCTGTTCGAATTCCTCGATGCCCTTCTTCTCCCATTCCGCCGCCGTCACGAACTCCTGGCGCGAGCTCATCACGCCGCCGGCGAACACGAACAGGCACTTCCCCAGGACACGTGTGATCTGATCGTCGACGAACGAACCGTCCTGCATGGGCGACAGCAGGTACTGGAGCCACTGCAGACCTCGGCAATCGAATTCGTCCCAGAAGACGACCGGAGTGCTGCCCTTGATCGCCTCGTCGCGAACCTGGTGCAGGGCTCCGTGCAGCATGTCCGGGGTGTTGATGTCGAACTGCGAGAGATTGAAGACCAGCAGGGGTACGTCCTGGCCGAGAGTCCCCTTCGCGATCTCTTCCACGCCGAACGATTTACCTGCGCCCGGCGGACCGAACACGCCTATAGAGAGCGGCTTC
The DNA here is from genome assembly GCA_964607825.1 of uncultured Fibrobacteraceae bacterium. Classification (GTDB taxonomy): domain Bacteria; phylum Krumholzibacteriota; class Krumholzibacteriia; order LZORAL124-64-63; family LZORAL124-64-63; genus JAHIYU01. The sequence continues at coordinate 70,422 of CAZSNA010000002.1, read as the reverse complement.
TTGGCCCCGGTATCGTCCCTGTACGACAGGATGAGACGGCGCAGCGAGTTGTAGCTCTCCAGTTCGCCGCGGTCCGCCGTGAGGAGGGCGCCGTACTCCCCGTAGGGGATGCCTTTCAGATCCTTGAAGCCGCTCAGGGCCAGTCGCCGGGCCTGGCCGTACATGGGCGTTCCATGGTGCCCGCCGTCTTCGAGGAACGACCAGTCGTGTGTTCCCTCGCGGAAAGCCGCGTGCGGAACCTCGGAGCAGGTGTACGTGTCGGGCTTGCTGCTCAGGGCCTTGCGCACCGCGGAAAAGGGATAGCCGGGCGCCCTGTTCCGGCTGACGGGTTCATGGCCTCTTTCCCAGAGGACCCTGGCCGCATGGAGTCCGCGCTTGATGCCCAGCTCCATGGCGGCGGAGTCGGGCGACTCGAGAAAGGCGCCGACCAGGCCGGCCGTGAAACAGGACCCGGCTCCGACCATCTGGCCCTCGAACTCGTCCTCATAGTCGCCCTCCAGCCGCTTCGGGTCGAAGACGAGCTTGGCCCTCGGAGCGTCGCCCGTGTTGTCGATCCAGAGCGCGCCCTCGCTCTGGAAGGTGACGAGGAAGTGGCCGCACTCGCGAACGCCGGCGAAGATCTGATTGTCCTTGAAGCCGTCGAGCAGGTCCTGGACGCTGTGTTCCCACGAATGCCCGCTCGAGATGGTGACGCCGCTCCGTCGAAGATCCTCCGCCCCCACCACGATGACGATCTTGTGTCCCTCCGCCCTGTCCATGACGTAGCGCTTGCGGAGCTCGAACCATAGATCCCCCTCGAGCACGGGGTGGCTCATCTTCAGGATGATCCAGTCCGGGTGATGGGGCTCGCCGTCATCAAGCATGAACTTGGGCCACGTCCTCTTCGCGAAGCGGAACCCCAGACCGGCGTCATCCAGAACCGCGATATCGCAGTCGGGACACTCACCCTTGGGAAGACCGTTGTTCCTCCATTCCGGCTTGGGGCTGTAGCCGAGAAGCTGGGAGACGCGCCAGGTCTCGTTCTTGTCTTCCTTGTCTGAGAGCTTGGCCTGCTTGACGACATTCCACACAGCGTAGGCCCTGTCGTTAGGCCCTGAACTCATGTAGGGCTCGACCGACTCCGCCGCTTCCTTGTACACCTTCTCGACGAGGCTGCAGAGCAACCTGGCCCCCCCGTCGATCTGACGACGATAGGTGCCCATCTCGTCCAGGGAGGGATACGACCGCTCGCCGACGTAGATGTGGTTGTCTTTGACGATGTCGCCCGCGACCAGGATTCTCGGCTTAGGCATGGATCAACCTCTCGCTTTCTCCCTCAGGCCTCCACCTCGATCGGCTTCGACATGGTATTCAGATGCCACCCGGCGTTCTCCTGCAGCATCAGCAGCTCCGTCTCCCAGACCACGCGCAGGAGATCCTCGAGATCCTGCACGTTGCTCAGCTTCCCATCCAGATGCTCGAGATACCGCACCATGACCCCCGCCCGGACGGACTGCTTCTTGAACTCGAAATGCCCGCGCAGGCCGGAGAAGACCGTGCCCAAGGCGGGCAGGGCGATCACGGCGAAGGTGAGACGCGGCTCGGTCAACAGGCCGTCGAGACGCGCGGCGTGCAGCCAGTCGTGGGGCAACAGGTGCAGGATCGCCGCGATGAAGGTCAGCCAGAACAGCGTCTCGCTCGCCAGGGAGATGCGTTCGTGGGTGTGCAGGGCGCCGCGCTCCTTGCGTTCGTGGAAACCGCGCTGGATGTCGAGCCAGGCGCGCCGCATGAAGTCCTGCAGGACCGGGACCGCTTCCGGCGGCGGGGTCGCGAAGCGGGGCCGGCCGCGCCACAGGTCTGCGACCTCGTCCAGGCACCAGGACTCCTCGATCAGTCGGTCGGACCAGTGCAGCTCGTCGTCGGCGTTGGTCTTGCCGCTGAGGAAGGCGACGAACAGGCCGGTGCGCAGGCGCTCGGCGAGGAAACGGTAGTCCACCCAGTTGCGGTGCCAGCCGAAGCGGTTGCCCAGGTGGAAGATGGCCAGGACCGTCGCGATGGCGGCCACCTCCAGGCCCACCAGCCAGCGCGGACCGTGGAACACGTGCTGGCCGGCCACCACGATCAGCGCCGCGGCGGCCAGCACGAAGACGGCGATCGAGGCGCGACGATAGCGCGCCTGGAAGCTCATGGCGGCGTGGTTGACCTCGACGTAGCGGGGCAGGAAATGTGCGGCGGTCGCTTCGAGCCGCTCGGCCAGACGGGCGCAGACCTGCTTCGGGAGTGGCCGCTCCTCGCAGCAGGCCGCGAGCAGTTTCATGTACCCCTCGGCGCGTCGACGCACCTCCGCATCCCGTTGGTCGGCGGCGATGGTCTTGACGGGGCGAGGCTCGAACATGGACACCTACCGGATATCTCCAGGCATGCGTTCGCGCACCACGCGCGCGGGATCTTCGCTGTCGATCCAATACAGGGGGCGCGCCGCCGACCGGACATGGGCCACGATCTCGGCGGTGCCGCCGCGACCACGTGCGGGACGACCGTCCCAGACGGCGATCAGGATATCACACAGGTCCGCCACACGGCGACCGGCAATGAGATAGGACGTGCCGCGGTCCGGCTGGGGCGGCACGGTCTCGACGGTCTCGGCGCGCGACAGCAGCGCGTTGAACTCGGCCCACGAGGCGTCGTCGGCGAAGTCGTTCCGGTAGTCGTCGGGGGCCAGGGGGAGCACGACGTGAAGGCGGCCGCCGGCCGCCAGCACCGACCGGGCCGCCAGGCGATCGGAGCCCTCGGCGAGTGCGCTGTAGAGCGGGGGCGCCGGTCCGGCCAGCGTCGCGACCGCCCGGTCCAGGGCCTGGGCCACCGCCTCGGGGTCCCCCAGGTGCCGGTGCCCCGTGATGCCGAGGCTCAACTGCTTGTCATCATTCACGATATGGCTCCATGACTCTAATGGGACCACCCGACTCTAAGGGCTCCCGCTCCCCGCCGCAACCTCCCATGATGTTTCCTGCCGACGGCGCATTTTTCGCAGCAATTTCATGTCATTTCTCCAGCGATGTGATACGATGCCGAGCCACCCCTGAATCCGCCGCCCGAGTCGTCCGGGCGTCGCAACTGGCAGAGAAACACGGGAGATGATGACCATGCAGACATCGACACGATTCGGGAGCGCCGCCAAGGTCTGGTTGACGCTGCTGCTCGCCCTCGTCCTCGGCGCCGCGAGCGCCCAGGCCGTCGTACTGATCAACGAGGTCGACGCCGACCAGGTCAGCACGGACAGCGCGGAGTTCATCGAGCTCTACGGTGCTCCCAGCGAGTCGCTGGACGGTCTCGTACTGGTCCTCTTCAACGGCAGCTCCGACACGTCGTACGCCGCCTTCGACCTGGACGGCTACGTCTGTGACGCGAACGGCTTCTTCGTGGTCTGCGGCGACGCGGCCAACGTCGCCAACTGCGACTGGGACGTGACCCCCGACACGAACCTGATCCAGAACGGCGCCGACGCCGTCGCCCTGTACACGGGCCACGACACGGACTTCCCCGTCGGCACGGCCGTCACCGCGACCAACCTGGTCGACGCCATCGTCTACGACACCGGCGACGCCGACGACACCGGCCTGCTGGACGTCCTGACGCCGGGCCAGCCCCAGGTGGACGAGCGCATGAACGGCGACGGGACCGGCCACTCCAACCAGCGCATCCCCGACGGCGGCGGCGGCGCCCTGGTCACCACCGCGTACAACGCGCAGGACCCGACCCCCGGCGCCAGCAACGGCGGCGTGCAGCCCGTGCCGCCCGCGGTCGCGAACGTCTATCACCGCTCGCTGCTGCCCATCCCCGGCGAGACCGTCACGGTCTACGCCGACATCACCGACAACGACGGCATCGTCACGTCGGCGAGCATCCACTACCAGGTCGACGGCGGCGGCTTCTCGACCGTGGCCATGGCCCTGGACACGGGCGACACCTACACGGGCACCATTCCCGGCGCCCCCGACGGCTCGACGGTCGACTACTACGTCTCGGCCACCGACGACGACACCCAGACCACGACCAACCCGTCGGACGCTCCGCTGAGCTTCTACACCTACGCCGTGGCGCCCGAGACCATCACGCCCATCTCCTTCGTGCACGCCGACTCGGCCGGCTTCGACGGCACCACGATCATGATCCAGGGCCAGGTCTTCATCCCCGGCAACTACCAGGCCGACGGCACCTCCGTCAGCGCCTACGTGCAGGACGCCTCCGGCCGGGGCCTGAACATCTACGGCACCTACTACAGCACCGGCATGGAGCTGCTGAACGACACCTCGAACATCGTCAAGGTGACCGGCCGCGTGGACTACTACTTCACGACGCTGGAGCTGGTGAGCTACGAGGTCGAGCTGGTCAGCACCGGCAACCCGGCGCTGAGCCCGACGATCAAGACCACCGCCAACGCCGCCCTGCCCAACAACGAGGGCACCTACACCGGCACCACCGGCCCGATCACGGCCATCGCCACCACCGCCGGCGGCAACCCGGCCCACAACTTCACGATCAACGACGGCTCGGGCGACGTGGTGATCCGCATCGACGACGACGTCGCCCCGGGCCTGGAGACCTGGCTGATCGGCGACGAGCTGGTGGCCGCCGGCGCAGGCGGCACCTACTCCGGGCAGGGCCAGATCATCGTCGGCCTCCTCTCGGACATCACCAACAACGGCCAGGATCCCGACCTCGATCCGCCGACCCTGACCAGCGCCACGCTGACCGCGACGACCTCGGTCACCCTGCTCTACAACGAGCCCATCGACGCGATCACCGGCGCCGACGCGCTCAACTACGAGGTCTACGAGACGGCCACGCCGGCCAACACCATCGCCGTGACCGAGGCCGTCGTGCAGGGCGACCCCACCTACGTGGTGCTGACCCTGGCCTCGACCCTGGGCGTCCCCGAGCACACCGTGCGCGTCAACAACGTGGAGGACCAGCACGGCAACCCGATCGCCGCGAACACCACCGCGGTCATCGACGTGCCCGAGCTGCCCGCCATCGTGATCAACGAGATCATGCAGAACCCCTACGTCGTCTACGACTCGGGCGGCGAGTGGTTCGAGCTCTACAACGCCGACACCGAGGCCGTGGACCTGGAAGGCTGGACCATCGCCGACGCGGACTTCGACTCGCACCTGATCGCCAACGGCGGCCCGCTGGTCATCAACCCGGGCGAGTACATGGTGTTCTGCGTCAACGCCGACACCATGGCCACCCAGGGCGTGACGGCGGACTACGTCTACAGCGGCATCGGCCTGAGCAACGGCGCCGACGAGCTGATCCTCTACGACGCCACCATGGCCGAGATCGACTACGTGGCCTGGGACGGCGGCACGCTGTGGCCGGATCCGAACGGCCAGTCGATGCAGTTCACCTCGGGCGACAACAACGTCGGTTCCAACTGGGGAGCCGGCGGCCCGACCTTCGGCGACGGCGACCAGGGCACCCCGGGCGCGGCCAACTACGACGCCACCGGCATCGGCGACACGCCCGTGCTCGCCACCGCGCTGGGCGCCAACTACCCCAACCCCTTCAACCCGAAGACGAGCTTCAGCTTCATGCTGGAGCGCGACGACCACGTCGCCCTGGACGTCTTCGACATCCGCGGCCGCCACGTGCGCAAGGTGGTCGACGCCCACCTGACCGCCGGCGAGTACCTGAACGTCTACAGCTGGGACGGCCGCGACGAGAGCGGACGCCCGGTGAACAGCGGCACCTACTTCTACCGCCTGAAGACGGGCTCCGGCTTCACGCAGGCGGAGAAGATGACGTTGATCAAGTAAGTCGTCCCGGATGGGTACGAGAGAGGGCGGGGCCGCGAGGCCCCGCCCTTGTTTTGCAGCTACGGACCGACGCAGAGTACGTGAGGTATATCCCCAGACCGCATCATGATATCCTGGGGACCGCCCACGCATTTCGTCATCTCGACGGGAGGTCTGCATGCACGAGCACAAGGGATCCACAGGTGTTCTGTTCGTCGGGATCGGCGGCTACGGAGAGCAGGTGCTCACCACGTTGCGCGATAACGGCCTTGACGCCGAGGATCTACTCCAACTGCAGCCGGACGACTTCGAGAAAGCGACCGGGTCCGACATCCCCCTGAAAAAACGCCTGGATGCACGGGCGGGGATTGTAGCGATGCTGGAGCTGGAAGTGGACGAGAGCGGCATGATGGCCTGCCAGCTCGCTCTCGCCTCCGAGGAGCTTCCCGCATCCGCGTACTTCATCTCTCCGCGGGTGACGGACGAGTCACCGGCATCGGCTCTTCATCGCAAGGCGCTCCGTGAGGTCTCAGGCGGACTGTTGCTGCTTGATGACGGCGCCGATCCGGCAGGGTGCGCCTCCATCCTGGCCTCGCTGCTGGGACCCGACCAGATCAACGCCCCCCTGGCGGACATCCTGGGCCCTCATGTAGGCGATTCCATCTGGCGTCATCATTCCGTTGTCTCCTCCGGCCCAGATCGGAGCACTGTGGGCGCACGCCATCTCGCGGACTCCATTGCACGCGAACTGGATGATCGCCACGGAACCATCATCATCACGATCGCGGCCTCCGACCTTCGTTTGAGTGAAATGGCGGACGCGACGAAGTATCTAGTGGATTCCTTCGATGGGCAGGGAACGCTGCTGTTCGGCAATGCGACCGCTGCCGGCGCACAGGGCGAGATCCGGATCTCCGCGATGGTCGGTACCACGGATGATCCGGGCTCATCCGGCGGCGTGGACGATGCACCGGGCGAAGAGGCGATGGCCGTTCGACCGAGCGGGCCGTTGGAAGCAAGCACCATCAGTGAGCCGCTCGTGCTGCCTCGCTCCAGCGACCTGGTCCTTCCACCCAGAACGGGACCTCAGGGCTGGCATCCTCTCCTCATCCCTACCGAACCCTTCGGAACGATCACTCCGGCACGAGCCGAGGTTGAACCGGACACCCTCAGCGACGACCTCGACTGCACGGTCTATTCCCAACCCCGTGTCCGAATGGGCTGCAGCACGATCGTCGAGGCCTGGGCGCATCGACCGGACCAGGCGGAACACGTGGAGTCGCTCAACCGCAAGATGGATCCGGAAGCGAAACGGCTCGGCGTATCAGGCCTGGAGGACTTGGTCGAGCGGGGCCAGCGTCTCAGCCTGGAGTTGTCGTCTCCAGGCATGCGGATCGACGATCCGGTACGATCCTTCATTTGGCGCGGCGATCCCAAGCGCGCGACCTTCCAGCTCGACGTGCCGGACGACTTCGCCGGTGAGACGATCATCGGCTGCCTGCGAGTACTGTGCGACGGAGTTCCCTGCGGCAGGGTGCACTTCCGGATCGGCGTCGCGGATCGGGCGGGCGAGGTGGCCGATCGTGAGCCAGCATCCGCGGCGTCAGGTCGACTCAAGAGGTACGAAAGCGCATTCGTCTCATACGCAACACCCGACCGCAACGAGGTTCTCAAGCGGGTCCAGATGCTCGCGGGGGTGAACATCGAGTACTTCCAGGACCTGCTCTCCCTGGACCCGGGCGCTCGCTGGGAGAAGGAGCTCTACCGCCGTATCGACGACGCGGACCTCTTCCTGCTCTTCTGGTCCTCGGCGGCCAAAGCCTCGGAGTGGGTGAAGCGGGAAGTGCTCTACGCTCTCGAGCGCAAGAGGGGCATCGAGGAGAAGCCACCGGACATCTTGCCGGTGATCCTGGAGGGGCCCCCGGTGCCGGAGCCGCCACCCGAGTTGAGCGACATCCACTTCAACGACCGGTTGATCTACTTCATTGAGTCATGAATCCGGTCGGACGCCCGGAATGACAAGAGGGCGGGGCCGCGAGGCCCCGCTCTTTTCGTCGGCGGCTTGTCGACCGGACGCTTCCGCGTCACGCCTCCCCCTCCTTCACCTCCCCGCACAGCACCGCGCCGAGCGTGAACCCGTCACCGTCCACGTCCAGCTCCACCTCCCCGTCCGCCGACACCTCGCCCGCCAGGATCCCGTCCGCCAGACGGTCCTGCACCTCCCGCTGGATCACGCGCTTCACCGGCCGCGCGCCGAACTGCGGGTCGAACCCCAGCTCGGCCAGACGGTCCACCGCGGCCGGCGTCCAGCTCAGGCGCACGCGCTGCTCGCGCAGCGAGGCGTCCACCTTGGCCAGCTCCAGCTCCACGATGACGCGGATGAGCTCGCGCGTGAGCGCGTTGAACCTCACCACCGCGTCGACGCGGTTGAGGAACTCGGGCCGGAAGTGCTGGGCCAGCGACTGCAGCAGCTCCTGCTCCTGCTCGCGGCGGCCGGCCTCGTCGAGGTCCGCGCGGGGCGCGAAACGCTCCTCCTGGCAGAGGTTGCTGGTCATCACCACCAGGGTGTTGCGGAAGTCGACCACGCGGCCCTTGCCGTCGGTCAGGCGACCGTCGTCGAGCAGCTGCAGCAGGACGTTCATCACCTCGGGGTGCGCCTTCTCCACCTCGTCCAGCAGGATCACCGTGTAGGGGTGGCGGCGGACCGCCTCGGTGAGCTGTCCGCCCGACTCGAAGCCCACGTAGCCGGGGGGGGCGCCGATCATGCGGGCCACGCTATGGCGCTCCATGTACTCGGACATGTCCAGGCGCACCATGTGGCGCTCGTCGCCGAAGAGCTCGGCGGCGAGGGTCTTCACGAGCTCGGTCTTGCCTACGCCGGTCGGGCCGAGGAACAGGAACGATCCGAGGGGGCGGTCGCGGTCGGTCAGGCCGGCGCGGGCGCGGCGCACGGTGCGCGCCACCTGGGCGACGGCGTGGTCCTGGCCCACGACGCGCCCGGCGATGCGCGACTCCAGCGCGCGCAGCTTGGCGGTCTCGTCCTCCACCAAACGCTGGGCCGGGATGCCGGTCCACTTGGCCACCAGGCGCGCGATGTCCTCCTCCTCCACCTCCTCGCGCAGCAGCGGACGCTCGCCCTGCAGCTCGACCAGGCGCGCGCGGGCCGCGTCGATCTCCGTCTCCAGCTCGCTGGCGCGGCCGTACTTGAGCTGCGAGGCCTGCGCCAGGTCGCCGCGGCGCTGGGCGTCCTCGATCCCGGTGCCGAGGCGCTCCTGCTCCGCCTGCAGGGCGCGGATGTCGTCGATGGCCGCCTTCTCCTGCTCCCAGCGGGCGCGCAGGGACGCGAGCTCGTCCTCCATCTCGGCCAGCTCGCGCTCGATGGCCTCGCGGCGGGCGACGGCCTGCGCCTCGGTCTCGCTCTCCAGCGCGAGCTTCTCCATCTCGAGCTGGTCGCGGCGTCGCTGCAGGACGTCCACCTCGGCGGGCACCGAGTCGATCTCCATGCGCAGCTCCGAGGCGGCCTCGTCCATCAGGTCGATGGCCTTGTCCGGGAGCTGCCGGTCGCTGATGTAGCGGCTCGACAGGTCCACCGCCGCCACGACGGCCGAGTCGGACACGCGGATGCCGTGGTGCACCTCGTACTTCTCCTTCAGGCCGCGCAGGATGGCCACGGCCTGCTCGCGCGTGGGCTCCTCGATCATCACCGGCTGGAAGCGCCGCTCCAGGGCGGGGTCCTTCTCGATGTGGCGGCGGTACTCGTCGAGGGTGGTGGCGCCGATGCAGTGCAACTCGCCGCGGGCGAGGGCGGGCTTGAGGATGTTCGACGCGTCCATGGCGCCCTCGGCGGCGCCGGCGCCGACCAGCGTGTGCATCTCGTCGATGAAGAGCAGCGTGTCGCCCTCGCGCCCGGTCACTTCCTTGATCACGCCCTTGAGCCGGTCCTCGAACTCGCCGCGGTACTTGGCGCCGGCGAGCAGGGCGCCCATGTCCAGGGTATAGAGGGTCTTGCCCTGCAGTCCGACGGGCACGTCGCCGGCCACCAGTCGGCGGGCGAGGCCCTCGGCCACGGCGGTCTTGCCCACGCCGGGGCTGCCGATGAGCACGGGGTTGTTCTTGGTGCGGCGCGAGAGGATCTGCACCACGCGGCGGATCTCCTCGTCGCGGCCGATGACCGGGTCGATCTTGCCGTCGCGCGCGGCGGCGCAGAGGTCGCGGGCGTAGCGGTCCAGGGCGGACTCGCCGCCGACCTCGGGCTCCTGGTCGCCCTGGTAGGCGCCGGTGGCGCCGACGGACTCGAGGGCCCGGGCGAGCTTGTCGGCCGTGACGTCGAAGGTCTTCAGCACGCTGCCCGCGCGACCGTTGCCCGCGGCGACGGCCAGCAGCAACTCGCGCGTGCCGACCATGCCTCCGGAAGACTGCGATGCCAGGGACTGGGCCTCCAGCAACACCTGCTGCAGGTCGCGGCCGGGCGCCGGCACGTCCTTCTGCTCGACGGTCGGCAGGTTGGCCAGCTCGCCCTCGACGGTGCGCAGCACGAGCCGGGGATCGAGTTCGAGGCTGCGCAGGGCACTGCCGGCGACGCCGGTCTCGGCCAGCAGGGCCCACAGCAGGTGCAGGGGCTCCAGCTCGGGGTGGCCGGTCTCGTAGGCGCGGGACTGGGCGCGCTGCAGGGTCTCGGCGGCGTTGACGGTCAGGTTCTTCATGGGGCTCTCCCTCTCTCTATCCGAAAGCGCATCAGCGCGGATGGGTCGTCTCAAGGGTATTGCAGGGGGCGTGCCGGAGACGGCCGGAAGGGAGATTGCGTGTAAATCGTTTACAAAGAATGAGTTAGGAATCAGACACTCTTACCTGAGTACAACGGGCGACCAGCGGCTGCCATTATGTCATGTCACCACAAGGGCATAGCGGGGGCGTTGTCACGCCCCCACTCGTCGGAACGACACGGCTTCGTCGATGAATCCCGATCGCCTCGCCACCCTAATCCGGACAGTTCCACTGGAACATCACACTCCCCACCACGCCGTAGATCAGGTCGGACGGCCAGTCCGCGGGGATCGCCTGGTACTCCAGGCTGTAGGGCTGCATGATGCTCAGGGCTTCCTGTCGCTGCGCGTCGATCCAGGCCGCGCGATCGTCCGGGTCGTCGAACGACGCATTTGCGGTGAACATCCAGTATGTGGCCTTCGTCCTGTCCGGCAACCAGCACGGGTGGTCGTCCGGGTACTCATCGGACCAGAGGATACCCCTCAGCGTGCCGACTTCGATGAAGTCCATCTCGTAGGGGCCCGATTCGCAGTCCTCGTGATACAGGAAGTAGCGGTAATAATCACCCTCGGCGGCGTCCCATTGAAAATGGCCGTCGACCTTCGCACGGTACCAGCCCGCTCCGGGATCTTCACACATATGGACATTGACCGAGGCGGAGACCGACGTGGGGTTGTACGTGGTGGTGAACTCGTAGAAGCCGTGCCCCAGACCGATGCGCTGTTCGCCCCAGTAGGCGTAGGCTCCGGCCACGACCCGGATGATGTCGGGGGGATCCGGAGCCCAGCCGGCGTAGAGGGTGGCGCGCGTGGGATCGGATTCGTTCACGACCAGGTCGCCGGCGTAGTGGTGCCAGTTGTCCACGGTCGTCTGGCTGACGGTCCAGCCGTAGTCCAGCCGCGCGCCCAACATGTCTCCGGACGTGAGGGTCAGGGCCAGCTCGACGACGTCGTTGTCGGTCCTCAGGACCCCTTCGGTCGGGAGCACGTCGACCTCGCCGCCGAAGACCCAGTAGACGACATCGACGACGCCGTTGCTGGTCTCGCCGGTGATGCGGGCCGCGCCCATGGCGTCGCCGTGCAGGATCGTGTCGGCGCGACCGTCCGCACCGGTGACCAGGACCGTGTCGTCGAAGTGCCCCGGTCCCTCGATGCTCAGCGTGACGGTCTCGCCCTCCACGGGCTCGTCGAAGCAGTCCCGGACCTCCACGTCGAAGTAGCGATACCCGGTGGGGTCGATGTACATGATGCTGTTGATCGTATCCAGTTCGAGCACGCAGGCCTCGCCCGGCACGGGCTCGTCCACCTCGACGGCCACGCTCGCGGTGCCCAGCACCACCGACCCGCCGCCGGGGGGCGCCAGCGTGATCTCGACCTCCACGATATCGTGGCCATCGTCGGTGCCGGCGACGTAGTCGACGCTGACGCCGGAGCCGCTCAGGACGCCGTAGTCGTCGGTGCAGGACCAGACGTAGGTCAGCGTGCCGTCGGGCGTCGGCGTGACGTTGGCCGTCAGCGTGATCGATTCCTCGGGCAGCACGATGGGCGCGACGGGCGTGATCCTCAGTTCCGGCGGCGCCACGGCGAGGATCGCGGTGGACTCGCCCTGGGATTCGGGACCTCCGTCGCCGGGCAGGAAGGCCTCGGCGGTGACGATCTCGTCGACCTCGGCGGCGTTGAATCCCGCCCGGTAGGTCAGCGTGGAGTCGCTCGGCGTGCCGCCGGCGATCACGGTCCCGAACGACTCGTCGCAGGTCCACTGGTAGGTCAGGTCGGCCGGGTCGCCCGTGTCCTCGTCCACGAAGACCGACAGGGTCAGGGTCACCGTCTCGTCGGGCTGCAGGTCCGTCTCCTCGGGCCTGATCCAGGTGCTGTTGCCGCCCACGATGACGGTCGCCGAGGCCGAGCCGATCTCCGATTCCTGCGTGCCGCCGGCGCCGGTGACGACCTGGGTCACCGTCACCGACACCTGGTCGTTGCCGGGGATGCCGGCCTCGGCGATGTAGGAGACGAACTCGTAACTGCTCTCGAAGCTGGTGCCTGAGTGGCCCGCGGCGTCGGCGATGACGCCGGCCCGGCCCGTGCAGTTCCAGCGGTACTTGAAGGTCACGTCCGAGGAGCTGCCGGTCAGCTCGGGGACGGCCGCGGTCAGGGTCTGGGTCCCGAACGGTTCGATGCGGCTGAGCGCCGGCGACAGGCGCACCTCCGGCGGGAACACGGTGATCGTCCACACGTCGGCCATGTTCGACAGGCCCATGTGGGCGATGACCACGCCCAGATCGCCCGCGGCGAGGATGAGGTTCGCGATCTCAAGTCCCCGGAAGACGGTGGCTATCGTGGAGGTCGTGGTGATGGCGGCGTTGACCTGGGTCATGCTCAGCACGCCCTGGCTCTCCAGGTGCAGGATCGCGTAGCCGAAGAAGTTCATGGCCGCCGTCTGGAAGGCGCCGCCCTGGATGATGGTGTCCCACGAGCGTGTCAGGGCCTGCACGAACTCGCCGTTGAGCAGGTCCGACACCAGATCGGGCTCGGCCAGCAGGAGGTTGGTGATGTCCTGCAGGATCGCGATCCCGTCGGGCGACGTCAGGACGTGGGTGAAGGCGTCGGTCGCCCCCGCATCGGCCGTGCTGACCGGTATGATGATGCTCATCATCGCCGGGATGATCAGGTCGGTGACCAGGGAGTAGGCGGTGACGAAGAGGGCCTGATCCTGCTGTTCCGGCGTCAACGTCTGCAGGTCGCCCAGGCCGGCGCCGGGACCGACGATGGTGATCGTGTAGGTGGCGCTGGAGGCCCCCTCGGGGACGGGTAGGGTGAACGAGCCCGCCAGCACCGGCTGGTAGGCGAAGGTCCCCACGTCGTAGATGCCGTTGAAGATGTCCTCGGTCACGTTCAGGACACCCTCGCCGACGCCGTTTGTGGGGTCGACCCACTGGGGCGAGTCCTCGTGGGACGTGCCCGTGGTCACCGTCTGGCCGTCGTCCTCCCGGACCCAGGAGTCCTGCCCGATCTCGGCGTAGCTGCGTCGGCGGTAGTCGTTGACGATCTGCACCGTGTTGATCCGGGAGCCGTCGGCCAGGACGTGGATGCCGCTGCGAGCGTCGGACGGGCTGATCTGCATCGCCTTGTCCCCCGGCGCCGCCGCGCCGTAGAGCTGTTCCAGGCGGGCCGAGAGGGCGAGGATGGCGTCGCGGATGGCCTGGGCGCCCGCGGAGTCGTGATCGACGAGGCTCGCGGCGTCGTCCGCCAGGGCGGCTTCGATGGCCGCGGCCAGGTCGTCCACCCCCGCGTCCTGTTCCAGAGCCTCGATGAGCACGATCTGGAGGTCCAACGGCAAGAGGTAGCCGCCCAGGGCGAAGTAGGCCAGGACCTCGGCCGTCGACCGATGATCGACGGTCCGGCGCGACTCGCCGAGCCAGCCCAGCAGGACCGGGGTCTCGTCGGGCGACTGTACGATGGCCAGCTGGCAGCCGCCGCTGGCGGGTACCGAGACGGTGAAGGCCCCGTCCGCGCCCACCGGCCATTCGCCGATGGAGCTTTGAATCGTCAAGTCGGCGGCGTCATGGCCCGCGACCGAACCGGCCAGATCGACCAGCTCCGGGTCCGGAGCCGGCTCCGTCGGCGTGGATGACGAACCGCAGCCCAGCTGCAGGACGACGCCGATGATCAGGAGAGCAACGAGAGTATTGAACAGACACCGCATGGACATGTCCTTTCGCCGACGGATCAGCTGCAACGCGTGATCGAAGATACGCCGGCTGCGTTACGCGGACGTTACGCGGACGGAGAGGCCCGGCGCCGGATACGCCGAGATTCGTCATACACAGGCCCGACCGGGAAGGGGTACAATGGTGCGCCTGGCCGTTCATCACCCGAGCCGAAGGTCGTTCATGCGTCATCTTATCACGCTGTTGATCGTTCTGATCCCCGCGCTCGCCGCGGCCGCCTCCCCGGCCGACCAGTACGCCGATCACGACGCCCTGACCACGGCCCTGCAGCTGATCGCGCGCAACAACGCCCGCGCCGAGTCGACCGTGCTGGCCACCACCGCCGGCGGCCGCGACCTGCCCCTGCTGAGCCTCGCACCCCGCGACGGCGCCGCCGACGCTCCGGCCGTGCTGGTGATCGGCGACCCCCACGGCGACACCCCCGCCGGCGCCGAGGCCGTGCTGACCCTGGCGCGCGGACTGGTGACCGGCGCCTGGCCGGGCCGCGCACAGGACGTGGCCTGGCATCTGGTCCCCTCGCTGAGCCCCGACGGCGCGGCCCGATTCTTCGCCAAGCCTCGGGTCCGCGACGGCGCCAACGCCCGGCCCGAGGACGACGACCGCGACGGCGCCGTCGACGAGGACGGTCCGAACGATCTGGACGGCGACGGCCTGATCGCCGAGATGCTCCTGCCCGACCCCGCCGGCGCCTGGCTCCTGGACGAGGGCTTCGCCCGCGAGGCCGACCCGGCCGCAGGCGAGCGAGGCCTGTACCGCAAGCTGGTCGAGGGCGACGACGACGACGGCGACGGCCGCTACAACGAGGACGCCCCGGGCGGCGCGATCCCGGGACGCAACTTTCCCCACGGCTTCCGTCACTGGACGCCGCGCCACGGCCCCTGGGCCGCCAGCGAGATCGAGAGCCGCGCCCTGCTGGATTTCGCCTTCGCCCACCCGGAGATCGCCCTGGTGATCGTGTTCGGGCCTGCCAACACCCTCGCCGCCGCCCCGATCGCCGAGGCCGACGCCGACCCTCGCGCCATGAAGTACAAGCCCCCGCGCTGGTTCGCCCGCCGCGCCGGGCTCGACACCCAGAAGCTCTACGGCGTGGCCGAGTTGCTGGAGATCGCCCGCGAGGCCCTGAACCGTCCCGAGCTGGACGAAGACGACGTGCTGTCCTACCTGGACACCGGACCGGCGAAGACGCCGCCCGCGGCCGACCTCGTCTGGTGGAACGCCTTCGCCGCAGACCACGCCGCCGCCCTGGCGGACGCGGGCCGAGACGCCCCGCGCGTGGCGCCGGCGAAGCCCGCTCCCGGCAACATCCAGGACTGGGCTTATTACCAGTTCGGCGTGCCGGCCTTCGCGGTGGACGTGTGGACGCCGCCGTTGCATGTCGCGCTCATCGACACCGCATCCGTCGACACCGCATCCGCCGACACCACCCTCGCCGACGCGCCGGCCGACACCGCCGACGCCGTCGACCCCGCCCTGCGGGCCCTGGCCGAACTCGGCGCCGCCGCCCTGGACGGCGCCGGCCTCCTGCCCTGGCGCGAGGCGACCCTGGCCGACGGCACCGTCGTGAAGGTCGGCGGCGAAGCCCCCTTCGCCCGGCGCACGCCCCCGGCCGCCGCCCTCGATTCCCTGCTGGCCCCCACGCTGGCCTTCGTCGCCTCCCTGCCCGACCGGCTGCCGCGCCTCGACGACCTCGAGGTGGAGATCGAATCCCGCGGCGACGCCCTGTGGGTGGTGACGGCGCACGTGCGCAACGGCGGCGCCGTCCCCTACCCCACCGCCCAGGGCAAGCGCAGCCGCCGGCCGCGGCCGGTGGCGCTGACCCTCGAGGGCGCAGAGGTGCTGGAGGGCCGCCCGCGCCAGACCGTCGCGCAGGTGCCGGCCATGGGCTCGGCGTCGACGCGCTGGCTGGTGCGGGGATCGCCGGGCGACATGATCACCATCCGAGCCGGGGCGCCGGGCTTCGGCGCCGACGCCGCGGGCGTCCCTCTGCGCGAGACGGGAGGTCGGCGATGAAGCGCGTGCTGACGATCCTCGTGCTGCTGGCCGGCGTCCTCCGGATCGCCCAGGCCGAGACGGCCATCGACCCGGACCGCATGGTCTGGGACCGCTACTACGACCAGGACGAGGTGACGGCGGTGCTGGAGGCCCTGCACCGGACCCACCCCGACCGCACCGAACTCGTCTCGCTGGGCGAGAGCGAGGAGGGCCGCGACATCTGGCGGCTGACGGTCAACGACCCGACCACCGGCCCGCCCGACGCCAAACCCGCCGTCTACGTGGGCGGCGCCATCCACGGCAACGAGATCCAGTCCACCGAGCTGTGCCTCTACCTGGCCTGGCTGCTGCTGGAGCGGTCGGACGACTGGCCGCGTCTGGGCGAGCTGCTCGCGCGGGTCTCGTTCCACATCGTGCCGACGGTCAACGTGGACAGCCGCGCCCGCTTCTTCGAGGACCCGGGCAGCTACGCCCTGGGCCGCACCGCCCGCGTGCCCTACGACGACGACGGCGACGGCCTGGACGACGAGGACGACGTGAACGATCTCGACGGCGACGGCGAGATCCTGCAGATGCGCATCCGCGATCCCCACGGCACCCACAAGTCCCATCCCGACGATCCGCGCGTGACCGTCCGGATCGAGCCCGGCGAACAGGCCGAGTGGCGCCTGCTGGGCCGCGAGGGGATCGACGACGACGGCGACGGCCGCGTCAACGAGGACGGCCCCGGCTACCTGGACATGAACCGCAACTGGGGCTTCATGTGGCAGCCCCGCTACGTGCAGTCCGGATCGGGCGACTTCCCCTTCTCGGCCCGCTGCACCCGCGTCGTTTCCGACTTCATCGCATCGCGGCCGAGCATCTGCTTCGGGTTCGACTTCCACAACTACGGCGGCATGTGGCTGCGCGGCCCCGGCTCCGACCTGTCGCCGCCGATCCCGCCCGCCGACCTGAAGGTCTTCGACCGTCTCGGCCGCGAGGGCGAACGGGTGGTGCCGGGCTACCGCTACCTGATCTCGTCGCAGGACCTCTACACCACCCACGGCGACTTCGACGAGTGGATGTACCAGTGCCTGGGCGTCTACTGCTTCGTGGGCGAGATGCACATGAGCTCGCAGCTCGCCTACCGCGGCCGCGCCGACGCGCCCAACGGCGAGGACGGCAACCTCTGGAGCCGCCGCCCGCCCCTGGCGGAGCGCCAGCAGTTCAACGACGCGTTGATGATGGGCGAGATGTACAGGGAGTGGACCCCGTTCACCCATCCCACCTACGGCGAGATCGAGATCGGCGGCTGGCGCACCTTCACCACCCGCATGCCGCCGACCTTCATGCTGCCCGAGCAACTCCACCGCAACGCCATGTTCGTGCTGTGGACCGCCGGACAGGCGCCGCAGGTGAGCGTGGAGATCACCGAGACCACCCCCCTCGGCGACGGCCTGTGGCGCGTGCGCGCGCGGGCGGTCAACGCGGGCGGCCTGCCGACCCTGTCGGCCAAGGCGCGGGGCAAGCGGATCCTGCCCCTGGACGAGTTCCGGCTCGCGGGCGACGGCGTCGAGGTGCTCTCGGGCGGCGTGCTGACCGACCGCTGGCACGGCACCGTGCAGCCGGTGGAGACGCGACCGGGGCGCGTGCCCACCTGGATCGGCGGCTTCGGGACCCGGGAAGCGCAGTGGTTCGTGCGGGGCGGCGGCGAGGTGACCGCCACCTACGCGGGCGCCAAGTGCGGCGCGCACGCGGCGACGGCTCCGCTCTCCGACGAGTAGGCCGAGACCGGACGGACGAAGGGCGGGCCGAGCGGCCCGCCCTTTTCCATGCGCCGGAGCGTCGCTACCGGTAGAGCGCCTTGACCTGGCCGAAGCTGAGGCTGTCGGCGGGGATCGCGTCGTCGATGATGATCAGGTCGTCGACCGAGTGCCCGGCGGGGTAGGGCTGATTGGCGGCGTCGCGCACATCGACGTCCGTGAAGTCGACGGGGCTGACGCCCGGCGCGAGGGCCGTGAACCGGCACACGGCGATCACGCCGCTGGCCGTCCGTCCCTGGTTCAGCAACGCGCCGGTGAAGTGGATCGTGCCGGTCCCGGGCGTGGTGTAGTCCCAGAAGAACCAGTCCAGGCCGGAGGCCGTGAACCAGTCGCCGGCGTCGATGCCGTCGAGCTGCACGACGGCGTCGTTGAAGGTCGCCGAGATCTCCACGCCCATCACGTCGTTGGTGTCGGTGTCCAGGTGGAAGTAGACCGTGAACTCCGTGGTGGTGGGCATGGCGACGTGGGGCACCATGGACACGGTCTGGGCGGCGGCCGGAAGCGCGAGAGCGAGCAGGATCGAGGTCCGGAGCCACGTCCGGTACAGTCTCTGGAGCAAGGACATGTCATGCCGCCTTTCGCCGGAATCGGGCGACAGACCGGCAGGGTCCTGTTGGGCGAGAGGGGTATGGGATAGGGTTCGGAGTATTGCATATCCATATCGAAGATGAAAGAAAAATGTCGATCCCGTGCGGCGCCGACCGGCGACATTGTGAGCGGATCGACAAAATCCTCCTTTAACGAACAAGGGGAATTTGACAAGACGCTTCCGATATGGCACCATCTCGCGATCGCCCACGCCTTGATTCGCCGCCGTCCCTCCGCGAACGCGGAACTCGCCCGGACGGCTGTTGATATCGCCCGTTTTCCTACAGGTCGGTGACGCCGGTTCGGCGTCGCCCTGCTGATGCTTCACTCCAACGGGGGGGATTTCATGCGAAGGACGAGCCTGGCCCTGGCCCTGACGCTGCTCGCGGCGTCCGGAGCCCTGGCCGCAACCTACACCGTGCCGACGGACGGCACGCTCCACGCCGTCGTGGGCGGCGCCGTCACCGGCGACACCGTCAACATCCTCGACGGCTCCTACACCCTCACCAGCACGTTGAACATCGCCCAGGGCATCACCCTGAGCGGGCAGAGCGAGGCGGGGGTGGTGATCGACATCGACTGCGGCTCCGGCTACGGCCTGCACCCGTCCGTGGGCGGGGTCGTGCTGGAGAACTTCACCCTGAACGTGATCACCGGGGGCGCCGAGGCCGGCTACGTGATCCACGCCAGCGGCACGCCCAACGTGCAGGACGGTCTCACCGTCCGCAACGTGACCATCCAGGGCGGCGCCGCGCATCCCAAGCGGCGCGCCGGCCTCGACATCCACGGCTACGACAACGTGGTGATCGACGGCGTCACCTCGCTGGACGCCACCTGGGGCAACGGCTTCCAGCTCACCGGCTGCCACCACGTGACCATGACCGGCTGCGTCTCCGCCAACAACGCGTGGGGCAGCGTGGCGATCTACTGCTCCCAGTACCTCGTGCCGACGCGGGCCTGCGACGACGTGTACGTCGACGCCGGGACCTGCTCCTTCACCGACTGGGGCGGCCTCGGCAACACCTTCGTCGAGGACCAGTTCGGGCTGGTCTCGACCAACGTGGTCTTCGACGGTTACGAGTGGCTGGTGCGCAACGACGAGTTCCGGACGGGCGCCGAGGGCTTCACCTTCTACCGTGACGACCTGGCCGACGCCCAGGCCTTCGCGGCCTTCGCGTTCGCGGGCTTCGAGGACGCCACCACCTTCGAGGAGATCGCCGGCGGCGAGTTCGCGGTCTACGACGGGATGAGCATCCAGGCGGCCATCGACGCGGCCGAGGCCGGCGACACGATCAACGTGGGGGCCGGCCACTACGAGGAGCAGCTCCACGTCTACACGGAGGACCTGACCCTCGCCGGCGCGGGCGCGGGCGTCAGCTACGTCGACTCCCCGGCCGGCCTGACGCTCTTCTACACGACCAGCGCCGACAACTACCCGATCGTCTTCATCGATGGCGTCGACGCCTTCGCCATGAGCGGCTTCACGGTGGACGGCCTCGGCCGGGGCAACGCCAACTACCGCTTCCAGGGCATCGGGTTCTGGAACGCCGGCGGCTCGGTGACCGACGTGGACGTGGACAACGTCATCGACACGCCCTTCAGCGGGGCCCAGCACGGCGTCGGCGTGTACGCCTACAACGACGACGACGGGCCCTACACGGTGACCCTGACCCGCGTGGCGGTGACCAACTACCAGAAGGGCGCCATCGCCCTGAACGGCACGGGCCTGACCGCCCACGTGACCGAGTGCACGACCGTGGGCGCGGGCCCCACCGACGTCACGGCCCAGAACGGCATCCAGATGTGGGGCGGCCTCGGCGGCACCATCACCGACTGCGACGTGAGCGGCTGCATCTACACGGGCGGCGGCTGGGCGGCCTCGGGCCTCCTGCTGATCCAGGCCGGCACGGTGGACATCACGGGCTCGACGGTGGTCGACAACTCGCCCGGCGTCTACTGCCAGGACACGAGCGCCACGGCCGACGGCCTGACCATCGTCAACAGCGACGTCGACTCCGGCAACGGGTTCTACGTGCGCATCCAGGATCCGCTGGCCGGCAAGGCGGGCGGCGAGCCGGCCCACGAGGCCGAGCCCTCGCCCTTCGGCGACGGCGGTCTCGGGGGCGGCGCCAAGGGCACCGCCGCGGTGACGCTGACCGGCTGCGACTTCACCGGACAGATAACCGGCTACGGCCTCTCCATGTCCAACTACCAGGCCGCCGACCTCATCGACGTCACCATGACGAACTGCCTGGTCACCAACTGGGGCTGGGGCGTGGTGTGCTTCGGGTCCGGCGGCGAGATCTCGCTCGTCGCCACGGACAACGGCCTCGTCGGCAACGACGGCTTCTTCTACAACGACGCGGCCCTGACCACCGTGCAGGACGCCTCGGGCAACGACTGGGGCACGACGGACCCCGCGATCCTGGAGGCCTCGATCCTGGGCGCGGTCGACTTCACGCCCTGGCTCGCCGGCGGCGCGGCGACGATGCCCGGCTACGCCGGCGACTTCTCGGTGCTGTGGGTCGACGACCTCGGCGAGCAGATCGGCGGAGGCCGGATCCAGGAGGGCGTCGACCTGGTCACCGCCAGCACGATCAACATCGGCGCGGGCACCTATCCCGGCGCCATCACCATCCCGGCCGGCATGCCGATGACCCTGGACGGCGCCGGCACGACCTCGACCTTCCTGGCCGGCGGCATGCTGCTGCCCGACGGGGTCGACGGGCTGACGCTGCGGAACTTCGCCATCACCGGCGAGGGTGCGGCGGGCGCGGTCATCCGGGCCGGCCATCCCAACAACGACTTCACCATGGACCATGTGCTGCTCGACGGCGCGGGTACGTGGAGTTCCTACGCCGGCGGCCGCCTCACCGGCGACGTGACGGTCACCCACTGCGAGTTCGTGGACGTGGCCGGCTGGTCGGTGTTCGACTCGGCCAGCACGGGCTGGGAGACGGTCATGGGCACCGTGACCTTCACCCACAACCACATCCACGAGTGCGACGGCGCCGTCGCCTTCCGCGGCGATTCCGCCGACCGCATCGACCTCGTGGTCGCCCACGACAACGTCTGGGAGAACATCAACGAGAACTTCAGCTCGCCCTCCCAGGCCTGGGCCTGCTTCGAGGCCCACAACGTCGAGGTGCTCCAGTTCCACGACAACATCATGACCAACGTCGCCGAGAACAGCTGGGGCGAGGGCCAGGGCCTCCAGACCTGGAAGGTCGGCGACATCGACATCTACGACAACCAGTTCATCGACTGCTGGCAGGGCATCTGGCTGCCCGGCCTTGGCACCGAGCCCGCACCCACGGGCTCGATCCACGACAACAGCTTCGATCCCATCAGCGACTTCGCCGTCTACACGACCCACGGGGGGGGCGGCTTCACGACCGGCATCCTCGACGCCCGCGGCAACTGGTGGGGCGACGCGACCGGTCCGTACCATCCCACCCTTAACCCGGGAGGCCTGGGATATCCGGTCAGCGACGACGTGCTGTTCGACCCCTGGGCCGGCATGGGCGCCGTGGCGGCCCTGCCCGCGAGCAGCGGCCCCATCAACTGCGGCGAGACGGTCACCCTGACCTTCCGCTACGAGCCCGACGCCTACACCCCCGAGCTGCGCGGCTTCACCGTCACGGTGGACTGCTCGGCCGAGCTGAGCTTCGGCGCCGGCGACATCACCGACCTGGGGGCCTTCGACGCCTTCCCGCCCGACTACTTCCAGGCCCTGGACAACGGGGACGGCACGTTCACCATGGACAGCGCCATCCTGGGCGGCACGTCCGGGCTGGCGACCGCCGCCGACCTCTTCTCCATCACCTTCCACCCGGCGGCCGACGGCGCGGGCGCGGTGACGATCCCCGCGATCACGCTCCGCGACATGGACAACCAGGACATCGGCGCCCTGGCGACCGGCGCGACCATCACCGTCGACTGCACCGCTCCTCCGGGCGTGACCGACCTGACGTCGGCCCCCGCCCACGAGGAGGTCTCGCTGGACTGGACCATGGCCGACGCCTCGGACGTGGACCACTACGAGATCTGGCGCGCCGTCTGGCACACCGGCGACAACACGACCTCGGCCTATCCCGAGTACGACGACGTCAACCCCACCGAGCCGGTGTGGCCCGCGGATCGCGCCGCGGCCGACGCCAGCGCGGAGTGGACGATGATCGACGACACCGTCGCCGGCACCGCCACCTCGTACGTGGACGCCGGCGCACCGCGCGGCATCTACTACTACGAGGTCTACGCCGTGGACGCGGCCGACAACATCGGCCCCGGGGCGGGTCCCTCCAACCGGGCCACCAACTACTGGCTCGGCGACGTGGACGCGCCCTGGGACGGCCTGGTGGACGTGCTCGACATCGACGAGCTCGGCGCCACCTACGGCTACGCCCACGGCCACGGCAGCTACGACAACCACTGCGACGTCGGGCCCACCGACGACCGCAGCGGCTACGGCATCCCCGAGACCGACAGCACCGTCGGCTTCGAGGACCTGATGATCTTCGCGCTCAACTACGGCAACGTGGCCCCGCGTCAGCCCGCCGAGGACGACACGCCGCCCGCCTTCGTGTGGCAGCGCCTCGACGACACCACCTGGGCCCTGATGCTCGAGGAAGGCTGCACCGGCCTGAAGGGCGTGCGCCTGACCGCGCGGCTGCCCGAGGGCGTGACCTGCACCGCGGTCGCGGGCGAGCTGCTCGACGGGCAGACCCTGCCCGCCTTCGTGGGATCCGGCCATGCCGGCCTGGACGTCGGCGCGGCCCTGCTCGGCCGCGGCGCCGCCATCGCCGGCGACGGCGAGCTGCTGCGCGTCACGTTCAGCGCCGACGTGGTGGTCGCACCGCACGTGACCGCCCGCGGCGTCGACAACGCCGACCTCGAGGCGTCGCTGAGCACGGTGACCGAGGCCGCGGCGCCGCGCGTCTTCGCCGTGCGCCAGAACTTCCCCAATCCCTTCAACCCCAGCACGACGATCTCCTTCGACCTGCCCGAGGCCCGCGGTGTGCGCCTGGGCATCTACGCGGTGGACGGGTCGCTGGTGAGGACGCTGGTCGGCGGCGAGCTGCCGGCCGGTCGTCACGACATCGTCTGGGACGGGCGCGACGACCGCCGCCAGGGCGTCGCCACCGGCACCTACTTCTACCGTCTCGAGGCGGGCCCCGACATCGAGGTCCGCAAGATGCTGCTCATGAAGTAGCCGTTCGACGAGGGCCCCGGCCGCGCGCCGGGGCCCGAACCCCGCGACGGGAACGGACCCCCGTCAATCCAGGACAGGAGTCCGATCGACAACGAGGAGGGACCACATGAGACTGCGAGTGTTCCTTGTCCTGGTGCCGCTGCTGATCGCGGCGGGCGCCTGGGCCGCCGGGCCGTCGGCCACCCATCACGAGGGCCTGCCCGTCGGCGAACGCGGCACGATCCCCACGGCCAAGGCCTTCGGCGATCCGAACGACTTCCTGGCCTCGGCGCTGGCCGGCGCGGACCACCTGGTCGCCATGCAGGCCGACATCACCGAGGACAACGCCGGCAACGGGGCCTCCGACACGGACCCCGACGACGGCGGCTGGGACTGGTACACCAACCTGTTCGAGCACGACACGGGAGCGAGTCCGCCCAACATCTACGGCGCGACCGTCCAGGGCATCTACCAGGCCTACCTGCACGAGCCCAGGGCCACCTACTTCACGGCCATGAAGGACGCGGCCGACTACATCGTCCTCGCCGGACCCGACAACATCCGCTCGGGCCCCGACGTCACCTTCCTGCTGAACTTCGCGAACCTGCCGGACTGCCCCGATCCCGCCCACTACCGGGCCGGCGCCCAGGCCATCTGGGACCGCCACCTGGGCGTGTACGGCACCATGGCCGCGCTGGCGGAGTACATCCGCGACGTCCGCTACGGCCAGGGCTACAGCAACGGCATCATTCCCTGGGACATCTCCGCGTGGGTCGCGGCGGCCATGGCCATGCACGACGCCTTCCCCGCGGGCGGCCACGACGCCGAAGCCGCGGCCATCGCCGAGGTCGTCTACCAGGACAGCTTCATGGGCAACCCCGGCTACTTCGATCCGGACGGGGCCAACATGGGCAGCGATCCCGGCTGGGCGGATCCCCTGTACTACTGGTACACGATCGGCATCACGGGCATCATCGACGCCTTCGCGGCGGCGGGCGTCCACACGGCGGAGATCCCCGCCATGGAGGCCATCCTGCTCGACTGCCAGTACGCCGACGGCGCCTTCAGCGACCAGTACGGCGCCACGGCCGAGATCGACCGCGACTGGCAGACCAGCGGCTACGCCCTGATGACCCTGGCCGGGAACCTCCCCGGCACCCCGACGACCTACGACGCCATGTACCGCGGCGCGGGCTGGCTGGCCGCCACCCAGGACGCCTCCGGCGGCTGGGTCTACGGCGACGGCTACCACCTGCCCGAGGTCAGCGGCGAGGCGACCGCCGGCGTGGCGATGGTCTGGGCCCTGGCCGGCGCCGACGTGACCGCGGCCGTGACCGGGCCCGATCCCGTCCAGTGCGGCGAGCTCAAGACCGTCACCTTCTCCTACGACCCCGGCGACGCCACGCCGGGCCTGCGCGGCTACGAGATCGTGCTCTCGATCACCGGCCCCGTGAGCTTCGGCACGGGCGACTTCGCCGAGCTCGGCGGCCTGGCCTCGACCGGCGATCCCACCGTGTTCTACGTGGTGGACCAGGGCGGCGGCCTGTACTCGGTCAACGGCTCGATCCTGGGCACCACCGCCGGCCTGCTGGCTCCGGGCGACCTGTTCGACCTGGACCTGACGACCACCGGCGACGGCCTGGTGGAGATCACGGTCGACTCCTACCGCATGCGCGATCCCGACAACGTGGACCTCTTCGCGACCATGCCCGCGGTCTCGTTCACCGTCGACTGCACCGCTCCGCCGGGCGTGACCGACCTGACGTCTGCCCCCGGCCACGAGCAGATCTCCCTCGACTGGACCATGGTCGACGCCTCGGACGTGGACCACTACGAGATCTGGCGCGCCGTCTGGCACACCGGCGACAACACGACCTCGGCCTATCCCGAGTACGACGACGTCAACCCCACCGAGCCGGTGTGGCCCGCGGATCGCGCCGCGGCCGACGCCAGCGCGGAGTGGACGATGATCGACGACACCGTCGCCGGCACCGCCACCGCCTACGTCGACGCCTACGCGCCGCGCGGCATCTACTACTACGAGGTCTACGCCGTGGACGCGGCCGGCAACATCGGACCGGGCGCCGGTCCGCTGAACCGATCCACCAACTACTGGCTCGGCGACGTGGACGTGCCCTGGGACGGCCTGGTGGACGTGCTCGACATCGACGAGCTCGGCGCCACCTTCGGCTACGTCGACGGCGACGGCGGCTACGACAACCACGCCGACGTGGGTCCGACCGACGACGCGAGCGGCTTCGGCATCCCCGGAACCGACGACGTGATCGACTTCGAGGACCTGATGATCTTCGCCATGAACTACGGCAACGTGGCGCCGCGACTGCCCGAGGGCGGCACGCGCGACGCGGTCCTGGCCTGGACCCGTGTCGACGCCGTGACCTGGGCCCTCGAGCTGGCCGAACCCTGCGCGAACCTCAAGGGACTGCGTCTCCGCGCACCGCTGCCTGCGGGCGTGTCCTGCGAGGTGAGCGCAGGCGGCCTGCTGCTCGCGCAGCCGACGCCGGTCTTCGTGGCGAACATCGACCGCAACGGCCTCGACGCCAACCTGGCCCTGATGGGCCGCGGCGCGGCGATCGTCGGCGCGGGCGAACTGCTGCGGGTGAGCTTCGGCGCCGAGGTCGCCTTCGCGCCGACGGTGACCGCGCGCGGCGTCGACAACGGCGAGCTGCCGGTCTCCATGGCGACGGACGCGGACGCGACGCCGGCCAGGTTCTCGGCGGCGCCGAACTATCCCAATCCCTTCAACCCCCGGACGACGATCGCCTTCGAGCTGCCCGAGCCGCGCACGGTGCGCCTGCGCGTGTACGCGGTGGACGGCTCGCTGGTGCGCACCCTGGTCGACGGCGAGCTGCCGACCGGCGTTCAGACGATCGTCTGGGACGGTCTCGACGACGCCGGCCAGGGCGTCGCCTCGGGCGCCTATTTCTACAGCCTCGACGCGGGCCCCGACTCGGCGGTCCACAAGATGCTGCTGATGAAGTGATATGGAACGGCTTGTCAAGCCACCTCGGACCCCGGGCGCAAGCCCGGGGTCCTTGGCGTCAGGAAGAGCTGTTGTCGACGGTCGATCAGACTGATATCCGCGGGTTGGTTACCGCACTTCATGCTCTCCGTCCGGGGCCGCCTCTCTCTAGGACCGCGGGTTGGGCCGCAGCCGTACCGCATACTTTAAACGAGGATCCCCCTCCGTCGCTCTTCCCTGTCTTGTGACTATCGATCCTCCTCGCAGTACTGCAGAGCCGCCCACAGGAAGCCGCACAGTTCCCTTGCCACGGCTGTTACCGCGGTGCACGTGTGCTTCTTCTCGATCAGCCGGCGGTACTTCTTGTTGAGCCTGTGCTGGGCTTTCACCGCGACCGCGACCACGCGCGGATCCTGTCCCATGCGTCTGCGCTTGAGGATCAGGTCTGCACCGGCCTTGTGTCGGTAGTGCCAGGCCGCTTCGATCAACGCCTTGCGCAGTTCGCTCGAGCCGGCCTTGGTGATCGGGCCGCGCCTGCGGGTCTCGCCGCTGGAGCGTTCGCCGGGGACGAGCCCGGCGAACGCCATCAGCCCGGTCGGTCGGGCGAAGCGGCGGACGTCTCCGATCTCGGTCAGGATCATCATCGCGGTCAGGGTCTTGATGCCCCGGAAGCAGCAGAGGGCATCGACCTTCGCGCGCCAGGGCTCGCGGCGGGCGTACCGCTCGATGCTGTCTTCGAGCGCGGCGCGCTGGGTCTCCAGGTACTCGAGGTGCTCCAGGTGCTGACCGTGGACGGTGGCCAAGGGCTCGGGCAACTCGGTGGCCAGCCGCCGCATCCAGGTCCTGTGCTGCTTGGTCCAGTTGGTCTTGGTGCCGGTGAAGCGGTAACCGTGGGTGGCCAACACGCGGACGGTCCTGTGCTTCAGCCTGGTGATGTGGGTCTGCGTGGCGTTGCGTGTGCGCACGAGCTGACGAACCGCTTCCTGGTGCTCGTCCGGCACCGCGATCGGCGTCAGGTTGCCGCTGCGGTAGTGCTTGGCCAGGCGCACGGCGTCCAGCCTGTCGGTCTTGCGACGGTCGCCCGGCGTGCGCGGGATCAGGCTCGGAGCGATGACCTCGCAGTGGAAGCCGTCATGGGCGAGGGTGCGATGAAGCACGTAGCCGGCTCCGGAGGCCTCGTAGCAGCTGCGCGGCGTGCCTCGCTTCTCGAGGCGGCGGAACAGCTTGCGGACCGCGTTGAGGTCGCCGGGCAGGCGGACGACCTCGGGAGAATGGCTCTGGCCGTGGAAAATCGCGGCGGTGATCGAGTCCTGGTGGACGTCCATGCCCACCCAGATCGGATCTGTGGTATGCTGCGTCATGGCTGGGCTCCTCTCGGGTGTGTGCTCTGGTCTTCGCGGACTAACCCACGATATGCCGATGAGCTCAGCCGTTCCATTATGTCTAGGACCCATCATCCCGACCCCCCGGGTCCCGGCCGCGAGCCGGGGCCCGGGGACCGAACGGAGACGACATGAAGACCATCGCCCGTATCCTGCCGCTCGTCCTGCTCCTCGCCGCCGGCGGCGCCGACGCGACGGATCTCCGCTGGGATCCTTCCTGGCAATGCGTCGCGCCCGGCGCGGACGGCAGCGTCTCCATCTGGCTGGACGATCCGGTCGACATGCGCACCGTGGACGTCTGGATCGCCTACGACCCGGACGTGCTGACGGGCGTCGGCTCCTCGCCCGGCTCGATCTACGACGGCGTGGGCTGCTTCCTGTGGGAGGGCTACGAGGAGGAGACGCCCGGCCTCTTCCACGCCTACGTGGTGATCATGGGCGGCGACTGTCACGCCACCGGCCCCGGCGAGCTGATCGTCTGGCACTTCACCGCCGGCCCCGCGGTCGACGCCGCCGTGCTCGAGGTGATCGACGTCTACGTATCCGACCCCCAGGCCGACCCGCTGCCCGACCTGTCCCTGGGCTCCGTCACCGTGGCGGTGTGCGATCCCGTCTCGGATGCGCCACCGCACCCCGGCGGCGCCTCGCTCCTCCTGGCGCCCAACCCCTTCAATCCCTCGGTGCGGCTGAACCTACGGGGCGCGGACCCGTCGGCGCCGGCCCGCCTGGAGGTCTTCGACGCCGCCGGCCGCCGCCTCGACATGCTCTGGCGCGGCGAACTGGGCCCCGCTCCCCTGGAACTCGACTGGCGCGGACGCGACGCAGCGGGGCGCCCCCTGCCCTCGGGCGCCTATCTCTTCCGTCTCGACATCGAAGGCGCGTCGCCGGTCGTCGCACGGGGCCTCCTGTTGCGTTGACGGGTTGGCAACGCCCCCGCTCCTATGCTAGAGTCGAGGCCTGTACGATGGGAATTCACGTGTTTTCACGCACGTTATGTGCAATGCCGGGGGGATGGACATGATGAAGCGACTGAACACGATCCTGATGCTGCTGGCCCTGCTCGCCGTCTCGCTCTTCGCGCTCGGCGGCTGCAGCAGCGACGACGGCGTGACCCCGCACGATGATCCCGTGGTGACCGCTGAGGACGCCGCCTACCAGGCCGGCTTCGTGGCCGTCGTCATGGGCAACGTGCTGCAGGAGATGTCCTCCAAGCAGCCGGTCGTACGGTACATCGACCAGGACCACGTCTACGGATCCTACTGGGACGACGGCGACGCCGACCGGGTGTGGACCGAGGGCGACAACATCCTCTACGTGGATTTCGACGGCCTGCCCCACGACATGGAGACGGATTCCCCGGTGACGTTCGACATCAACGACGCCACCCCCGGCTTCGCCAACGGGACCGGCACCTGCGACTTCCCGCCCCTGGTCACCTTCGACATCGTGAGCGTGGCGCTCGACCCGGGCAACCTCCCCATCGGCGGACAGGTGATCATGAGCTCGTCCGGCCACACGGCGACGATCGAGTTCTTCCCCGGCCACACCGCCACCGTGACCGTGGGCGAGGACGTCTGGCACGTGGACATGGACACGGGCGAGATCACGCCCGACTGAGCCAGAACTCCGGGATAAAACGAGGGCGGGGCCGCACGGCCCCGCCCTTCTTTTCGTCCGTCGTCGCGATCTAGAAACCGAACATGGCGCCGCCGGAGAAGGTCGTCAGGTCGCCCATGCCGATCTCGGCGTTGATCTTCAGCCCCAGGTTCAGGGTGGCGCCGACGGTCATGCGCTGCTCCTGCATGCCGTCGAGCTCGAAGTCCACGGCCTCGCCGTCCTCGCTGGTGTAGGTCACGTCCATGCTGGACGACTCCTGGGCCACGCCGCCGTAGACGGTGAGCATGGTGAAGGACTTGCTCGCCGCGATGTACATGCTGCTGGCGTCGGTGGCGATGTACTCGCCCACGTCCAGGCTCTGCTTGAAGTAGCCCACCTTCACGTCCACCGGCAGGGTGGGGATCCAGTAGTTGGCGCTCGCCGCGAGACCGAAGCCCATGAGGTTGACCTTCATGTCGCTGAAGGTCATCTCGGGCAGCCAGCGCAGGGTGCCCTCGAGGCCCATGACGCCGCCGACCGAGGCCTGGGGCATGGCCAGGGGCACGTAGTCCGTGTCGATGAAGCCGCCCAGCTCGGGCAGCAGCTCGGTGTGCACGGGCAGGCCGTGATAGAGGATGGTCATGCGGCCGGAGCCGTCCTCGTCGCCGAACACGGTGGGACCGCTCATGACCACCTGGCCGTCCTCGCCGTAGCCGGTCTCGCCGGGATTGACGCCCCAGTCCTCGTCGATGGTGATCTCCTCGACGACGCGGAAGTCCTTGTCGTTGTCGGTCAGCTCGGTGGCCATGACCTTCAGGCCGACGGTGATCGAGAGCGTGGTGCCCGGGATGTGGGCGGTATGGTAGAGGGCGCTGTTCTGATTGATGCCGAAGCCGGAGATCAGGGGCGCCAGATAACCCTTGGCGTAGGCCTCGCCCATCTGCTCGAGGGTCTCCTCCAGGCCGTCATCCTCGGCCAGGGTCGGGACGACCCAGCTCGTCAGCATCAGGATCGTCAGCGCCGAGACGAGACCCGTCTTCCCCCACAGTTTCTTCGCATTCATGCGTATCCTCCCAGGCAGGTGGTTGACATACCTGGAACGGACCGTAGCACAACCGTAGGTGAGAGAACAACCGAATAGCGCCGCGGCGGGGAGGCGGACACTCGGTCAAGCGCTTGTTTCAGCGGCCCTTTCCTGCAGGAACTCGCTCCAGCGGCTGAGGGCCAGATCCGAGACCAGCCAGGGCTCCGTGGTCCCGTCCAGGGCGCGCACGATGCTGTTCGATTCGCTCAGGCCCTCCTGCTCGCGGCGGTGGCGCGACACGCCGGGCATCAGCGCGCCGACGGTGTAGTAGAGCCGGAGTGACTCGGGCGGCCAGGTGATGCGCGTCTCCGTCGGACCGGCGTCCACGTGGGCGCCGTAGCGCAGGAGGTCCGCCACCATGGTCGCGCGCAGGGGACCGACCCGCCAGGGTCCCGCGGGCACCGCGTGCAGGCGGATGAAGCCCCGCTTGCGGTACGAGACCAGGACGGGGTACCCGTCGGACGTGAACAGTTCGCCCAGCAGGCTGACCGAGCGCAGGTTCTCGGTGGACTCGCGGGGCAGGACGGCCAGGACGCGCTGGACGTCGCGCTTGCTGAGCGGGTGATGGTTGGGCGGGTCCACCGGTGTGACGATCACGCGGGCGGGGCGCGCGGCCAGGCGGCCGAAATCGTGTCGAATGCGGTCGTCCCGACCCGGTGAGTTGGACGACTTGCCGGAGGATGAGTGCGTACTCATCGTCTCCCCCTTCCCCCCGGCCGCGATGCTGGGGATATCGCGGCCTCGTCGGCTGCCGCGCTCGCCGGGATGGCGAACGGCGCGCGCCGGGGCGAACGACGCGAGGCAGCTAGGATCGGCGAGAAAGACCTGGTTCACAGGCGCGGGGGCAACCCCATTCCCCCGTCGAGACATCTTGCGGGCGCCGCTGGCCGCCGTACCGGCGACGGACCGTCACGGATCACGGCGGTGGCCTCGGTCGGCGCGATCTCTCGGATGATGGCCGCCGTCGTCATCCCATTATAGCCACAACCCAAATCCGAAGCAATCCCCCGTGACTGGACTCCTGTTTTCAGATTTATATCGACGGTGGGGAGATCAGGCGGGAGGAGTCTGCTCGGGGTCGGCGGGCATGAGGTTCTCGCAGTTCTCGCACTCGGCTCCGCTGGCGTTCTGACAGAAGTATCCGAATCCCTCGACCCAGTCCGCGCTGCCGCGGGGACAGCGATCGATGTACTCGATGAACTGGACCAGACGGTCGACGATGACCCGCGGCATGGCGTGTTCCATGCGGCAGGCGGCGGCCTCGCCGGTCTCCTCGTCCACCTGCAGGATGCCCACGAAGAAGTCGTGCAGGGTCTCGTGGCGGCGGATGACGTCGTGGGCCATCTCCTCGCCGGTCTCGGTGAGGGTGACCACGCCGTAGCGCTCGTAGTGGATCAGCCCCTTGGCGGACAGGGCGCGCAGGGCCTGGGTGACCGAGGAGCTGTTCACGCCGAGCCGGGCCACCAGATCACGGGACCGGGCGACGTGCTTCTCCTCGACCACATGGTGGATGGCCTCGAGGTAGTCTTCCTGGCTAGCTGTAAGTGTTATATCCGTCACGAGTTACGCCCGCTATCAGAAAGAGGCGAGAAAAGTTAGTCACCTCTTCAAAAATAGCGGGTCTCTACCTAGCGTCAACCCTGGAGATTCTTAACAGTACGATCGCCCGGGCCGGGCCGACCTAGTCGATGAATTCGACGGAGCGGAAGAAGCGCAACACCTCGGGGTCCTCGTACATGTGGCCGTGGCGATCCCAGGCCGAGACCATCAGCGTGCGGCCCTTGTAGAGATAGCATTCCGTCCAGTAATGGAAGCCGGTCTCCTCGTTCTGCATGTTCGCGATCACGCCCTCCATGCCCAGACGCATGACCGGGCGCTGGTTCTTGAGGGTGAGCCCCTGCTCGGCGATGAAGATGCCGAGGCTGCGGGTGATGGATTCGGCGGTGAAGGCGCTGCCGTCGGTCTCCCGGAACCAGACGATGATCGAAACGCCGGATTCCTCGTCCTTCTCCACCACGCCGAAGGAATGGACGGCCTCGAGGCCCTCGGGGGACCCGGCGTCGCCGACCAGGCGGGTGCGGAAATTGTGGCAGTGGTCGGGCCAGTAGACGCGGAAGCGGCCCTCCGCGTGGACGAAGGCGTCCGGATCGGCCCAATCCCCGGTGTTCCGGGACTCGGCGACGACCGGCTCCCAGCCGTCGGCGGCGAGGGTGTCCTGCGGGACGGAGGATGTCGCGGCGTCCTCGTCCGCACCGCCCCCGCACCCGGAGAGGGCCAGGGACAGGGCGAGGATCAGCGCCGGAACGGGGGCGAGCTTGGCGTCGGTCATGGCGTTCACTCCTCGGACAGGAGGCGGTCCACCTCGTCCATCAGGGATTCGAACAGCGCGAACACGGCGGTCACGGGCTCGGACGTGGCCGTGTCCACGCCGGCGCGGCGCAGGGTCTCCACCGGGTAGCGGCTGCAGCCGGACTTCATGAAGCCCAGATAATCATCGCGTTCCGTCGCGCCGCCCGCAAGCACGCGCCCGGACAGGGCCGTCGAGGCCGCGAAGGCCGTCGCGTACTGGTAGACGTAGTAGTTGTAGTAGAAGTGCGGGATGCGGCTCCAGGTGCGGGCGCTGAGCGCCTCGTCCAGCACGACCTCCGTACCCCAGTAGCGGCGCAGCAGTTCCAGGTAGGCCGCGTCCAGGCCGTCGGCGGTGAGCGAGCCGCCGCCCTCGACCTCGCGGTGCGCGGCGTGCTCGAACTCGGCGAACATGGTCTGGCGGATCACGGTGCCGTTGATCTGGTCGAGATAGGCGTCGAGCAGGTAGAGCCGGCGCCGCGGGTCGACCACGACCTTCAGCAGGTGGTCCATCAGCAGCAGCTCGTTGCAGGTCGAGGCCACCTCGGCCGTGAAGATGGGGTAGTCGCCGTAGACGTAGGGCTGATGGGTCGCGGCCAGCTTCGAGTGCATGGAGTGGCCCACCTCGTGGGCCAGGGTGAAGGTGTCGCGCAGCTGGCCGCTCCAGTTGAGCAGGATGTAGGGCGGGGTGTCGTAGACCCCGCTGGAGTAGGCGCCGCCGCGCTTGCCGGCGTTCTCGTGCACGTCGATCCAGCGGTCGGCGATGCCGGCGCGCACCGTCTCCACGTAGTCCGCGCCCAGGGGCGCCAGGGCCTCGAGCAGCAGGTCGCAGGACTCGCGGTAGTCGAAGCTGAACTCCCCGTCCGGGAACAGGGGCGCGTTGAGGTCGAACTCGCGCAGGGGGTCGGCCGCCAGCACGCGCCGCTTCAGCGCCGCGAAACGATGCACGCTCGACAGGTGGTCGCCGACCGTCCCGATCAGGCTGTGGAAGACGTCCGTCGGGATGGCGTTGGCGTGCAGGGCGGCCTCGAGGCTGCCCGCGTGGTTGCGGGCGCGGGCGTAGAAGGCGTGGGTGTTGCAGACGGCGTCGAGGTTGGCGGCCATGGTGTTGCGGACCGAGCCGTAGGTCTCCTGCAGGGCGCGCCAGGCGTCCTCGCGCACGCGGCGGTCGGGCGAGCGCACGAAGCGGTTGTAGCGCGCCTTGGTCAGCTGCACCTCGCGGCCGTCCTCGTCGCGGATGGAGGGGAAGACCAGGTCGGCGTTGTCCAGGGCGTTGAACACGCCGGGGGCGGCGCGGCCCATGGCGCGGGCGGCCGCCAGCAGCTCCTCGCGGGCCGCGTCCAGCACGTGGGGCCGGCTGCGACGGAGGTCGTCGATGAAGTGGGCGTAGAGGGCCAGGCCCGGCTCCTCGGACGTCAGCCGCGCCAGGTCGTCGTCGTCCAGGGCGAGCAGCTCGGGTTCGAACCAGCTCACGGCCTCGCCGACCCGCACGGTCAGCGCGCCCGCGCGGCCGCGCCGCTCCTGGTGGTCGCCCACGCGCGTATCCTCGTCGCTGCGCATGGCCGCGTAGATCCGCACCACCTCGAGCTTGCGCTGCACGCCGTGCAGGGTCTCGATCACGTTCAACAGGTCGGCGCCCGAACGGGCGAACGCGTCCCGCAGTCCGGGCAGGGTCGACAGGGCGGCCTCCACCTCGGCGAAGTCGGCCTCCCAGGCCTCCCAGTCGGGGTAGATGCGGCCGAGATCCCACTTGAGTTCGTCGGCGATGTCCTCGCGGGCGCGCGGGGCGCCGTCGGTCGTCACGGTCATGGTCCGTCCTCGGATGTCCGATGGTTCTCGTGCTCGAGGGGTGAAGCGTCCGGTCAGGATAACGGGAAGGGGCCCGTCCTGCCAGCGGCGAGACGGGCCCCGGATCAGGCGGTTTCGCTCAAGCGACCGTCATCGGTTCGTAGATCACCACGCGGTTGCGGCCCTCGTTCTTGGCGCGGTAGAGCGCCTGGTCGGCCAGCTCGAGCAGCTCCATGGCGCCGAGTCCCTGCTCGTAGGTGGAGATGCCGATGCTGAGGGTGCGCGATTCCCGTCCGTCGACGTTGCCGCTGTGGGAGGGCACGTTGAAGACCAGCGACTCGAAGCGCACGCGGATGCGCTCGGCGACCATCGCGGCCTCGTCGGGATCCGTGTCGGGCAGCAGCATCACGAACTCCTCGCCGCCGTACCTGAAGGCCAGGTCGTAGTCGCGGATGGAGGCCTTGAGCAGCTTGCCGATGCGCGCCAGCATGCGGTCGCCCTCGAGGTGGCCGTAGAGGTCGTTGTAGCTCTTGAAGTAGTCGATGTCGACCATCAGCAGCGTGAGCATGTGGCGCCGGTTCTGGCAGCGCTCGACCTCGCGGATGAGGCAGTCGTCCATGTAGCGTCGGTTGTAGAGGCCGGTCAGGGGGTCGGTGTGCATCTTCTCGCGGATCAGGTGGTTCTCCAGGGAAATGGCCAGGTCCCGCGTGAAGTTCATGGCGTTCTGGACGCTCTCCTCCTTGCGCAGGAGCAGGTACACCATGTTGTTGAAGGCCTCGCCCAGCTCCTCGACCACCGACGGGCAGGCGTTGCGGTAGATGGGACATTCCTTGCAGTCGTGCGGGAAGCACTGGAGATCGGCCTGCGACCTCCGGCGGTACTCGCCGACTTCCTGCCAGCAGCGCTCGTGTCCGAGGATCCGCTCCGAGCAGGACTGCGGCATCTCGACCATCCGCGCCTCGTCGCGTTCGAGGTAGGGATTCTCGAAATGGACCTGCTCGCCCGCGATGAGGCGGTCGAACAGCGGAATGATCTCGTCCCGGATGCGGTTGACGAGGATCTCGGTGGCGTAGACGTGCGTAGGAATCTGCGACATGGCTCCCATCCTGCCTAGATGATGGCCTCACTGTAGTTTTCGACGGGCGTGGACGACGCCCCGGTTCGGTCTTATCTTCGACATCTCACGTGGTGACTTAACCTGGAATAAGGAGTGGGACATGGGTTTGCTCGGCGCGCTCTTCGGCGGCACGGTCGGTTTCGTGCTCGGGGGTCCCCTGGGCATGATCATCGGCGGCGCCCTCGGCTCGCAGGCCGGCGCCGCCCGGGTGGATCCGGGGGCCGGCACCCGCGGCGGACGGGCCCGTCTGGGTTCCACGGGCGGATTCCAGGACACCCAGACCGTCTTCCTGGTGACCGTGATCAGCCTGGCCGCCAAGGTGGCCAAGGCCGACGGGCGGGTCACCCGGGACGAGGTGCAGGCCTTCGACGCCTTCCTGCGCGACAGCATGCGGATGTCCGCGGAAGACCGGCGCATGGCCGCGCGGGTCTTCAACGAGGCCCGCGACAGCGACATCCCGGCCTCGAAGCTGGCGGCGCAGGCCCGCGGCATCCTGGGCCCCTTCCCCGATCGCCTGCGCGACCTGGTGACCCTGCTGCTGCAGATCGCCCACGCCGACGGCCACCTGCACCCCGCCGAGGAGAACCTCATCGGCGAGATCGCCCGCGACCTGGGGCTGAGCGACCGCGACTACGCCGAGTGCCGCGCGCTCTTCGGCGCCACCGGTCCCGTGGGCGACGCGGCCTACGAGATCCTGGGCGTCTCCCCCGACGCGACCGAGGCCGAGATCAAGAAGGCCTACCGCCAGATCGCCCGCGAGTACCACCCCGACGTGCTGCAGAGCAAGGGGCTGCCCGAGGACTTCATGCAGTTCGCCAAGGAGAAGCTGCAGAAGGTCAACGAGGCGTACGACGCGATCAAGAAGCAGAGAGGCTTCTAGTGCCCGAGCTGCCCGAGGTCGAGAACGTCGCGACGGCGCTGCGGACCGCCATAGCCGGACGCCGCCTGACCGGCCTGATGGTGCGGCGCGCGTCGATCTTCGAGCCGAGTTCGCGGGCGGTGCGCCGGGCCGTGCTGGACCGGCGATTGGCGCGGGTCCACCGCCACGGCAAGTACATGATCCTGAGCTTCGGCGAGACCGACCCCGCCCACCTCATGCTCCACCTGCGCATGACCGGTCAGCTGCTCTTCGCGCCGGACCATCCCTCCGACAAGCACGTGCACGCGACCTTCGACTTCGAGGGCCGCGAGGTGCGCTACCGCGACGTGCGCCGCTTCGGCCGCTGGACCCTGGTCGACCATCCCGAACGGCCGTCCGCTCTCGACCACGTGGGGCCCGACATGCTGAAGGTGCGTTACGCCGACTGGTCGTCGCGGGTCGACGGCCGGCGCGCGCCCTGGAAGGCCGTCCTGCTGGACCAGGGCGTGGCCGCCGGGCTGGGGAACATCTACGTGGACGAGGCGCTGTTCCGCGCCGGGGTCCACCCCCTCGCGCGGCCCGTCGACACGGCGCCCGCGACGGCGCGCGCGATCTTCGACGCCGCCAAGGGCGTGCTGCGGCTGGCGATCCGGCACGGGGGCACCACGTTCCTGGACTTCCGGGATTTCCACGGCAAGCCCGGCAACTTCAGGCGCAAGCTGAGGGTGTTCGGACGGGGCGGCGAGACGTGCGGGCGCTGCGGGGGGACGATCGAGAAGATGGTGGTGGCGGGGCGGGGGACGCATGTGTGTCCCGTCTGCCAGCCGCCTCCTAGTCGCGGTTGTTGAACACCCCCGCGATCCCCGCCAGCACCAACCCCGCCCCGACCACCGTCCACCTCGTCACCGGCTCGTCGATGATCAGCCAACCCAGCAGCACCGCGATCACCGGATTGGCGTAGGCGTAGGTCATGGCCACCTTCACCGGCAGCAGGCGCAGGGTGGCCACGTAGGCGGTGAAGGCGATCACCGAGCCGAAGAGGGTCAGGTAGCCCAGGGCGAACCAGGCCTCGCCCGTCGGCGCGGACCAGCGTTCGCCGATCAGCGCGATCACGACGAGGAACCCGACGCCGCCCAGCAGGTGCTGCCAGGCCGACACGGTCTGGACGGAGAGCTCCGGGCGGCGGCGCGCGATCCAGATCGAGCCGATCGCCCAGGTGAAGGGCGCGACGAGCAGGGCGACCAGGGCCCAGAGATCGGAGACGTCGCCGGTGCGGATCACCGGCCACGAGAGCACGCCCACCCCCGCGAAGCCGATCAGCAGCGAGCCGGCCAGCTTGAACGTGGGCATGCGCCGGTCGATCACCGCCTCGATGAGCGCCGACCAGATGGGCATGACCGCCACCACCAGCGCGGCCAGCCCCGAGTCGGCCCGCTGCTCGGCCCAGGTGACCAGGCCGTTGCCGCCGACCCACATGAGCAGGCCCGAGCCGGCCAGCACGACCAGCTCGCGCGGTCGCGGTTTCAGGGCGTGCTTCCGCAGGGCGGACCAGGCGAAGAGGATCAGCGAGGCGGCGACCACGCGCATCATCGCCAGATGGAAGGGCGGGAAGCCGCCCTCGGGCCGGACGGCGAGCCGGATGGCCAGGTAGGTGCTGCCCCAGACGACGTAGACGACCGCCAGGTTGAACAGGCCCTGGCGGCTCAGGGCGGCGGGGCGTTCCATTCTAGACCTGATCCGTCAGCAGCAGGCAGAGCTCCTCGAGGAACAGCCGCTCCTCGGGACCGAAGCGGGCCGGCCGGAAGGAGTTGATGTCGAGCTCCGCCGACACCACTCCGTTGCGGTAGATGGGCAGCACGATCTCGCTGCGGGTCTTCTCGTGGCCGTTGACGTAGTTCAGCTCCTGGGCGACGTCGTCCACGGAGATGGTGATGCCGCGCTCGGCGACCTGGCCGCACAGGCCCTGGCCGACGACGATCACCTTCGGTCCCGAGGTCTCGCCGCCCTCCGGGCCTTTGATCAGCTGGCGGCTGTTGTCGGGGTCGATCAGGAAGAAGGCGACGCAGTCGAAGCCGTCGACCTCGGCGGCCAGCAGGTCGACGATGCGGCGCATCTTGTCCTCGGCGCGGTGCTCGCGATCCAGGATGCCGCGGACCTCGTCGAGCAGTTCGGGGTAGGCCATCGGTATCACCTCGCGTCTAGAGGTCCATCAACTGTTGCACGTAACGGGGCGCCGGCGAGCCGAACGAGATCAGCTCGTCGTGGAAGGCCTTCAGGTCGAAGCCGTCTCCCAGCTTCTCCTCGGCCAGGGCGCGCAGGCGGTTGATCTCCATGTTGCCCACGTAGTAGGTGGAGAGCTGGGTGGAGCTCAGCTTGGCGCGCTTCCACTTGCCCGTGGCCTCGCCCTCCTCCTGGAAGCCCTTGTCCACCATCAGCGTCACGGCCTCGGTCTCGGTCATGTCGCCGCAGTGGATCTCCTGGTCGATGATGGCGTTGATCAGCAGGCGCAGCTTCATCTTGAGCTGCTGGAGCTTCAGCTCCACGCCGCCGTAGCCGTATTCGGTCATCAGCTGCTCGGCGTAGGTGGCCCAGCCCTCCACGAAGACGCCGCTTGAGAACAGCGCGCGCACCGGCGTGGCCCCCGCGTAGGCGTTGGCGTGGGCGAGCTGCAGGTAGTGGCCGGGCATGGCCTCGTGGACGGTCAGGTTGATCAGCATGTCGTCGTTGTACTCGCGGAAGTACGAGTCCTTCATCTCGTCGGACCAGCCGGCCGGCGGCGGCGCGATGGAGTAGAAGGTCTTCTCGTTCTCGGCCAGCGGCCCCGGCGCGTCGCAGTAGGCGATGGCGAAGCCGCGCTGGTACTCGGGCATGACGATGATCTCGACCGGGTCGTCCGGCAGCGTGACCAGGTCGTGCTCGGCGACGAAGTCCGTGCAGGCCGCCAGCTCGCGCCGGGCCTGCTCGACGATGGTGTCCGCCTCGGGGTGGGAGTCGGCCAGACGCGCCAGCACCTCTCGCATCACCTCGTCGGCCGGGAGCGTCGCGGCGTCGGCGCGATCCGGGTGCATCCGCCGGTAGAGCGGCAGGGCCAGGTCGTACATCTCGGCGCGCACGGCCTCCAGGTCGCGCCAGGCGGACTCGCGGATCTCGTCCAGGCCCAGGTCCGACTCGAGGGTCAGGCGCAGCTTGCGGGCGAAGAGCTCGCGTCCGATGCGGAACTCCCCCTGCGAGCGCGGCAGCAGGTCCTCCTCCAGCCACACGGCGTGCGCCTCCAGGGCCGCGATGGCGCGGGCGCGCGGGCCCACGAACTCGCCGCGCAGCTCGGGCGCCCCGTCCAGGAAGGGCTGCAGGTCGTCGAGGATCAGGCTGATGGTGCCGCGGGTCTGCTCGATGGCGGTCTCGGTGTAGACGGGGGGCGGGTTGTCCAGGATCGCCCGCGCGGTCTCCAGGGCCGCGGGCACCGCCTCGAGGCGCGACTTGAGGCTCAGCAGCCGGTCGCGCAGGGGCGCGAAGTCGCGGGCCACCAGGCCGTAGAGGGCGCCGCCGGGGTTGTGCACCATGGGGTTCCAGCGGTGGGCGCCGATCTCGTCGGCGGAGAAGACCACGCCGTCCAGGTGGTTGCGCAGGATGGCCAGGTCGATGCGGTTGCCCTCGCTCAGCTTGTCCGCCTTGACCCGCGTGAGCGAGTCGAGATAGGCGGCGGCCAGGTCGCGGCGCTCGCGGACGGCCGCCTCGGAGCGGTCGGTGAGGCGGTCGTCGAAGCGGTGGTCGCCGTAGGCGGTGGCCGACTCCGGGTCGAGGGTCAGCATGCCGTCGATGTAGCGGGTCGCGAGGCCCTCGAAGATCTCGTCGGCCGAGGGGCCGCCGGCGCAGGCGGCGAGGAGGGTCAGGGCCAGGAGCGCGGAGGCGGACAGGAACCTGTTCATTTCGAACACCTTCCGACTGTCGGACGGATACGGCGGGCATGCCCGGAAAAACGCGGGATGCATCACGCACCACGCGTAATCCATCGCACGCGTCCGGTCAAGTCAAACTCGGCTGAAAGCGGGGATCAGGCCACCGTCTCCATGCGCCGGATGGCCAGGGAGACCTGGGCGTCGACGCGGCGTTCGCGGGCGTACTCGCGCTCGAGCCCCTGGGGGCCCAGGTTGGCCACGGTCACGGCGGGATGCGCCGTCGGCACCACGTGCGGCAGGCGCTCGGCGAAGGACTCGAGCTCGGCCATGGTGACGGTGCGGGTGATGCGCAGGGCGGTGTCGATGATGGTCAGGATGTCCCGCATGAAGTTCCGGCGACGCATGTCCTCCACGTAGAGCATCATCTTGTAGGGCATGACACGCTCGATGTAGAAGGCGCGCGGGTCGTCGGCGCGTCCGAGCAGGTCCTCCTCGTTCCGGAAGAAGAGCGTCGCGGAATGCGTGATGCCCGGCTTGACTCGCAGAATGCGTTCGTAGCTCTGCGGGAACATGTCCGCGTACTCGGGCACCTCGGGCCGGGGACCGACCAGTGACATCTCGCCACGCAGCACGTTCAACAGCTGCGGCAGCTCGTCCAGCTTGTGCCGGCGCAGAAAACGACCCAGCGGCGTGACGCGCGTGTCGCCGCGGACGGTGAGCTTGCCGCCGAGGCGGTCGGCGTCGCTCACCATGGAGCGGAACTTGAAGATGCGGAAGCGGAGGCCGGCGAGCCCCATGCGCTCCTGGCGGTAGAAGACGGGGCCGGGACTGGTGGCCCGGACCGCGACACCGATGACCAGGAAGACCGGCGACAACAGGACGAGCCCCGCCGCCGAGACGAGCATGTCGAATGAGCGCTTGAGCATGGGATGCCCCCCCGGGCGATCAGATCCTTCTGGTTCTCGACGCGACGGTGTCGGGGTAGCAAGCGTGATACCGCGTCGAGGCCGGGTTCTACAACGATGTCGCCGGTGGGCTTCCTGCCGGGGCGACATACGAGGTCTGGCGAAGCAGTGAGGGAATGATACGCAGCGAAGCCGATGCTGGACAAGGTATTTCTGACACCCGTCCGGCCGTCAACAAATGTGTTTCGTCCGTGGCGAAACGCCGTTATCGTATGGAGTTCCAGCGACCGTGGGTTGCTGCCGAGTCGCCCGTAAGAGATCTCCCGACCCTGAAAGACGACCGATGCGCGACAAGTTTCTGCCCTTCTCCCCTCCGTACATCGGCGAGGAAGAGATCGCCGAGGTCGTGGACAGCCTGCGCTCGGGCTGGATCACCACGGGCCCCAAGACCAAGCGCTTCGAGCAGGAGTTCGCGGCCCGGTTCGACGCGCCCGCGGCCCTCGCCCTGAGCTCCTGCACCGCCGGCCTGCACACGGCCCTGGCGGTGGCCGGCGTCGGGCCCGGCGACGAGGTGATCACCACTCCGATGACCTTCACGGCCACCGTGGCGGTGATCGAGCACACGGGCGCCACGCCCGTGCTCGTCGACATCGAGCCCGACACGCTGAACATCGACCCGGCGCGCGTACGCGAGGCGGTCACCGACCGCACCCGGGCGATCATCGCCGTGCACTACGGGGGGCACCCCTGCGAGCTGGACGAGCTGCGCGCCGTCTGCCGGGAGCACGACCTGCTGTTGGTGGAGGACGCCGCCCACTCGATCCCCGCGAAGTACAAGGGCGAGTACATCGGCTCGGGCGACAACCCGGTCGCCTTCTCGTTCTACGCCACGAAGAACCTGACCACCGCCGAGGGCGGCATGCTGACCGGCGACCCCGCCATGATCGAGGCGGCGGCCGTGGCCAGCCTGCACGGCATGGACCGCGACGCCTGGAAGCGCAACGACCGCACCGGCAGCTGGCGCTACGACATCGTCACACCGGGCTTCAAGTACAACATGACCGACATCCAGGCCGCCATGGGCCTGCGCCAGCTCGAGCGGCTCGACGCCATGCACGCGCGGCGCAAGGAGATCGTGGCGCTGTACTACGAGGGCTTCGCCGACCGCGACGCCTTCGACCTGCCGGTCGAGCGCGACGAGGTGGACCACGCCTGGCACCTGTTCCCGTTGCGGATCCGCGAGGGGGCGCTGTCGATCTCGCGGGACGAGATGATCGAGGCGCTGCGCGAGCGGAACATCGGCACGAGCGTGCACTTCATTCCGGTGCATACGTTCACGTACTACCGGAGGAAGTACGGATATGCGCCGGAGGACTATCCGGTGACGTGGCGGGAGGCGGAGCGGTTGATCAGTCTGCCGTTGCATCCCGGGTTGAGCGACGGGGACGTGGAGGACGTGGTCGGGGCGGTGAGGGACGTGCTGGTGAAGCATGGGGGGTGAGAGGCCGCGGGTTACCGTCGTCACCAACGGCAACTACTTCTCCGACCTGGCGCTCTCGCGGCTGTTCGACCGGACCGCGGAGCGGATCGACTACCGCGTCGTCGTCACCAGCGGCCTGCGCCGGAACCGGGGCAACCGTCTGGTCGAGGCCTTCCAGCTGTTCCGCAGGTGGGGCTGGCGATACACCGCCTACAAGCTCGCCACCTACGCGCTTCCGATCATCGCACAGGTGACGACGCGATCCCCGAGGTTCGTCGGCGCATCCTGCAAAAGACGCGGCATACCGCACGTGACGCGGAAGAGCGTGAACGCCCGACGCGTCGTCGCCGAGATCGAGGCCGGGCGACCGGATCTCATCGTTTCCTACTCCTGTCCCTACAGGATCAAGACCCCGGTCCTCGACATCCCGCGGCTGGGCAGCCTCAACGTGCACTCCTCCCGGCTGCCCGCCTACGCCGGCGTCTGCACGTACATCCACGTCCTGGCGGACGGGATCGAGAAGACCGGCGTGACCGTCCACGAGATGGTCGAGCGCTTCGACGCGGGCCGGATCGTGGAGCAGGTGGAGATCGACATCGAGCCGGGCCTGTCCGTGTTCGAGCTGTTCTCCGCGCAGTGCCGGGCGGCCGGCGAACTGCTGGAAAGCGCCATCGACGGGATCTTCGCTCGGGACGCCATCACGGGCGAGGCCCAGGATCTCGCCCGGCGGTCGTACCGCGGCGAGCCCAGCGCCGGGGATGTCGATCGTCTCAGGGGGAACGGGTTCCGGCTGATGACGTGGTCCGACGTCAGGAGCCTGTTCGGGGACTAGAGCAGGCTTCGGTACAGATCCATGTAGTCGGCCACCATCCTGTCCTCGGTGTACCGCGCTTCCCAGCGCGCCCGCGCCGTCTCGCCCAGCGACCGCGCCAGATCGGGCTGCGACCGCAGCGCCCGGATCGATTCAGCCAGGGCCTCCGGATCCCCGCACGGCACCATCGACGCCGCCTCGCCGTCGCCGGTCGCCTCGCGGTTGCTGCCGATGCGGCTGGCGATGATCGGCTTGCCGGCCGCCATGGCCTCGAGCAGGGCGATCGACAGGCCCTCCCTGAAGCTCGGCAGGACCACCATGTCCGATGCGGCCAGCAGGGCGCCCACGTCCGGACGGAAGCCGGGCAACGTCACCATGTCCTCCAGCCGCAGCTCCTCGACGAGCGTCTTCAACGCGCCGGAGGCGGGGCCGACGCCCGGCAGCAGCAGGCGTAGGCCGGCGTCTCCCGTCCGCCGCAGGGACGACATGGCCCGGATGAGGTGTTCGAGCCCCTTCCCCTCCGCCAGCCGGCCCATGGACAGGAGCAGCGTGTCGCCGTCGGCGACGTCGAACTCGCGTCTCACGGCGGCTCGCGACTCCGGGTCGAGACCGGCGGGCTCGGTGATCCCGTTGGGGATGGCGAGCAGCGTCTCCTCGTCTCCGATGCCGAGCTCGAGCGCCCAGTCCCGATGGAATCCGCTGAC
The DNA here is from genome assembly GCA_964607825.1 of uncultured Fibrobacteraceae bacterium. Classification (GTDB taxonomy): domain Bacteria; phylum Krumholzibacteriota; class Krumholzibacteriia; order LZORAL124-64-63; family LZORAL124-64-63; genus JAHIYU01. The sequence goes on along the minus strand of CAZSNA010000002.1, from coordinate 25,630 downwards.
GGTCACCAGGCGATGGCACCATCGCGCCGCGGCCCGCTCGAGGGCGGCGAAGACCCTGAGCTTCGCGGCGCCGGTCCCCTCGTGGAACGAGAAGCCGTGCACCGTGTGCACCACGGCGGGCACACCGGCCAGCCTCGCCGCCAGCCGGCCGACGAAACCCGCCTTGGACGTGTGGGTGTGGACGAGATCGTAGCGGGCGCTCCGGAAGTGCCGGTGCAGCCGCACGAGGCCGACGAGATCGTGAAGGGGGCGGATCGGCCGCCAGATGCAGTCCAGGGGCACGTGCCGGAGGCCCCGTTCCGACAGGCGGGAGACGAATTCGGGATCGGTGGCGACGACCTCGACGTCGTGGCCCGCCGCAAGGCCCGCCTCGGCCAGCTTCATGATGATCTTGGACCCGCCGCCGAAGCGGGAGTCTCCGACGACGTGGCAGATGCGGGCGGGGGCGGCCGGCGGGGTCATCGCCCGGCCTCCGCGTCCGGAAACAGCACCCGGTCCCATCGGTCCACGACGCGGCCGATCTCGAAGCGGCTCTCCACGTGTTCGCGCCCGGTCCGCCCCATCTCCCGTCTCGCGTCCGGGTCGGTCTCGGCCAGGCGCCGCAGGGCGCGGGCGAGACCGCCGGGATCGCCGGCCGGCACCACGTAACCCGACCCGTCCGGCACGACCACCTCCCGCACGCCCCCGACATCGGTCGCCACCACGGGCAGCCCCGCGGTGTGGGCCTCGATCAGCACGTTGGGCAGCCCCTCGAAGAGGGACGACATGACCAGGGCGTCGGCGAGGCCCAGGAGGGCGGGGACGTCGTCGCGCACGCCGGTGAAGTGGACCCGATCCGACAGGCCCGCGTCGGCGGCCCGTCGCTCCGCGTCCGGGCGGAGCGGCCCGTCGCCGACCAGCAGGAGGTGATCGGCCTCCCGGCCCGTCGCGCCGAAGGCCTCGAGCAGGGAGGCGTGGTCCTTCTGGGGGTCGAAGCGCCCGACCGCGATCCACAGGAACGCCGCCTCGGGTATGCCGAGGTCGGACCGGGTCGCCGGGCCCGCCGCGTCGATCTCGGCGAAGTCGATGCCGTTGGGTATGACGAGCAACTGGTCCCGCGCGACCACCCGCCTCCGCACCAGCGAATCCGCGGCCAGCTGCGAGTTCACGACGGTCGCCGCGCTCAGGCCGTTGCTGAGACGGAAGGCCCATTCCCGCGTGAACCCGCCGAACTTCTCGATCCGGACCGACACCACGATCCTCGGCACGCCGGCGACCCGGCCCGCCAGGCGCCCCATGAGATTCGCGTGGTACATGAAGCAGAGCAGCGTCCGCGGCCTGAGGTCCTTGAGCAGGCGAACGAGCCGCATGAACGCGGACACGTCCGCGCGGCCCCGCGCCATGCCGAGGGATTCGACCGGCACGCCGGCCCGTTCGAGCGTCTCCACGTGGGCGATCGGGTCGATCATGGAGACGACGCGGACGTCGCGGCCCCGCGCGACGAGGCGCGTCGCGAGCCGGACCGCCTGCCGCTCCGCGCCGCCGACGCCCAGGCCCGTGAGCAGGAACACCATGGTTCCGTCGCGGCCGTCGCCGTGTCCCATCGGCCCTCCCCCGCTCATGTCCGCCCCGCGATCCGCTTCAGGCAGGTCGCCAGCCGCTCCGCCACCTGCCGACGGCTGTAGCGGCTCTCGACGATCCGGCGTCCCTCGCGCCCCTGGCGCGCCCTGAGCTCGGCGTCGTCCGCCAGGGCGAACAGGGCCTCCCGCCAGTCGGACTCGCGCGCGGCGGCGAGCCCGACCTCGCCCTGCCCGAGCACCTCGGCGTTCATGCCCACCGGAGACGCGACGACCGGAACCCCGCAGGACATGTAGAGCAGCATCTTGTAGCTGCACTTGCCGCGCGACCACGGGTCGTCGGCCAGGGGCATGAGCCCGATGTCCATGTCCTGGATCGCGGACACCTCGTTGTCCGGGGACCAGGGCACGTAGTCGATGCGGTCCTCGAGACCGGCGGGCACGTCGGGGCGCCGGTCGCTGGTGATCAGGAGCCGGACGCGGCGCCGCGCTCCGAGCAGGTCGATCAGCGCGGGCCAGACCATGTCGAGCGTGCCGAGGTTGCCCGAGGTGCCGCTCCAGCCGACCACGACGGCCTCGCCGGCGCCGCGCTCCGCCGGGCGGAAGCGCTCCGTGTCCACGGCCGTCGGGATGATCGTGACGTCCGGGCAGTGGTGCGCGAACCACTCCGCCACGACCGAATTGCCCGCGATCACCGCATCCACGGACCGGGCCAGGCGCTCCATGGATCCATGTCGTTGCGTGAGCCAGATGGCGTCGTCCACGTCGAGGACGCGCGGGCGGCCCGTCCAGCCCTCCAGGGTGTGGAGCGTCGAGACGAGTTCGCGGCCCAGCAGGGTCACGTCGGCCCGACGGGAGGCGAGCACGCCGGGCAGCCGGGCGGCCGTCGTGCCGACCAGCCAGAACGGCCGCCGCCAGGCTTCGCGCGGCGGGTACTTGCCGATCGGCGCCGGTCGCCAGTCCACGTCCACACCGAGTTCCGCGAGCGGACCCACGTGCTGGCCCACGCGAAAGCGGGCGCTCGGCACGTGCCGGCCGGCGGTCAGGGCCAGGACCTGGAGGTCAGACGCCATGCGCACCTCGTCGAGAGATCAGGGGGTCCACGATGAAGGCCAGGACGGCGACGAGCCCCATCAACAGGAGCATCTCGAACCGGTAGTAATACGAGAAGAAGGACAGGACCAGGCCGTACGAGAAGAGACCGTACACGAGGATGTAACCCCAGTGGCCGGTCGTTCTGGCCCGGCCGTAGATCCCGCCGCCGACCCAGCCCGCGATGAACGAGACGATGCCCACGCCGACGATGCCGTAGTCCCAGTACACCTCGCCGATGAAGGAGTAGACGTTGTAGCCGTGGGCCCCGATATCGATGAACGGGAGGAAGCGCTGCACGGGCTCGATCAGCCCCAGGCCGTCCCCGAGCAGCTTCCACAGCGGCTGGAGCGTGATGTAGCCGAAGATGGGCTGCTGCACGGTCTGCTCCGCGACCAGGCGGTCCATGGCCGGCCAGCTGCCCGTGAAATACAGGTAGGGGCGCTCGAGAAAGGCCAGCCAGTCCGGGAAGCGCGAGCCCGGGAACGACCGCACGCCGAAGATGTCGATGACCGCGTCGTAGAGGACGAAGAAGCCGAGGATGCCGCCGACCACAGCCAGCCCGTGGCGCACCCCGATGCGCCCCGGCCGCTTGAGCGAGTACACGACGATGGCGCTGATGGACGAGAACACGATGTACTGCTTGATGCCCGCCAGCAGCAGCCCCACCAGAGTCAGGATCACCAGCAGGAGCTCGATCGGGCGGGACGCCCCGTCGCAGCGCCGCGCCACGTACATCGGCAGCACCAGGATGCCGGCCAGGTTGAGGTACCCGATGTACTGCATCTGGAATTCCTTCTCGAGGATCCAGGCATTGGCGAGCAGGTGCTCCGTCCCGTACTGGCCGACGAGGAACCTGAGGGAGAGCATCCACCCCGCGATCGCCAGGCCCGCGAGGGAGACGAACAGGAGGGTCGACGGTGAACCCGTCGCTCCCGAGTCCGCGTCGACGGCTTCGGACGGCCGCGACCGCAGCCTGACGACGACGGCGCCGACGAAGGCCAGGATCCCCGTCAGCACGACGATGTGGGCCCGGATCCCGACGTCGTTGTATTCGAGCATCCTCAGGTGGTAGCAGACCAGGGACAGGCCGTTGACGCCGACGAAGATCCCGATGGGCGTCATGTGGTCGCCGTAACGGCTCCGGGCGAACGCCAGGAGCGCGATCGACAGGATGATGAAGAGGAGGGCCCAGAAGACGTCGACGGCCGTCATGGGCTGAAGCGGGTTTTCTGGTCGCGCACCACGAGGATGAACACGGCCAGGACGCAGCCGAACACGAAGCCCAGGGCGATGTCCCTCACGGGCCGGGGGCTGACCGGACGCAGGGGCGAAATCGCGGGAGCGAGGACCGATACCGACATGAGGTTCTTGTTCTCCTCGACGCGGGACAGCTCGAGCTGCTTCCGCAGTTCCAGCCAGACGGTCGAGTGGGCCGTGACGTTCCGCGTGAGACGGTTGTACTCCACCTGCAGCAGGGGCGACTCCGAGTAGGACCGGTTCGACTTCACGAAGGCCGCCAGGGAATCCTCGGCCGCGCCCAGCTCGTCCAGCGTGATCCCCTCCCGTTCCTCCAGGAACTGCCGTTGCTCGCGGGCCCGGAAGCGTCGGACGTGCTTGTTGAAGTGGTCGAGCTCCTCGACGACGGCGTTGGCGAAGTCGGCCGCCAGGTCGGGGGTCTCGGGCAGCGTCGCCGAGATCTCCATGTAGCCCGTCTGGCGGTCGCGCGTGAACGAGACGACCTCTTCGCGGATCGCCTTCGACAGCTTCATCGACGCGTTCCCGGCGGCGGCGTCCACGCCGAGCAGGTCGTGGAGATCGACGGCCTCTCCCGTGTCCGCCGCGCGCCACGTCCGCGCCTTGAGCGCGTCGACGACGGGCTGGGACCTGATGATCTTGCCGTACAGCTCCTCGTTGCCCTGGGTGTCGCCGAGGGATAGTCCGGACAGCATCTCGATCTGGTTGAGGAGGCCGATGCTCGGCTGCTCCGCCTGCGGCAGCAGCGAGACCGTCGCCTTGTAGCGGGGCGTCGCGACCAGGACGTAGACCAGCGCGATCACGGCGCAGGCGGCGCCCACGATCGCGATGGGCCACTTGCGGGTCCAGAGCCAGCCGCCCAGGGCATGTATCGGCATCAGATCGTTCATCGCCACTCCGGGTTGATGGCCGGCGCCGGTCCTACTGCGTCCTGTCGATCACCAGCCAGACCGTGGCCACGCTGGCCAGGATGCTGGCGATCTCCTTCATCGTCTCCAGTTTCCCCACACCGTCATCCGGGGCCTTGGTCGGCACCACGATCGTCGAGCCCGGCAGCACCTTGGGGTCGCCCCAGATCCGCCTGATCTGCCGCGACATCCCGTTCGGATACACCACGTGGGTCTTCCACTTGTCCGCCATGTCCGCGTACCCGCCGGCCCGCGACACGTAGTCGCCCAGGCTCTTGCCGCGCTCGTAGATGATGCTCGTGGGGAAGCCCACCGCGCCGGTCACCTTCACGGTGTGGGGCACGGGCGGGACGAGGATCTCGTCGCCGTCGGCGAGGATGGCGTCGTGCTCGCGGCCGGGGCGCTTCAGGGCCTCGTCGAGATCGATGGCCACGTTGCCGATGCCGTCCTTGGCGCGCACCACGCGGGTGCCGGGCGCGTAGGCGGTGGGCTTGAGGCCGCCGGCGCGGGCGATCACCGAGGCCAGGCGTTCGTCGCGGCGCTCCAGGGTGTAGACGCCGGGAAAGTGCACCTCGCCGCGGACGGTCACCTGTCGGGGCAGTTCCCACCAGGGCAGGTCGCGGACGGCCACCCGGTCGTGGGGTTCCAGAAGGAAGTCGCCGCCGTCGCTCAGCCAGTCCTCGCCGAGCTCGACGTTGATCACCTCGACGGTGCGCCCGGGCGGGGCGTCGGTGTCGCGGCTCTCCACCGACTCGCGGCGCAGGCGGCTGACCTCGGCGCGGAGCAGGTCGGCCGACTCCTTCAGACCGCCGGCCTTGAGGATCAGGTCGCGCAGGGTCATGCGCTCGCGCCATTTGAACTCGCCGGGCTCGCGGACGGCTCCGGTGATGGCCACCTCGTGGCGGTCGCGCACGTCCCACACCGAGAACACGCGCAGCACGTCCATCGGACGCAGGGCGACGGGGGCCTGGCCGTCGAGGGCGGCGCGCAGGTCGAAGTCGACGGCGCTGCGGGAGCGGTCGGCCTCGGTGCGATCGATGATGGCGCGTTCCTCGAGGGTGTCCGCCCAGGGGCCGCCGGCCCGGGCGACCAGGTCGGCGACGGTCAGGCCGTCGCGGTACTGGTATCGACCGGGCGTCTTGACGTTGCCGCGCACCTCGACCCAGCTCTCCAGCCGGTCGGGGATGCGGTCCACGCGGATGCGGTCGCCGTCGCGCAGGGGGTAGATCGTCTTGGCTCGCAGGTCCAGGTCCTCGAACTCGCGGTCGGGCGTCTCGGGACGGCGCTGCGGGGCGGGCACGATGCGCTCCAGGTGGACGTGGTCGGCCTCGGCCTCGGCGGTGAAGCCGCCGGCGAAGCGCAGCGCGTCGCGGACGCCCTCGTCGGGCTTCACCTCGTAGGTCAGGGGGCGGCGCACCTCGCCCTCCACGGTCACCGAGGCGCCGCGCGGCGGCACGAAGACCGTGTCGCCCTCGCGCAGCAGGGCGTCGCCCTTGCGCTCGCCCGACAGCAGGTAGTCGTAGAGGTCGAGCTCGGCGACCGTCTCGTCGCCGCGCACCAGGCGGATGTCGCGCAGGCTGCCGTGGCGGCCCGGTCCGCCCGCCGCATGGAGGGCCGTGAACACGGTGGACACGGAGCTCAGCTCGTAGCCGCCGGGCTGGGCCGCCTCGCCGACCACGAACACCCGGATGGCGCGCAGGGCGCCGAGGCTCACGTCCACGTAGGTGGTGCCGCCCTCGCCGTCGGGGTCGATGCCCGAGTAGGAGCCGGACAGCTTCTCGCGCACCGAGCGCGCGACCTGGGCCAGGGTGCGGCCGGCGCAGCGCACCTGGCCGCCCTTGGGCAGGATGACGGCGCCGTCGCGGCCCACCAGCCGCTCCAGGCGGAATTCCACCTCGCCCCACACGTCCACGCAGACCTGGTCGCCGGGACCGAGCAGGTAGCTCTCGGGCACCGGGCCGAAGCTCGGCGGCGCGAAGACGCCCGGCTCGAGCCGGAAGAACCCGGCGCCGAAGACGCTGTCGGGCAGGGCCGTGGCGAGGGTGTCGGCGGCGGCGGTGTCGGTGGCGGCGGCGGCCAGGTCGAGGTCGAAGGGGAGGATGACCGCGGGGGTCTCGGCCGCGGCGGCCGGCAGCTCGGTCAGTCCCGGCGGCGCGGCCTCCTCGGCCGACGTCCCGCCCGTGCGCTCCTGGTAGCGGCGGAGCAGCTCCTCTTCCGAGAGGCCGCTCTGGCGGGCGGCGCGCTCGAGGAGTTCGCGGGAGGGTTCCTGGGCGACGGCGAACGCCGTCAGCAGCAGCAATGTCGAGAGGAGCGCGGCCGCGCGGCCGACGGATCTCATGCGCATCTCGGTCTCTCCCTGGCGCCGGGCGGACTGGAACGTATGACGACGGAGACATCCGACACGACATGCGTCGGCGTCGAAACCCACTGTAGCATCCGCCCCCTTGCAGACAAGATCTTTGTGGACCGGGCCCGGGCCGCTCGCTAGTCTGGTGGCGATACGTCGCAACATGCGATCGGCACGCCACTTCGGAGACATGCATGACCCTGGCCCTGCTGCTCTGCCTCACCGGCGCCCTCGTCGGCCTCTTCTGCGTCCCCGCGGTGATCCGCATGCTCGCGAGCCGCGTGGTGCTCGACGTCCCCAACGCGCGCAGCAGCCACACCGTGCCGGTGCCGCGCGGCGGGGGAATCGGCCTGCTGATGCCCTTCGCGGCGGGGACCGCGGCCCTGATGGCCGCCGGCACGGTCTCGAGCGACGGCTTCGCGCCCACCCTGCTGCTGGGCGTCCTCGTGCTGGCCGCGCTGGGGTTCGCCGACGACGTGCGCGACCGACCCGCGGTGGCGCGCCTGCTGGTGCAGGGCGTCGTGACCGCGGTCTGCCTGTGGCTCGGGGATCTGGGCCTCGACTCGGTGGCGGTCCCGGGACTCGGCGCCCTGGAGCTGGGCCCCTTCGGCCGACCGGTGGCCTGGGTGCTGGTGGTCGGCTTCACCAACATGTTCAACTTCATGGACGGCATCAACGGGCTGGCGGGCTTCCAGACCCTGCTGGGCGCCGGCGGCCTCGCGGCCCTCGGCCTGCTCGGCGGCGACCCCGACCTGGCGCTGCCCCTGGCCCTGCTCGCCGGCGGCGCGGTGGGGTTCCTGTGCTTCAACTTCCCGCGGGCGCGGGTCTTCATGGGCGACGTGGGCAGCCTGCCCATCGGCTTCGCGCTGGCCGTGTCGGTGCTGCGCGCGCACCAGGGGCCCGGCCCCGAGACCGCGGCGCCCATCTGGCTGCCCGCCCTGCTGATCTGGCCCTTCCTCTTCGACGCCACCTACACGCTGGTCAACCGCGCCCTGCGCGGCCGGCATCCCTTCCGCGCCCACCGCAGCCACGTCTACCAGCGCATGGTGGTGGCCGGCGCCACGCACACGCGCGTCACCCTGCTCTACGTCGCGGCCATGGTGGGTTGCGGCGCCGTGGCCTTCATCGCGCGGGCCGGGGCGGGGAGCTGGGACATGGTGCTGTTCTGGGGAATCGTGGCCGTGTCGCTGGCGGTGACGCTGGTGACGGTGACGCGGATCAGGGCGTCGATGACCGAGCGGTGAGATAAGCCGCCGCCATCTCCCGAAGACCGTCCCTCTGCGGCGGCGTCCAGTCCAGGACGCGGCGCGTCGTCGTCGCATCCACCTCCAGGTCGCCCACCAGACGGTCGAGCTCCGCGCCGCGGCCCACCGCGCGCAGCACCCCCCCGGCCAATCCCAGCGGAAAACGGAACAGCCTGGCCGGACGACCCAGGCCCGCGGCCAGCTCCCGGACCAGGTCGGTGGTCGAGCGCACCTCGTCGTCCGCGGCCACGAACACCCGGCCCGCGGCGGCGGGATGCACGGCGCAGGTCGTCAGCAGGTCGGCCAGGTTCTCCAGGCCGATCAGGCTGCGGCGGTTGCGCAGGCCGGCCAGGGGCAGCGGACGGCCGCGTTCGATCCAGCGCATCAGACGCAGCAGGTTGCCGGCGGCGCCGGGCCCGTAGACCAGCGGCGGGCGCACGGCGACGACCTCGAGGCCGGTGGCCGCCGCCGTCTCGAACAGGGCCTGCTCCGCCTCGTACTTGGAGACGGCGTAGGGATCCTGCGGCGCGGGGGGATCGTCCTCGCGGAAGGGCGCCTGGCCGGTGGTGGTCTCGCCGTTGACCTTGATGGTGCTGACCAGCGCCACGCGCCGCACGCCGGCGTCGGCCGCCGACCGGGCCAGGCGACGGGTGCCGGCAGTGTTGACGGCGCGGAAGGCGGCGAGGGGGTCGGCCTCGGTCTCGTCCATGACGTGGACGCGGGCGGCCAGGTGGATCACGGCATCGACGCCGTCGAGGGCCTCGGCCCAGTCGGTGACGGCGTCGATGTCGCCCACGATGACCGGCTCGGGCGTGTCCAGTCCGAAGGACCGGTACGTCGCCGCGCAGTCGGCGTCGCGGGAGACCGGGCGCACCGTCTCCCCCTTCGCGACAAGGACCCGACAGACGGCGCGGCCCACGAACCCGTCGGCGCCGGTCACGGCGATCACGCTCATCGCGCCGTCTCCTCGAGCAGGTCCAGGTAGAGGGCCACGGTCCGTTCGGCCACCAGTTCGTCGCTGAACTCCTCGACGACGATCCGGCGTGCGGCCTCGCCGTAGCGGCGGCGGCGCGCGGGGTCGTCGGCCAGCGTCTCGAGCGCCCGCACGATGGCCTCGGGGTCGCGCGGCGGCACCAGCAGGCCGTTCACGTCGTCGCGGCAGATCTCGCGGCAGCCGGTCACGTCGGTGGCCACCATGGGCAGCCCGCAGGCTCCGGCCTCCAGCAGCGACTTGGGCAGCCCCTCGCGGTACGAGGGCAGCAGCGCCGCGTGGCAGCTCCGCAGCAGGGCGGGCACGTCGTCCACGTGGCCGGTGAGCTCCACCACGCCCTCGGCGGCCCAGGCCGCGAGCTCGTCGTCGCCGATGGACGCCGGGTTGACCGGGTCGTTGCGTCCCACCAGCAGGATGCGGATGTCATCGCGCCGCTCCCGCAGCCGGCGGGCCGCCTCGACGGTCTCTCGCACGCCCTTGTCGCCGAGCAGGCGGGCCACCAGGCAGACGCGCAGCGGGCCCGGCGGCTCGGCGTCGGCCGGCCGGAAGGCGTCCACGTCCACGCCCGCCCCGCGGATCACCGCGATGGACGGGTCGGGCACGCCGATGCGGTCGCGGAAGAAGGCGCGGTCGTCGTCGTTCTGCACGATCAGGCGCGAGCCCCGGCCGCGCAGCATGAACCTGAAGGTGGACGAGACGATCCCGCGCCGCAGCCGCGCCCGCAGGCCGGTGGCCGTGTAGACGAAGCCGAGCCCCGCCAGGGCGTTCACCCGGCCGGGCACACCGGCCAACCGCGCCGCCAGCGAACCGTAGATCACCGACTTGGGCGTGACGTGATGCACGAGATCCGGCCGCACGCGCCGGTACACGCCGATCAGTTCGCGCAGGCCTGACGCCTCCTCGCCGAGGCCGTGGAACCCGCGCCGCAGTCGGATGGGCACCAGCTCGGCGCCTGTCTCGCGGATGGGGTCGGCGTGATCGCGCACGCGGGTGACCACGGTCGTCTCCAGCCCCGCCGCGACGGCGCCGCGCACCAGGGGCAGGCGGTGCGAGCAGAGGTACCAGTCCTCGGGAATGAAGAAGAGGATGCGGCGCGGTCGGCTCATGCCGGGCGCCTCCCCCGCAGGACCGCCTCCCAGCGGTCGAGGACGGCGTCGAGTCCGTGCTGTGCGGCGATCCGGGCGCGCCCGCGCACGGCGACTTCCCGGCGCGCCTCGGGCGAAGCGTCGGCGAGGCGGTCCATGGCCGCGGCCAGGGCCTCCGGATCGCGGGGCTGCGCCGTCCAGCCCGATACGCCGTCGTGCACCAGTTCCGAGACCCCGCCCACCCGCGTGGCGACCACCGGTCGGCCGGCGTACATGGCCTCGAGCAGGGCGTTGGGCATGCCTTCCCAGGCCGAGGACAGGGCGTAGGCGTCGCAGGCGGCCAGCCAGCGGGGCGCGTCGTCGCGGCGGCCGAGGATGGTCACGCGCTCGCCCAGCGGCGCGGCGGCCGAGCGCACCTCGTCCTCGAGCGAGCCGTAGCCGATCAGCGCCAGACGGTCGCCGGGGCGCGACTGCGCGTGACGGGCGAAGGCCGACAGCAGGTTGGGGTAATCCTTGGGGGTCTCGAAGCGGCCCACCGCCAGCCACAGGCGACCGTCCGCGGCGCCCATCTCCCGGCGCAGCTCGGCGCGCTCGGCGTCGCCCAGGACGACCGGCTCGGCCACCGCGTTGGGGATCACCGCCAGGCGCCGCTGGTTGACCACGCCGCGCCGGACGAGGTCGTCGGCCACGCGTTCGGAGTTGGTGGTGGTGACGGCGGCCATGGGCCCGGTGAACGTCTCCAGGAACTCGCGGAAGCGGCCGCCGAAGCGTTCGGAGCGGATCGAGGTCACGATGCGCGGGACGCCCGCCGAGCGGCCCATCAGCTTGCCCGCCACGTTGGCGTGGTAGGTGAAGGTGACCAGCGCGTCGGGACGGCGGTCGCGCAGGGCGCGGTACAGGCGGTCGAGCGTGCCGGGCAGGCTCAGGAAGCCCTTCAGGTCCAGCCCCTGCACGGGGATGCCCTCCGTCGCCAGCGTCTCGACGAAGTCGCGGGGCGGCAGCAGCGAGAGGACGTCCACGTCCCAGCCGCGGCCGCGCAGGCCGATGGCCAGGCGCACGGCCTGGGTCTCGGCGCCGCCGCGGTCGAGGTTGGTGACGAGGATGGTCAGGACGTGTCGTTCCTGTTCAATCACGGAGCCGGCTCCTGAGAAAGACGTACGCGCGGGCGCGGGCGCCGCCGATCAGCGAGCGGGCGCGATCGAGCGCGGACGGACGGATGGTCGGGCACTCGGGTCCGTAGGTCTCGAGGAAGACGTCGAAGCTCGCCAGCCAGGACACGGTCTCGCCCACCAATCCCACGCTGTCGCCGCGGCCGCGCCGCCAGGCGGAGACCAGCCGGCGCACGCCGTCGGGGACGAACAGGCCGCAGTCGAGCACGCGTTCGCCGGCGGCTCGGGCCGCGATCTCCGCACCGAGGTCCTCGCGCAGCCAGGATCCGTAGCGATGATGCTGGCGGGGCGCCGAGTCGGCGGTCCCGTCGTCGCGGCCGTAGCGGCGGCCGGTGCGCGCCCAGGGCACCTCGGCGAGGCTCGGGTCCAGGCGCTCGATCAGCGACGCGTAGACGGCGTCGTCGCGTACCCGCGGCGAGAGGGTCCACATCAGGTCCACCGCGCGGGGCGAGGTGAACATCTGACGCAGCGGCAACGGCGCGAGGGCCGTGGCCATGGCGGTGTGCAGCTTGCGGCGCATGTAGTGCAGCTGCTGTCCGGCCTCGTGGCGGCGGGGCTCGTCGAGGTCGGGCCAGGTACGGCCGACCAGGTCGGCGTCCGCGCGGATCGCCGGACGGGCCGGGTCGAGACCGGCCCTGCGCATCAGGCCGAAGGGATCCAGGGGCGCGGAGTCGATCGGGCCCAGCTTCTCGAGGCGGCGGCCCGAGAACTCGGCGCGGCCCACCGAATCGCCGTAGCTGCCGGCCAGGACCAGGTCGCAGCCGCCGTGCGCGCCGATGTCGGGCATGGCGTGCAGGTGGATCGGTGCGATCTCGCAGCCGTGGCGACCGGCCCAGTCGACGTTGCGCCGCAGCAGGTCGGACGAAAGCTCGAAGTGGCGCCAGTCCCAGCCGAAGCCCTCGGCCACGCGGCGGGCGTAGATCACGTCGCGGGTGTCGGGCAGGCCCCAGGTGAAGGCGGTCACGTCGGGGGCGCCGCCGGCTTCGCGCTGCACCTGCCGCAGCACGCCGGCGACGATGCGGCTGTCCATGCCGCCGCTCAGGAGCAGGCCGACCCGGCCGGTGCCGTCCACGTACTCGCGGCACTCCTCCAGCAGGACGTCGTGCAGCTCGGCGGCGATCTCGTCGGAGGCGGGAGCGCGCGTGCCGGTCGACGGCAGCGGCCGGGGCGTCCACCCCCCCTCGCCGTCCGGATCCGACATCCAGGGCGCCCGTCGCAGCCCCGCCACGAGGGTGCGGTCGCCCAGCAGGTGCTTGAAGGACAGGTAGGCCGCCACGGCCGCCGGGTCGAGGGTGCGGGGCGCGTCGAGACGCGCCACGGCGGCGGCGAAATCCAGGGTCGCCGGCCGGCCCGTGGCGTCGAGGTACGGCGCGTAGCCGCCGAGCCGGTCCCAGCCGGGTTCGGCGATCCAGGGCTCGGGTCTCATGGCGTCGCTCATGCGCCCGCTCCCGCCACGTCCCTGAGCAGCGCGGCCAGGCGAGGCGCCGTCGCCGCCACGGAATAGCGCGCCCGCACCAGCTCGGCGCCGCGTTCGCCGCGACGGCGGCGCCCCTCCGGGTCGTCCGCCAGGTCGAGCAGGGCCTCGACCCAGGCGTCGTCGTCCGCCGGCCCGTGGCCCACGTCGGCCTCGGCCAGCACCTGGGCGTTCATGCCCACCGGCGAGACCGCGACCGGCACGCCGCAGGCCAGGTAGAGCAGCATCTTGTAGGCGCACTTGCCGCGGGCCCAGTCGTCGTCGGCCAGGGGCATCAGCCCCATGTCCAACCCCCGGAGGAAGGCGACCTCGCCGGCCTCGGTCCAGGGCGTGAAGTCGACGCGGTCGGCGGGCAGGTCGGGCAGGTCGGGCCGTCGGTCCGAACTGATCGCGATCCGGACGTCGGGCCGCTCGCGCAGCACGCGCGCCAGCGGCGTCTGCAACGACGCCAGGTAGGGGAAGTTGGTGGAGGTGCCGCTCCAGCCGATCACGACCGGTCCGTCGGCGGGCCGGGCGGGACCGGGCGAGAAACGCGCCGTGTCCACGGCCGTGGGCAGGACCTCCACCCGGCCGCAGTACCGGCCGAACCACTCGGCCACGTGATCGTTGCCGGCGACGACCGCGTCGCAGAGTCCCGCCAGGCGCCGCGCATAGCCGCCGCCGCGCCGCAGCCAGATGGCGTCGTCCACGTCCAGCACGCGCGGCCGTCCCGCCCACGGCTCCAGCGTGACGAAGGTCGAGACCAGCTCCCGCGAGAAGAGGGTGACGTCGGCGCGGCGCGAGGCCAGCACGCCCGGCACGCGGCCCAGCACCGAGGCCGGGAACCAGAAGGGGCGCAGCCATCTTGCGCGCGGCGGGTGTTTGCGGACGGGCGCCGTCCGCCACTCCAGCGCCACGCCGTGCTCGCGCAGGGGCGCCACGAACTGGCCCACGCGGAAGCGCGCCCCGGGCACCGTACGCCCGGCGGTCAGTCCCGTCACGCGCAACGGCTCAGACACGGCGCCTCCGATCGACGAACACGCCGCCGCGCGGAACCACGAACGCGGCCAGGTAGGTGTAGAGCAGCATCAACATCATGTTGAAGCGGAAGAAGTAGGCGAACACGCTCATGAACACGCCGTAGCCCACGACGCCGTAGACCAGCACGTGTCCCCAGTGGTGGCAACGGCGGGCGCGCAGCCAGAGGCGCGTCGACAGGTAGCCCAGCAGCCAGGACAGGCCCGCGCAGCCGAACCAGCCCCAGTCCCAGAAGACCTCGCCGGCGAAGGCGTACACGTTGTGGGGCGCCACGCCCGTGGTGCTGAAGGGGAGCACGTGCGGCACCGCCTCCAGGACGCCGAGCCCGCCCAGCAGCTTCCACAACGGCTGCAGGGTGACGAAGCCCCAGCGCGGCGGATCGGGCATCACGCCGGCGATGATCGATTCGAAGGCCGGCCAGCTCGCCGTTACGTAGAGGTAGGGGCGCTGGAACATGGAGAACTTCTGCGAGGTCTCGCCCGCGGCGTACTGGTCGGCGACGAAGATGTCCACCCGCGCGGTGTAGGCGATGAAGAAGGCCAGCAGCACGCCCAGCACGCCCAGCAGGTAGGCGGGGCGGAAGCGCGAGGGGCGCATGGCGCTCCAGACCACCACCGAGCACACGCTCGACGCGACCAGGTACCCCTTGATGCCCGACAGCAGCAGGCCGAACAGGGACGAGGCCACGAAGAGCAGATCGTAGGACCGCGCCCGGCCGCTCAGGTGCCGGATCACGTAGATGGGCATCACCAGGATGCCGATCATGTTCAGGTAGCCGATGAACTGCATCTGGAAGTTGGACTGCAGCATCCAGATGTTGTTGATCAGGCTGCCCAGCCCGAAGCGCATCAACAGGATGGCCGAGGCCACGATCCAGCCCACGGTCGAGAGGATCACGGTGAGGTAGAAGAAGCGCTCGAGGCTGTCGTAGTCGCGCGTCGGGGATTCGGGCAGGCGCTCGGGGGCGAACCCGCGGCCTAGCGCGTTCTGCGCGCCCAACACGAACATGAACATCGACACCAGCAGGATCAGGTGCGTCGTCAGACCGACCTCGTGATACGCCAGCCACTTCAGGTGATAGCCCGCCATGGACAGCGCGTTCATGCCCACGTACATGCTCACCGGCGAGAACCAGCTGCCGTACCAGCGCTTCGATATCCGCACCGAGACCAGCGCGATCGCCGCGAAGAGGATCAGCCAGGGAAAGTCCGCGTCCCTCATGCCTCACCCTCCTTCCGGGGCATCCCGCGCGCCACCAGGACCGCGTAGGACAGCGTCACCGCGACCGCGCCGCCGAGCATGGTCCAGGCCGCGCCCTCCGGCCCATGCCGTGGAATCAGCCACCAGCCCAGCGCCAGCAGCACGGCCGTGTTGACGGCGTGGATCCCGAGCTGCGCGCCGAAAGCCCGCATGGCCGTGGCCGGCGCGCCCAGCAGGCTGCCCACGCAGGTCACGCCGCCGGCGATCATGATCAGCAGGAAGAGACGTTCGTGCCGCGCGTACTCGGGCTCGTAGATCAGTTCGAGGATGGGCCGGCCGGCGATCGCCGCCACCGCCACCCCCGCCGCGCCGACGGCCAGCCCGATCAGGACCAGCTTTCGGACGGTCGTCCGGAACAGCGCCCGGTCCCCCTCGGCGTGCGCGCGCGACAGGCGCGCGATGCTCGACTGGGACAGGGCCGACACCACCATGTTGCCGGCCACCACCACGTAGGCCAGCGCTGCGAAGACGCCGAGAGCCTCCTCGCCCCGGGCGTTCTCGAGCAGGGTGCGGGGAATGGTGTTGCGGAGCTGGATCAGCAGCATGACCAATCCCATGGGCAAAGCCGTCCAGGCCAGGGCCCGCAGGGAGGGGGTCCGCCAGCGCGGGCGCAGGCTCGACAGGGGCTCACCCGCCTCGCGCGCGAGGGACCGGGCGCGCGGCAGGTCGAAGGCGAGCAGGGGCACGAGCCAGCCGATGGCCATGGCGCCCAGGGCCGGCACCAGTTCGCCCGTCCAGCGGAAGGCGCCCGCGAAGAAGACGAGCGAGGCGACGCCCTTGAGGATCATCGACCGGGCCACCAGGTCCATGCGCTCCCGCTTCTGGGCGTAGCCGTAGAAGATGTCGCTGACGGACTCGACCCCGCGGGCCAGTCCGAACAGCGTGATGGCCGCCACCTGGCCGCCGCTGTAGCCGAGCAGCGCCGTCACGGCGGTGACGAGCAGGGCCAGGGGGAACGCGAGCAGGCGCAAGCCGAGATAGTCGCTGAACTCGTGGTCGCCGCGGGCGTCGGAGACCATCACCGCGCGCAGCTGCAGGTTGGCGAACACGAAGATGGGCGTGGCCACCGCCGAGGCCAGCGCGAAGCGCCCGACCACCCCGGTCGACCCGAGCTTGGTCAGCACCACGAGCACGCCCCAGAGGCAGGCCGCATAGACCGCGTTGCCGGAAAAGGTCCACAGGAAGTTGCGACGCAGGCTGGGAACGCCCTCGATCATGGCGCGCCGTCCGGCGCGGACTCCGCCGCCTCCGGCGGCACCTCCACCCGATCCGCCGACGGCCCCACGTAGTCCGGCGCCAGCTCCAGCAGATGCCCCCAGCACGCCTGCACGTCCCCGTCACCCGCCGCCGCGAGCAGGGCGTCCACCGTGTCGTGCACGCCCTCGGTCAGCCGCCGGCTGCGCGCCACGCGGATGCCTGGGTTCTTCGTCGGCGCCGGCTCCTCGTCGTGGGTCCACAGCTCCTCGTAGAGCTTCTCCCCCGGCCGCAGCCCCGTGTAGACGATGGGCACGTCGACCTCGGGCACCAGGCCCGCGAACTGGATCATCTGGCGCGCCAGGTTGTCGATCTTCACCGGCTCGCCCATGTCCAGCACGAAGACCTCGTCCCCCTCGCCCAGGCCCGCGGCGTAGAGCACCAGGTGCACGGCCTCGGCGATGGTCATGAAGTAGCGGGTCATGCGCTCGTCGGTGACGGTCACCGGCCCGCCCTGGCGGATCTGCTTGAGGAACAGCTCCACCACGCTGCCCGCCGAACCGAGCACGTTGCCGAAGCGGATCGTGGAGAAGCGCGTGCCCTCGGGCTCGAGCTCGCCCTGGGCGCGGATCACCCGCTCGGCCGCCTGCTTGGTGGCGCCCATCACGCTGGTGGGACGCACGGCCTTGTCGGTGGAGATCATGACGAAGCGCTCCACCCCGTGCCTCTGCGCCAGGCGCGCCACGGTGCGGGTGCCGCCCACGTTGTTGCGGATGGCCTCCACCGGGTGGAACTGCAGGATGGGCACGTGCTTGTAGGCGGCCGCGTGGAAGACCAGGGTGGGCTTGTGGCGCGCGAAGAGCGCCTCCATGCGGGCCTCGTCCTTGATGTCGCCCAGGAAGAAGGACAGGTCCAGGTCGGGCCGCTGCCGGCGCAGCTCCTGCTCCAGGCGGAACAGGCCGTTCTCGTCCTTGTCCAGGCAGACGAGCCTGCCGGCCTGCTGGTCGGCGATCTGGCGGCAGAGCTCCGAGCCGATGCTGCCCGCGGCGCCGGTCACCAGCACCACGGCGCCGTCGAGCAGGTCGCGGATCTCGGGCACGTCGGTCCGCACCACGCGGCGCGTGAGCAGGTCGTCCAGGCTGAAGTCCTGGATGCGCGTGACCGCCTCGCTGCTCTGCAGGATCGACCAGATGTCCGGCGTGGTCTTCAGGGGCAGGCCCGTGTCGCGGCAGAGCTTCTGGATACGGTAGAGCTGGGAGGTGGAGGCCGCCGGCAGGGCCAGGATGATGGCCTCGGCCCGGTGCTTGCGCGCCACCTCGCCGATGGCGTCGATGGGGCTGTACACCTTCACGCCGTGGATGGTGATGCCGTGCTTCAGCTCGTCGTCGTCGATCAGGGCGACGGGCTTGTAGTCGTTCAGGCGCGGCGAGTGCATGGCCTCGAGCACCAGGTTGGCCGCGGTGCCCGCGCCCACGATCACCACCCGGGTCTGCGGGCCGGGGCTCCACCGCTTCGAGGTCCAGTCGAGGATGCGGTAGGCGTAGCGCCCGATGATGGTCAGTCCCAGGCAGATCACCGTGTCGATGATCAGCACCGAGCGCGGGAACGCGCCCTGGTGCGACCACATCAGCGCCACCGCGTCGACGGCCGAGCCGACCATGGTCGCCCAGAACAGCGGCGCCATGTCGCGCAGCCCCGCGAAGCGCCACGACACCCTGTGCAGCCCGAAGGCGTAGAACACGGCCAGCCGCACCGGCACCGCCACGATCAGCATGGTGCGCCACCACTCGGGCCAGTCGTCCAGGGTGCGCAGCCACGAGAGCTCGAAACGGATCAGGAACGAGACCGTCACCGACAGGGCCGCGATGAAGCCGAAGAAGAGGCCGAAGAACAGCAGCCGATGCCGCCGCACCATCATCGACAGGGGGCCTTCGCGCGGAGGCGCGAGCTTGCTCAGGGGCTTGCGGAAGTCAGCGGCCATGGGTTCGGATCCGTCGGATGTAGCGTGAGTACGGCACGGCGTCGCCGCCGGGTTTCTTTCGTCGGCGAGGATAAGCCGGAGGATGTGAAAACACCAGAAGGGAATGGGGTTCCGGCTATTCGCTCCGCGTCAACGGCACGAACCGCACCGCCAGCACGCGCCGGCTCGCCACCGACCCGTCGGGGCCCTTTTCCACCACCGTCAGCGACTGCCCCCAGCCCTGCTTGCCCACCGGGATCACCAGCCGCGCCCCCGGCGCGAGCTGCTCCACCAGGGCCGGCGGCACGTGGTCCGGCGCCGCGGTGACGATGATCCCCGCGTAGGGCGCGTGCTCGGGCACGCCCAGGTAGCCGTCCCCCTCGTAGACGCTCACGTTGTCGTAGCCGAGTCGGTCGAGCAGCCCGGCCGAGCGCGTCGCCAGCTCGGGCACGATCTCGATGGTGTGGACGTGGGCGCAGACCTCCGCCAGCACCGCGGCCTGGTAACCGCTGCCGGTGCCCACCTCGAGCACCGTGTCGCCGGGACCCACCGCCAGCAGGTCGGTCATCATGGCCACGATGGTGGGTTGGCTGATGGTCTGGCCGGAGCCGATGGGCAGGGGCCGGTTCTCGTGGGCGTGTCGCTGCAGCTCGGGCGGGACGAACTCGTGGCGGGGCGTCCTCAGCATGGCCAGGGCCACGGCCTCGGACAGGGTCGAGGCGCCGAGCACCTCGGGGTTGGCCGCCACGTCGACGGCCACGGCCTCGAGCATGTCCGCGCGGGCGAGGGCGGGGTCCTCGCCGGCGTCGGCGCAGCCGCCGAGGGCGATCATGAGCAGGAGCGGGAGGAGCATCGGTCGATGGGCACGCATGACTCCCTCCGGTTCGGTTGAAACGGTCACCCCCACATCATCGCGCCGGCGAGGGGGCGACGGCAAGTCCCGACGAACCTCAGATATATCGCCTCAACACCTTCTTGATCGTCATCCCCTGCACCAGGATCGAGAACAGCACCACCATGTAGGTGCAGGTCAGCAGCAGGGGCTTCTCGGCGATGGGCGGCAGCGACAGGGCCAGCGCCACCGAGATGCCGCCGCGCAGCCCCGCCCAGGTCAGGATCCGCACCACGCCCTGGGAGAACTCCACCTTCCAGCGCAGCAGGGTGATGGGCACGCTCACGCTGATCAGCCGCGACAGCAGCACGATGCCGATGCAGATCAGGCCGGCCGCGACGCTCTCGAAGTGGAACGCCACCACCAGCACCTCCACGCCGATCAGCAGGAAGAGCACGGCGTTGAGGATCTCGTCGATCAGCTCCCAGAACTTCTCCAGGTACTCGGTGGTCTCCTCGCTCATGGCGAAGGCGCGGCCGCGGTTGCCGATCAGCAGGCCCGCCACGACCACCGCGATGGGGCCCGACACGTGCAGCGACCAGGCCAGGCTGTAGGCGCCCATCACCAGGGCCAGGCTCAGCAGCACCTCCACCTTGTAGTCGTCGATCGAGCGCATGAGGCGATAGACCAGCCAGCCCGAGACCAGGCCCAGCAGGGCGCCGCCGCCGGCCTCGCGCAGGAAGAACACGGCCAGGCCCGCGGCGCCGAGAGGTTCGCCGTGCCCATGGCCGCCGCCGTGCCCGGTCTGCGACTGCAGCAGCGCCACCAGGGCCGTGAACACCACCACCGCCAGGCCGTCGTTGAACAGGGACTCGCCGGCGATCTTGGCCTCGAGCGAGGGCGGCGCGTGCAGGGTCTTCAGGGTGCCCATCACCGCGATGGGGTCGGTCGGCGAGATCAGAGCGCCGAACACCAGGCAGGCCAGCCACGAGGCCTCCAGTCCCAGCAATCCGAACACGAGCTTGGACAGGACCGCCACCAGCCCCGTGCTGATCAGCAGCCCCAGGGTCGCCAGCAGGGAGATGCTGGCGCGGCGCTTCGCGAAGTAGTCCAGGTCGGCGTGCAGGGCGCCGGCGAAGAGCAGGAAGCCCAGCATGCCGTGCATCAGGGCCTTGTTGAAGTCGATGTTGTCCACGTAGCCGCGGACCGCCTCCACCAGTTCCAGGCCCGGCACCAGCTTCGACAGGAGCATGACGGCCAGCGAGCTGACCAGGCTGATCATCAGCAGCCCCACCGAGGATTCCAGCTTGAGGAAGCGATGATTGAGATAACCGAACAGGGCCGCCAGTGTCAGCAGCACGGCGACGACGTCGAACAGGTTCATGGGGACCTCCTGAACCCATTGTTTCCCAAGCCGCTTGAGTCAGCAAGCGAAAACGATCCGGGCCCGATCCCCCTGTATTTGACATGATGTTTTGTGATATAATATGAATCTAAATCAGCCCAAGAGGAGGTGTTCGAGACAGCGACGGAGGAGGAAACATGGGTTTCCGAGCCGTGAGAGGGATCATCCTCCTGGGCCTCGTCTTCCTGGCCGGCCCGTCCGGCCGTGCGGCGACCCTCCCCGACGACGACTTCCGGATCCAGCGTCTTCCCGCCCACGGCCTCTCCAGTCGCGACGCCGTGGAGACCTTCTACGCCGCCCGCGCCGGCGCGCCGGTCTGGACCCCGGGCCGACCCGCCCGCGCCCACCTGGTCGCGTTGATGATCGAACTCAACCGCGCCGAGGCCGAGGGCCTGGACCCGGACGACTTCCACCTCCGCATCCTGAACCCCTTGACCCTGCGGCCCGAGCGGATGCTGAGCCCGGCGGAGCGCGTCCGGCGCGACATCCTGCTGACCGACGCACTGTTCACCTTCGGGCGTCGGCTGGCGGGCGACGGCGACGCCCCCGACGCCATCCACGGCGAGCCCCGGGCCGCCGCACACGACCTACGGCCGGTGGAGCGCCTCGCCACGGCCCTGGAGATCGGCGAGGATCTCCGGAGCCTGTTGGGCGCTCTCCGGCCTGCCCATCCCGCCTACGCGGGGCTCCGCCGCGAGCTGTCCCGCTATCGCGTGCTGGCCGCCCGCGGCGACTGGCCCCGCGTGCCCGACGGGCCGGCCCTGCACCCCGGCGACGTCGACCCGCGCGTGGCGGTCCTGCGCGACCGTCTCGCGGCGGAGGGCTACGGCGGCGTGCGCACCGAGGGCGATCCGCAGCTCTACGACGAGGCGCTGACGGGCGCGGTCCGCTACGCCCAGGCGCGTCTCGGTCTGGCCGACGACGGCGTGGTCGGCCCGGCGACGCTCGCGGCCCTGGACGTCCCCGCGCGGGACCGGGTCGCGCAGATCGAGCTGAACCTGGAGCGCCTGCGAGGGCTGCCCCGCGGCGACGGCGTCGAGGGTCCCGCGCTGGTGGTGAACATCCCGGCCTTCACCCTGGAGGTGATCGAGGACGGGCGCACCGTGATGCGGCAGCGCGCCATCGTCGGCCGCACCGACCGGCCCACGCCCGTGCTCACGGGCTCGCTGACCTGGCTGGAGGTCAATCCCTACTGGAACATCCCCATGAAGCTGGCCCGGCGCGACGTGCTGCCCAGGATCCGACGCGACTCGACGTACCTGGCCGAGCGCGACATCCGCGTCTACGAGAGCTGGCGGTCGGATGCGCCCGAGGTCGAACCGGCCAGCGTCGACTGGCAGGCGCTCGAGTCCTGGGACATGGCCTACAAGCTGCGGCAGTCGCCCGGTCCGACCAATCCCCTGGGCCGCGTGAAGTTCGTGTTCGACAACCCGTACCGCGTGTACATCCACGACACGCCGGGCCGCGACAAGTTCGCGGCGACGCGACGCGCCTTCTCCTCGGGCTGCGTGCGCGTGGAGGATCCCCTGGCCCTGGCGACCTACCTGCTCGACCAAGGGGAGCCGGGCGACGACGCCGGATTCCGCGAGGCCTACGACGCCCGCATCAACCGCCGGCTGGGCCTGCCGCGCCCGGTGCCCGTCCACCTGGTGTACCTGACGGCCTGGACCGACGGCGAGGGCGTGCTGCATTTCCGCGAGGACGTCTACGGCTACGACGCGCCCAGGCGGGAGGCGCTGGCGGCGCGCTGATCCCGGCCCCGAATGCGAAACGCCCGCGGTCCGGAGACCGCGGGCGTCGTCGTGAAGGCCGGTCGACTCACCAGGTGCGCACCGGACCGGTATCCAGATGCACGAATCCCGAGCGCGGATAGTCGCCGACGCCGCCGGCGCGCAGGTCGCGGGCGACGCGCAGCAGGTCGGCGTGCGCGACGTCGGGCAGGCGCACGTCCGCCGCCCGGCCGCTGAGGTGGTAGCTGCGTTTGGCCACGCCGCGGCCGCGTCGGCTCAGGGCCGAGTTGGTCTCGGGCGAGCGGTAGCCGGAGATCACATGGACGGGGCCGCTCGCGTCGAGGCGCGCGGCCACGCGGTGGATCTGGTCGAGCAGGGCCGGATCGATGGGCGCGACCTCGCCGGTGCGGTGATCGCGTAGCAGGCGGTCGATGTCGGACAGGGCCTCGGGCCGGTAGGCGCCGTGGGCGAAATACGTGCGCTCGAGGGACTCGCCCGTGTGGATATTATGCAGGAAGAGCGTGCGTTCCGAGGCGCCCGGACCCCGTCCCAGGGCCCAGGCCGATGCGGGGACCAGGCTCGCCGCCGCCGTCAGGCCGCAGAGCCCGAGGAAACGGCGCCGGTCGATCGCCTTGCGTGACAATCCGTTGTCCAAGTATGCGCTCCTTCACGGGCCGCGGCGGGGTCGACCGGCGCCGAAACGGGTCGTCCGGTGATTCGGGGCGACCAAGTAAGCGCCTCGACACCGCCTCTGCAAGTGCAAGATTCAGTCCCGTTCGCGCCGCGCGAAGACGTGCCGTCCGAGCCGCGCGACGCGGCGCGCGATCAGCACCAGCAGCACCACGGTCACGCCCACCGCCACCAGCGGCAGGACGATCGCCAGCACCGACAGCGCCGCCGACCCGCCGGTCTCCACGCCGGCCAGGAGGGGGTTGGCCAGGCCGCCGGTGGTGGCCGTCGAGCCCGCGCGCAGGCCCGCGCCGACGCCGCGGATCAGGCCCGCCGTGCCGCCGCCGGCGATGATCGCCACGGGCCACTTGACCAGCGGATCCAGCTCGACCACCGCCGAGGCCATCAGCACCGAGCCGCAGACCACGGCCGCGGGCCCGGCCAGGGTGTCGAGCAGGTTGTCGAACCAGGGGATGTGGTAGGCCGCGACCTCGGCCAGGGTCGCGACGGCGAACATGATCACCGCCGGCAGGGTGCCCATCCAGGCCGACCCCTCGCCGAGCTCCAGGTGGCCGGTGTAGGCGGCGAGGCTGACCGCGAGGAAGGGGACGAAGATCCGCAAACCCACCGCGGCGGCGAGGCCGAGTCCGAGCATCAGACCGAGCACGGTGTCCATGGGGCTCCTTGCGGACTATGTGCTGCCGTCCGCCTGCTCCGACTCCCGGGCGGCGATGTTGGCGTCGAGACCCGCGAGCCGGGTCTCCAGGAAGGCGAGCTGCTTGTCGACGGTGTCCGAGCCCGACTCCGCCTTCAGGTCGGCGATCTTCCGCGCGAGCTCGGCCCGTTCGATCCGCAGCGTCTCGAGGGTCTCGGCCTCCTCGGCCTTGTCGAAGGCCACGTCCTCGGCGCTGGGCGCGCCGATGGGGACCTCGGGCGTCCGCGTCTCGGGCGCGCGGGGGATGAAGCGGCTCTCCGGCGGGTGGATCCGCTGGTTCATGAAAGTCGGCGAGACGATCTCCACGCCGGCCCCGTGCAGCGCGTCCAGCATCTCCGCGCGCAGGCGGGAGCGACGCGACAGCAGGCTCTTGACGTCCTTGAGCAGGCCGCCCACCCGGTAGGTCACCGAATAGTCGCCCAGCTCGACGACGTGGACGAAGGCCTCTTCCAGCTTCGCCGCCGCGGCCGCCGCCAGCAGGCAGCGCTCCACGTCCCCGCGCGGCACGTCGTAGCCCAGCGAGACCGTCGCCCGCATCACGTGCCCCGAGTGGCGCACCACGTTCACCGCGTTGGTCGCGAGTTCGATGTTGGGCAGCGTGGTGAGGTCGCGCGCCTCGGTCTGGATCTCGGTGTGGAACAGCCCGCGCTCGGTGACGCGGCCGAAGTGCTCCCCGATCTGCACGAAGTCGCCCACGCGGTAATTGCCGACGGCCCGCAGCATGATGCCCGCCATGGCGTTGCCCAGGATGGTCGTCGACGACAGCGCCACCGCCGCGCTGAGCACGATGCCCAGGAAGCCCAGGAGCTGGCCGCGCGTCTCGGGCGTGAGCGGCGCGACGATCAGCAGCACCACCAGGCCGGCCAGGGACAGGCCCAGCATGATCAGCTTGTTGCGGAAGTCGGCGTCGGTGTCGCGGCGGGCGCCGCGCTTGAGCAGGCGGTCGACGACGATCAGCACCGCCAGGACCGCGGCGAAGGTCAGCAGGGTGGGCAACAGGGAGCCGGGCGCTTCCAGAAGGGCGTCCATGTCAGTCCTCCTCGCCCGCGGGAGCGAGCCCCATGTCCCGGGTCATCTGCAGCTTCATGATCTCCATGTCGTTCAGGGGACCCACCTCGGGCGAGCGGCCGTCCTTGTAGATCCAGACGCGCGTCTGCTCCTCGAGCACGATCGGCTCGTCGGGACCGACCTTCGGCGTGACGGTCACGCCGCCGTTCCAGAGGCAGACGCAGGAGGTCGAGTCGGTGCGGAAGACCGCGAAGGTGGTGCCGGTCAGCCTCGCCTCCAGCTCCAGGGTCGCCAGCGCCAGCTCGAAGCCCAGCTCCCGACCGCCGGTGGTGCCGAAGATCTCGCCGGCGGCCAGGGTCAGGTCGCGATCCCGGTCGAACCAGCGGCCCGGCGGGCGCGGCAGGTCGAGCACCGTGCCCGGCATCATGCGGAAGCGCAGACGGTCGCCGAGCTGGACCTCGAGCTCGGACCCGGCACTCGTGGCCGCGGGGCCCGCGACCAGGCGGGCGCCGGGACCGAGGGGGTCGCGGGACTCGACGGACACGCCGGCGGGCTCGACCACGTCCAGCGCCACCCAGTCCATGACCGGGCTCGTGCCGTACCAGAAGATCGCCCAGGCCGCGACGGCCGCCGCCGCCAGACCCGTCGCCCAGCGCCGCACCGGACGCGCGCGCTCCGGCAGGCGGCGTACCTCGGCGCCGTGCACGAAGGCCGCCC
>CAZSNA010000001.1:0-124782 GCA_964607825.1 uncultured Fibrobacteraceae bacterium | reverse complement strand
CGGGATGAAACGCACGAAGATCATGCAGGCGCTCGCCGTGATCCTGCTCGCGGCCCTCATCTGCCTCGCACCGCCGACCGCGGCGCGGGCCGAGACCATTTCCGTCATCGACGTGGTCGGCGCCCGCACCGTGGGCGCGCGCCAGGTCATGGCCTGGTCCGAGCTGGAGGAGGGGGCCGTCTACTCCGAGGATCTCGTCGCCGCCGCCATCCGCAACCTCTTCGACACCGGCAAGTTCTCCGACATCTTCGTCTATCGGCAGGACGATCCCGAGGGGCTGCGCCTGATCGTCAACCTGCGCGAGTTCCCGCGGATCAAGCAGATCGATTTCGTGGGCAACGACAAGGTCAAGGACGACAAGCTGGCCGAGGCCTTCGGGCCGACCGTGGGGCAGTTCGCCAACCCCGCGGTGATCATCCGCGAGCTGGCCCCCCTGCGCGACCTGTACCAGGAGAAGGGCTACTACAACATGTCGGCCCACATCGACTCCTCGGTCGTCGACGCCAGCAACCTGCAGACCCTGGTGGTGACCGTCGACGAGGGCGACAAGGTCAAGGCCCGCACCATCGCCTTCGCCGGCAACGAGGCCTTCGACGACGACACCCTGCGCGGCCAGATGAAGCAGAGCACGGGCGGCTTCCTCAAGAGCGCCACCTTCAAGAGCCAGCAGTTCGAGGATGACAAGGCGCGCATCGAGGCCTACTACCGCGACCACGGCTATCTCGACGCCGCCGTGGCCGACGTGGACCTGACCTTCGTGGAGGAGAACCGCAAGGTCGACCTGGTGATCCACGTGACCGAGGGCCCCCTGTACCGGGTGGGCCGCGTGGACTGGGAGGGCAACACGGTCTTCGACGACATCTCGGTGGCCCGGCTGATCCTGCTCGAGCGTGACGACGTGTTCCGCGAGGGCGACTATCGCGACACCGTCATGCAGTTGCAGTCCCTCTACTGGGACAGCGGTTACATCTACATCACCGTGGAGCCCGATCGCCAGATCCACGGCCAGACGGTCGACGTGACCTTCCATGTCCAGGAGGGGGAGCCCGCCCACGTGCGCGACGTGGCCATCGTCGACAACCTCAAGACCCACGACAACGTGATCCTGAGGGAGATGCACGTCTTCCCGGGCGACCTGTTCAGCAACACCCTGGTGGGCATCTCGCAGCGCGACATCTTCCAGCTCGGCTTCTTCGAGGACGTCCAGGTCGATTTCCGCCCCGCCGACACCGCAGGCGACATCGACCTCATCATGAAGGTCAAGGAGAAGCAGACCGGCCAGTTCAGCTTCGGCATGGCCTACAGCGCCCAGACCTCGGCCACGGGCTTCATCCAGGTCGCCGAGACGAATTTCCGCGGCAAGGGGCAGAACATCGGCGTCGCCTGGCAGTTCGGCAGCCGCCAGCGCTACGTGGACCTGAACTTCACCGAGCCCTGGTTCCTGGGCCGGCCCATCCTGGTGGGCGCCGACCTCTTCGACCGCCACCAGTACCCCTTCGACGACTTCTCCGAGAGCCGGATCCGCGGCGCCGCCGTCAGGCTCGGCCGCCGCATCCCGGGCACGCGCTACAGCCGCGTGGGCCTGCGCTACGAGCTCTCGGAGACGCGCCTGTCGAACTTCAGCTATTCCTACGTGGACTACCTGGACCGCCTCGAGGAGCAGGTGGGCGCCGAGGACCTGGAGTGGGAACGTCTCGACCAGGTGGACTGGCCGCGGACCAAGAGCGCGCTGACCATGAGCGTCTCGCGCAACTCCACCGACAACCCGTTCTTCCCCACGTCGGGCTCGCGCTCGAGCTACAGCGTGGAGCTCTCGGGCGGGGCCCTGGGCGGCGAGATCGAGTACCAGAAGCACCTGCTCAAGCACTCCTACTACCAGAAGCTGCCCGCCGGCTTCGCCCTGAACCTGCGCACGGCCATGGGGCTGATCCACGGCCTGGACGATCCCGACGCCGTGCCCGACTACGAGAAGTTCCGCCTCGGCGGCAACCGTATCTACCCCTTGCGCGGCTATCGCGACCTGGAGGTGGTGCCCCGCGGCAATCCGGGCTTCATCGGCGGCCGTTTCTACCTGATCAACAGCGCGGAGATCCTGTATCCCTTGACGCAGGCGGTCCAGCTGCTAGGTTTTGTCGACCAGGGCGACGCCTGGAACAGCTTCAGCGAGGCTGATTTCACCAATCTGCGCAAGGGCGCCGGTTTCGGCGTCCGCGTCGAGGTGCCCATGATGGGCACCATCGGCTTCGACTACGGTTACGGCTTCGATCGGGCCGGCGGGCCCGGCTGGGAACCGCACTTCAACTTCGGCACGTTCTTCTAGGGGCCGGTCCGCACGACGCGGGCGGCCGACGCGCGAGGAGATAGAGATGAACCGATTCGCCACGACCTCCACTCCCGGCGCGGCGCTCCTGCTGGCCGCGGCCGTCCTCGTCCTGGCCCCGGCCGCCGTCCTGGCGGCTGACGTCAAGCCGCTGGGCGTCATCGATTCCGAGCGGATCGTCCAGGAATACGGCGCCGCCAAGGACGCCCAGACCCAGTACCAGCAGTTCCTCGAGGAGCTCGAGCTGGACATCGCGGATCGCGAGCGGGACCTGCAGCGTGCGGCCGAGGAGATCGAGAGTCAGCGCATGCTCCTGGGCGAGGACGCCCTCCGTTCCAAGATGGAGGAGTTCGAGTCCATGAAGTCCGACTACTTCTCCTTCCGCGAGACGGTCGAGACCCGCGCCGAGAACGAGTACAAGGAGAAGATCCAGCCCATCATCGACCAGGTGAAGCTGATCGCCGAGCGCGTGGGCAAGGAAGAGGGCTTCGGCATCATCATCGACACGGCGGCCCTGACGACTGTCTACATCGACGACGAGGTCGATCTCACCGACCGCGTGCTGGCGGCGCTGGTCCGGGGCGTGGACGACTGACATGTCGCTGAGACTCAGCGAGCTGGCCGACAGACTCGGCGTTCCCGCGAGCGGGGACGCCGATCCGCTGATCACGGGCGTCGCCGGACTCGACGACGCCGGCGAGGGCGACATCACCTTCGCCGAGGACCGTCGGCGCGTGAAGGCGCTGGCGACGACGGGCGCCTCGGCCGCCGTGGTCGCCCCGGAGGCAGACTGTCCGCTGCCCGCCCTGCGTGACGCGGATCCCCGCGCCGTCTTCACCCGCATCCTGGCGCTCTTCGCGCCGGATCCGGACGGGGTCTTTCCGCCGGGCGTGCATCCCACCGCGCTGGTGCACGAGAGCGCGGTCGTGGCCGAGGACGCGGCGGTGGGTCCGTACGCCGTGGTCGGCGCGGACGTCGAGATCGGCGCGGACACCCGGCTCGGCCCCCACGTGGTGCTCGAGCGCGGCGTCCGGATCGGAGCGCGCGGCCGGCTGCACGCCCAGGTCACCGTGCGGGAGGACTGCGTGCTGGGCGACGACTGCATCCTGCATCCCGGAGCGGTCATCGGCAGCGACGGCTTCGGCTACCATCCGGGCCCCGAGGGCCTGGTGCGCATACCGCAGATCGGCATCGTGGTGCTGGAGGATCGCGTGGAGATCGGCGCCAACACCTGCGTCGACCGCGCGACGACGGGGGAGACCCGCATCGGCGCCGGCACCAAGATCGACAACCAGGTCCAGGTGGCCCACAACGTCCGCATCGGCGCGAACACCGCCATCTCGGCGCAGACCGGCATCTCCGGCAGCTGCGTGATCGGCTCCGGCGTGAGCATGGGCGGACAGGTGGGCATGGGCGATCACATGTCGCTCGGCGACGGGGTCAAGGTGGCGGGCAAGTCGGGGATCACGCGCGACGTGCCCGCCGGCGAGACCGTGTTCGGCTACCCGGCCGTGGAGATCCGCCGCGCCTTCAGGCAGGTCGCCCTGATCCAGCGGCTACCCGAGTTCTTCGACCGCCTGATGCGGCTGGAACGGGCCGACGTCGTCGGTCGCGACGACAAGACCGAGGAGAGCTGAGCGTGCTTTACCTGCAGAAGACCGTGGCGTCCCGGGCCGAGATGAGCGGCATGGCCCTGCACTCCGGGGCCGAGGTGACCATCGCCCTCGAGCCGGCGCCGGTGAATACCGGCATCGTCTTCCGCGTGCCGGGGGACGGGGGCACGGTGGAGATTCCGGCCCTGATCGAGAACGTGCCCGCCGACCACGGCGGCCGCCGCAACACCAAGCTGGTCCGCGACGGTGTGGAGATCCAGACGGTCGAGCACGTCATGTCCGCCCTGGCGGGCATGGGCGTCACCAACTGCTACGTGGACCTCGACGGCCCCGAGCCTCCCGAGCCCAAGTCCGGCAGCACCCTGGGCTACGTGGAGCTCATCGAGCGGGCCGGTCTCGCCAACCAGGGCCTGCCGGGCAACTACCTGCAGGTCGACGTGCCCCTGTCCTGGCGCGACGGCGACGTGTCGCTGGACGTCGCGCCCTGCGACGGGTTCCGTCTCACCTGTCACATCTCGTACGATGATCCGCTGATCGGCACCCAGGTCTTCACCTGCGACCTCTCGCCCGAGGTCTACAAGCGCGAGATCGCGCCCTGCCGGACCTTCGCCCTGCGCGGCGACGTGGAGAAGCTCAAGTCCATGGGCCTGGCCCAGGGCGGCACGCTGGAGAACGCGCTGATCGTCGACGACGGCAAGCTGGTCAACGACCTCGAGCTGCGCTTCCCGGACGAGTTCGTCCGCCACAAGATGCTCGACATGGTGGGCGACCTGGCGCTGCTGGGCATGCCCATCAAGGGGCACGTGACCGCCCGCTGCTCGGGCCACGACACCAACCTGGCCTTCACGCGCCTGCTGGCCAAGAAGGAGCGGCGCGCCTCGCGGATCTATCCGCCGCGCAAGCCGCAACACTGGGACATCGCCTCGATCATGAAGGTGATGCCCCACCGCTACCCCTTCCTGCTGGTGGACCGCATCGTCGAGTTCGAGGCCGGCAAGCGGGTGGTGGGTCTGAAGAACGTGACCGTCAACGAGCCCTTCTTCCAGGGCCATTTTCCGGACCATCCGATCATGCCGGGGGTGCTGATCACCGAGGCCATGGCCCAGGTGGGCGGCGTCCTGCTCATGAGCAGCGTCGACAATCCGGAGACGAAACTTGTTTACTTCAGCGGGATCGACGGTGCAAGATTCCGCAAACCCGTCACCCCGGGCGATCAGCTGCGCTTCGAACTGGAGCTGATCAAGCTGCGCGGTCCCATCTGCAAGATGAGCGGCGTGGCCCTGGTGGACGGGGAGAAGGTCGCCGAGGCGGAGCTGATGTCGACGATCGTCGACCGTTGAGGCTCCGATCCAGGGAGGATGACTTGTCAGCAGATATGAAGCGGGCGTCCAAGCTGCGTCCCGTCCTGAAGCCCGAGATCCATCCGACCGCCGTGGTCCACCCCGACGCGCGGATCGGTCACAACGTCCGGATCGGTCCGTTCACGACCGTCGGTCCGCAGGTGGCCATCGGGCCCGACTGCGAGATCGCGTCGTCGGTGGTGATCGAGGGTCGGACGACCATCGGTCGCGGGAACAAGATCTTCCCGGGCGCCGTCATCGGCGTCGCGCCGCAGGATCTCAAGTACGCCGACGAGGTGAGCTACGTCGAGATCGGCGATCACAACACCATCCGCGAGTATTCCACGATCCATCTGGCGTCCGGCGAGAACGAGAAGACCCGGATCGGCGACAGCAACCTGCTCATGGCCTACGTGCACGTGGCGCACAACTGCGTGCTCGGGGACAGCATCATCCTGGCGAACGCCGTGAACCTCGCGGGGCACGTGACCATCGACGACTGGGCCATCCTGGGCGGCATGACGCCCGTGCATCAGTTCGTCCACATCGGCGCCCACGCCTTCGTCGGCGGCGGCAGCCGCGTGGCCCAGGACGTGCCGCCGTTCATCCGCGTGGCGGGCAGCCCGGTCGAGGTCTCCGGCCTGAACAGCGTGGGCCTCAAGCGTCGCGGCTTCAGCGAGGAGTCGCTGCTCAACCTCAAGAAGGCCTACCGGCTGCTGTACCGCAGCGGCCTGAACGTCAGCCAGGCCCTCGAACGCATGGCCCTGGTCTGCCAGCTCGATCCGCATCTCGAGGAGCTGATGGCGTTCATCCGCCGGTCGGAGCGCGGCATCGTCCGCTGATCCGACGGCGGACGGTCCGGCGGCGGGTTCCGGCCCGCCGCCTCTCGCCGGCAGTCCCGCGCAAAGGAGCCGCGCGATGAGCGACCGGACGCGGTCCGCTACTCCCCATGTCTTCCTGTCCTGCGGCGAGGCCAGCGGCGAGCGCTACGGCGTCTCGCTGATGGCCGCCGTGCGCGCCCGCTGTCCGGACGCGCGTTTCAGCGCCCTGGGCGGCGACGAGCTGGCGGCGGCGGGGGCGGAGATCGTCTGCCGCCGTGACGAGGTCTCGGTCATGGGCGTGGCCGAGGTGGTGCGGGCCTGGCCCGCCATTCGCCGGGCCCGACGACGCCTGCGGCGCCACCTGGAACGCAGCGGCGTGGATCTCTTCGTGCCGGTGGACTTTCCGGGCTTCAACCTGGGGCTGGCCGCCCTCGCGCGGCGGCTGGGCGTCCCCGTCTTCTACCTGGTCGCCCCCCAGCTCTGGGCCTGGGGCGGCTGGCGCATCGGCCAGGTGCGCCGTGCGGTGGACCGACTCTGCGTGCTGCTGCCCTTCGAGGCGCCGTACTTCCGGGACCGCGGCGTGCCCGCGGTCTGGCACGGCCATCCGCTGATCGAGCGCTACGGCGCGGATCGCGTGGAGCCGGCCCGCCGGGTCCGGGAGATGCGTCTGCGTGACGGCTCGACGACCCTGCGGGTGGGGTTGCTGCCCGGCAGCCGCCGCCAGGAGCTCGAGCACATGCTGCCGCTGATGCTGGCGGCCTTCGACGGCTTGCAGCGCCGCAGGCCCGACCGTAAGTTCAAGGGGATCGTCAGCCGCGCCCCCGGCGTGGACGCGGACGAGCTGTCCGCGGCCGTCGCGGCCGGCCTGGAGCTGACGACGACGCCCCTGTCCGATCTGACGGCCGAACTGGACCTGGCCCTGGTCTGCAGCGGCACGGCGTCCCTTGAATGCGCCCTGGCCGGCCTGCCCCACGCCCTGGCGTACCGGACCTCGGCCCTGACCTACTGGCTGGGGCGCCGTCTGGTCAGCGTCGACCGCATCGGGCTGGCCAACCTGGTGCACGGCCGGGACATGGTGAACGAATACGTACAGGACTCAGCCACGCCGGACGCCCTGAGCGCGGATCTGGAGCGCTGGCTGGACAACACGCCGCGCCGCACGCGCTTCGCCGAGCAGACCCGGGCCCTGCGCTCGGCCCTCGGGGAGCCGGGCGTCTGGCCCCGCGCGGCCGAGGCCGCCCTCGACTTGCTGGAGACCGACCCGCCGGAGTAGGAACAAGATGCTGGCCCGCCTGAAACTCTGGACGACCCCGTGGCTGTATCGAGGCCTGGCCGCCAGCGTGCGCGTGGCCGGCGGGGGCACGCGTCTGCGACCGGGCCGGTCGCCGGTGATCTTCGCCTGTCTGCACCGCGACATGATCCCCGCCATCCTGCACGTGGCACCGGCCCGGCCCACCCTGCTGGTCAGCCGCAGCCCCGACGGGGACATCCTCATCCGCAGCCTGGCTCGGCACGGCTACGGCTTCGTGCGCGGCTCGACCGGCAAGAGCGGCCGGGAGGCCTTCCGGGGTCTGCTCGCCGCCCTGCGCGCCGGTCGTTCCGTCGGGATCGCCGTCGACGGGCCCAAGGGCCCCTTCGGCACCGTCCACGACGGCGTCATCAGGCTGTCCCGTCTCAGCGGCGCCCCCATCGTCCCCCTGCACGTCTCGGTGGACCGGGCCGTGACCCTCGGCACCTGGGACCGGACCATCCTGCCCCTGCCCTTCGCCCGCATCGAGGTCACCGAGGGCCCCGGACGCGTCGTGCCCCGAGACGAGGGCGATCGGGACGTCGCCGACCACGCCGCCGTCCTCGGCGCCGACCTGCTCGCCGCGGAGGCCGCCTCGTGAGCGACGACCGGGTCCTGGACCGCCGCCGCCGTCGGACACGCATCGTCACAGATCTGTGGCGCCGTTGGGACGCCGCACCGCCCGCCTGGCTTCCCCTCGCCTCCGCCCTGACACGGCCCCTGGTCCGCGCCGGCCTGAGGCGGCGTCTGGCGAGCCGGACCCCGGCGCCGACGCAGCCGCGCATCGTGTCCGTGGGCGCCCTGGCCAGCGGCGGCAGCGGCAAGACGCCGGTCACCCTGCAGCTGGCCGCCGGTCTGTCCGGGGCCGGGGAGGCGGTGGCGATCATCTGCCGCGGCTACGGTTCGCCGGAGTCCGGCCCCCTGCGTGTCGCACCGGAGAACCGCCGCTGCGGCGACGAGGCGCGACTGCTCGCCGCGAGTCTGCCGGATGTCGTGGTCGTGCAGGCCGCCGATCGACGCGCGGGCCTGGACTGGCTCGGGGTGTCGTTCCCCGACCGCAGCCTGGTCCTGCTCGAGGACGGTCACCAGTGCGCCGGCGCGGGTCGCCATCTGGATGTCCTGATCCTGGACCGCTGGCGGCTCCGGGACGGGCGCGTCGTCCCCGGGACCGGCCATCTCCTGCCCTGGGGACCCTGGCGGGAAGAGGTCGACGGCGCCGCGCGGGCCCGCCTCTGGCTGCTGCCCATGGCCGCCACGGAGACGGCGCCCGAGCTCGTGGCCGCGGGCGAAGGCGTGCTGGGATTCCGCCGGCGCAGCCGCCTGCCCGCTGACGTGGCGACCGCTCACGGCTCGGCCTACGGTGTGCTGAGCGGCCTGGCCGACCCGGCCGCCTTCGAGGTCGCCTGTGCGGATCTGACGGGCGCTGAGCCCGCGCTGGCGGTCCGCTGCGACGATCACGCCCGCTACGACGCGTCCGAAGTCGCCGGTTTCGTCGCGGCGGGCGCGCGGGTCGGCGTGGAGCACTGGTTGACCACGGCCAAGGATCACGTGAAACTGGGACCCGTCTGGCCGGACGACGCGCCGCCGTTGCACGTCGTCGAACTGGAGCTGGCGTGGGTCGGGGGTGACCCGGCCGCGAAGGTGCTGACCCTACTGGAGGCCTGAGTCCCTTGCAGATCTGCACTCCCATCGTGACCCGCCACCTGGTGATCGGGTCCGGCATTGCCGGGCTGCAGTTCGCCCTGCTGGCCGCCGAGCAGGGCGACGTGCGCGTGGTCACCAAGAAGGAATCCTTCGAGAGCAACACCAACTACGCCCAGGGCGGCATCGCCGCGGTGCTCTCGCCCCTGGACGAGTTCGAACTCCACGTTCGCGACACCCTGGTGGCCGGGGACGGTCTCTGCGACGAGGCGGCGGTGCGCCGCATGGTGGAGGCCGCGCCGCGGTTGATCGATCGTCTGCTCGCCTACGGGGTGAACTTCTCCCGCGAGGAGGACGGGGAGGGCTACGCCCTGGGTCGCGAGGGCGGCCACTCGCGCAACCGCATCCTGCACGCCAAGGATCTCACGGGCCGGGAGCTGGAGCGGTGCCTGCTCGAGGCCTGCCGCGCGCATCCCCGCATCGTCCTGGACGAGAACCACGTGGGCCTGGACCTGATCACCGGCCGCCATCTGCCCCGGACGGACCTGTCCGAAAGCCGTGTCGCCGGATGCTGGGTCCTCGACCGGCAGCGCATGATCCGCACGCCCTACCTGGCCGACGTGGTGACCCTGGCCACCGGGGGTTGCGGCAAGGTCTACGCCTACACCTCGAATCCCGACATCGCGACCGGCGACGGCATGGCCATGGCCTATCGCGCGGGCGCCGTTCTGGCCAACCTGGAGTTCGTGCAGTTCCACCCCACCTGCCTGTATCACCCGGAAGCCAAGAGCTTCCTCATCTCAGAGGCGGTGCGGGGTGAGGGGGCCCACCTGATCAACGGACGCGGGGAGCGGTTCATGCCGCGCTACGATCCGCGCCTGGAGCTCGCGCCGCGCGACGTGGTGGCGCGCTCCATCGACCAGGAGATGAAACTGACCGGCGAGCCGAGCGTGTTCCTGGACCTGCGCCATCTCGACCGCGAGGGGATGGAGGCGCGCTTCCCGCACCTGACCGAGACCTGCGCCCGCTTCGGCATCGACTTCGCGGGCGAGCCGGTGCCCGTGGTCCCCGCCGCCCACTACATGTGCGGCGGCGTTCGCGTCGACGACATGGGGCGCAGCACCCTGGACGGTCTGCTGGCCATAGGCGAGGTGAGCTGCTCGGGCGTCCACGGGGCCAACCGACTGGCCAGCAACTCCCTGCTGGAGGCCGTCTACTTCGCCGAGGTCGCCTCGCAGGCCGCACTGGAGGTGCCGGCCGACGTGACCGGCGCCCCGCCCGACGCCTATCATCGGGTCGTGGGCGTCCGCGACACGGACCTGGGCGCCGAGGTGATGATCCTCGAGCACGACTGGGACGTGGTGCGCCGGGTGATGTGGGACTACGTGGGCATCGTGCGCAGCCGCGCCCGCCTGGACATCGCGCTGGACCGCATCCGCAACATCCGGGCGACTGTGGAATCCGTCTACCGGACGGCCCTGCCGAGCCCCGACCTGGTGGAGTTGCGCAACATCGCCCTGAACGCGGAACTCATCGTGATCAGCGCCCGCGCCCGGCGCGAGAGCCGCGGGCTGCACTACACCCTCGACCATCCCCGCAAGGCGGACGGGCCGGTCGCCGACACGCTCCTGGGCGGCGACACGCCCCTGCAGGCGGTGGAGCTCGAGGGGACCGAGCCGGCATGACCTGGTACGAGACGGCCTTCGGCGCCCACTACCGCTGGCTGTACGCCCATCGGGACGACGCCGAGGCCGAGCGCTGCGCGCACACCCTGGCGCGGCGAATCGACCTGACCCGCGGCCCCGTCCTGGATCTGGGCTGCGGCGCGGGACGCCATCTGTCCGTCCTGGCTGCGCACGGGGCGGATACGGTGGGACTGGACCTGTCGGCGGCGCTGCTGACGGAAGCGCGGACCGCGGCGCCCGAGACGCGGGGCCTGGTGCGCGCCGACATGCGCGCGTTGCCCTGCGCGGACGGGGTCTTCGCGACGGTCCTGTCCCTGTTCACGGCCTTCGGCTACTTCGGCGCCCTGGCGGATCATGACGCTCTGCTGCGCGAGATCGCACGGGTGCTCGAACGGGACGGCGTCTGGTGTCTCGACTACCTGAACTGCGATGCGCTCCGCGCCGGCTTCGCAGACGGGCCGCCGAAGATCGAGCGGACCCACGGACCTTGCCGCGTGCGCGAGACCAAGACCCTGTCGCCCGGCCAAGACCGCATCCTGAAACGGGTCGAGATCCGGCCGGCGCCGGGCCGCACGGAGGAGGCCGCAGGGATCGGCGTCCCGGCCGAGGGCCTGGACTACACCGAGTCGGTGGCCCTGTTCGACCTCGAGGCGCTGGACCGCCTCGCCGCGGCCGCCGGACTCGTCCGAGTCGACGCCTGGGGCGGTTACGACGGACGTCCGTTCCAAGCGGAGTCCGCCGAACGCTGGCTCCTGCTGTTCCGACGGGAGGCCTCATGATCCGACCTCACCAGGCCCTCATCGAAGGACCCGACCTGGCCTCGGAGCGCGGCTTCTCGTCCCTGGCCTCCGCCTGGTTCTCCGACGGTCTCGCCGACGCCGACTGGCGTCGCGCCCTCGACACCGCGCCCTCCGACAGGATCGCACCCGCCTGGGCCCATGCCGAATGGCGCGAGGGCTGGTGGCGCGACTTCGCCGCGGATCTGCCTAACGAAGCCGCCCGCCAGCGGGTCCGGGGCAGAGTCGACGAGCTGAGCCGCGGTCGAGCCGAGACGATCGTCACCGGGCAGCAGCCGGGTTTCCTGGGCGGTCCGCTCTACTCGCTCTTCAAGGCGGCCGCCTGCGTGGCGGCGGCCGAGGCCCGTACCGCCGCCGGTGCACCGACGGTGCCCGTCTTCTGGCAGGCCGACGACGACGACGATCTGCGCGAGGCCTTCGACGTGCGCGTGTGGGATCCGCGACGCCGGGCCCTGCTTCGACCCCGGGCGCCCGAGGCGGAGCCCGCGACGACCGTGGGCGGTCTGGCGGCGGAGACGGTGGCCCGGGCCGAGCTCGCCTGGCTTCGGGAGCGGGCCGACGCGGTGCCGGCTGCCGGCCGACTCGCCGCGATCTGGGCGCGAGGTCTGGACGAGGGCCTGGACTGGGGCCGGCTTCACCGCCGCGTCCTGGCGGACCTGTTCGCGCGCCACGGACTCCTCGTCGTCTCGGGAGACGACGCGCGACTCCACGCCGCGGCGTCACCCCTCTACACCCGTCTCCTGGCGGACCACGAACGCCTGGCCGACCTGGCCCGCCGCAGGGGCGACGAGCTCGAGACGCAGGGCCACCACGCGCAGATCGGCGAGACGTCCCTGAGCCGTCCCTTCGGCGTCGCGGACGGCCGGCGGCGCCTGCGGCTGGCGGCCGGGGAAGCGCCGCCCGACGACCCGTCGCGGCTGCGCCCGGGCGTCCTGCTGCGCGCACCGGTCCAGGATTGGCTGTTCCGGCCGGCCGGCGTCGTGGTCGGTCCGGGCGAGTACGCCTACCTGCGCCAGCTGGAGCCCCTCTACGAGGCCCTGGGTCTGACGAGGGCTCCCATGCTGCCGAGGCTCTTCGGCCGACTGGCGCCGCGGGGTTACGAGGCGGATCGGGACGAGGCGAGCGACGGCCGGATCTCGGCCAGGCTCACCGGGCTGGACGAGAGCGCCGAGCGCGCTCTCCGGGAGACGATCACAGACCTGTTCGGCGATCTCGATTCCCGCGCCGAGGCCCTGGTCCGCGCCCACATCGTGAACAGCGCGGAGCGGAACGCCGATCTCTTCGCGCGCCTGTCCGCGGCGAGCGGCCGCAGTGAGCGCCCGCCGGCCTGGCTCGAGCCCGAGGGCGACGACCAGGAGCGTCGACTGGCCTCGTACGCCGCGCTGGGCGTCTGGGGCGGCGAACTGCTCGATCACGTCATGGATGCCGCCGCGCGTCACTTCGAGAGCGGCCTCGCCGGCCGCTGGCGGCGCTGGATCGTCTCCGTCGACGATCCCGCCGGGAAAGGAACCCTTTCATGAACGACCACGTCCCCGGCTGCGACCTGCTCTGCGTGGCGCCCCATTCGGACGACGCCGAGATCGCCCTGGGCGGCACCCTGCACCGTCTCGCCGCGCAGGGGCGACGGGTCTGGCTCTGCGACCTCACGCGCGGCGAGCTGGGCTCCAACGGCACGCCCGAGCTCAGGTGGGAGGAAGCCTCGGCGGCCGCGGCGGCGCTGGGCGTCACAGGACGCCTGCAGTTCGATCTGCCCGACGGGTTCATAGCGACGACGCCCGAGCAGGTCGCCCTGGTGACCGCCGTGATCCGCCGTCTGCGGCCCCGCTGGCTGGTCGCCGCGCCCATGCCCAACCGTCACCCCGATCACCAGGCCGTGCCGCACCTGGTGCGCAAGGCGGCGTACATGGCGCGACTGGCGGCCTACCGTCCCGAATTGCCCGAGCCCCGCATCTGGCCCGCGGACGCGGCGCTGGCCGAGCCGGCCGAGCGCTGGGAAGTCGAGACGATCGCCACGGTCAGTCTGCCCGGCGACACGCCGGATCTCTACCTCGACGTCACGGAGTCCTGGCCGGCGAAGATGGCGTCCCTGCGCTGTTACGTCAGCCAGTTCGAGCCCGCGGCCGGCGCCCGGCCGACCAAGATCAACGATCCGGCCTTTCTCGAGGAGGTGGAGCGCTGGTCGCGCGCCTGGGGCTTCAAGGCCCGTGTGGAGCGCGCCGAGGCCCTGCAGGTCGACGGCGCGCCCGTGCTGGACGATCTGCCCCCGGAGCGATGGTCGTGAACCGCCTGCCGGCCATAGGCATCACCTGCTACCCCTCGGCGGGGGGCAGCGGCATCGTGGCCAGCGAGCTGGGGCTCAACCTGGCGAGCCGCGGCTACGAGGTGCATTTCATCACCGACGCCATGCCGGTGCGGCTACAGAGCTACCAGCGGAACATCTTCTTCCACCCGGTGGAAGCCGTCTCATACCCGGTGTTCCGCTACACGCCCTACACCCTGGCGCTGGCCACCAAGATGGCCGAGGTGGCGCGGTCCCATCAGCTCGACATCCTGCACGTGCACTACGCCATACCCCACGCCGCCAGCGCCTACCTGGCGCGCAGCCTGCTCGGCCGCGACCGGATCTCCGTGGTGACGACCCTGCACGGCACGGACATCACCCTGGTGGGGCAGGAGCCGTCGTACTTCGAGATGACCCGCTTCCTGATCGCCGAGAGCGACGCGGTGACCGCCGTGAGCGGCGCGCTCAGGGACGAGACGCTGCGCACCTTCGGCGTGGGCGAGAACATCGAGGTGATCCCCAACTTCGTGGATCCGAGGCGCTTCCGGCCGCGGCCCGATCTGTCGCGCGAAGATTACGCCCCGCCGGACGAGCCCCTGCTGCTGCACGCCTCGAACTTCCGGCCCGTCAAGAACGTCGCCCACGTGCTGAGGATCTTCGCCGGCGTCAACGCCGCGCGGCCGAGCCGCCTGCTCCTGCTGGGCGACGGCCCGGAGCGCGGCCCGGCTGAGCGGCTCGCCGCGGAGCTCGGCGTCGCCGACCGGGTGAGCTTCCTGGGCCACGTGGAGAATCTCGAGGACCTGCTGGCCGTGGCCGACCTGATGCTCATGCCGTCGCGGCACGAGTCCTTCGGACTGGTGGCCCTGGAGGCCATGGCCTGCGGCACGCCGGCGATCGTCACCAGCGAGGGCGGCCCCGGCGAGTTCATCGAGGACGGGCACAACAGCTTCCTGCGCCATCCCGACGACCTCGAGGGCTGGATCCGCACGGCCCTGCACCTGCTCGGCGACGAGGCCCTCTACCGGCAGATCGCAGACGACGGCCTGCGCGACGCCGTGGCCCGCTTCGGCACGCCCTGCGTACTCAAGCGCTACATCGATCTCTACGACCGGGTGCTGGCCGAGCTGCGCGGCCGGGAACCCGACGGCGGGGGCGGCGTATCATAGCCGGTTTCCCCGTCCCGAACCCGCACAACGGCCTTTGACCCCCGCGACGGGGATGCTAGAGTGGCCCGGACGGCGCGGGAGCCGTCCCTGCCAGAAGGAGCTGACATGGTCCACACGACCTTTCTCGCCGCGCTCGGCGCCTCCGAGCTGATCGGCCTGCTGCGCGACACCACCCTGCTGGGCAAGATCGTCCTGCTGATCCTCTTCCTGCTCTCGGTCCTCTCGTGGGCGGTGATGATCGACAAGGCCCGCACCCTGGCGCAGATCCGCCGCGGACACGCGAGGTTCTGGGCGCGCTGCGAGACCTGGCTCGATCGCGGCGGCGACTCCGACGAGCTCGACGCCTGGTGCCGCGACCGCGGCGACCTGCCCCTGTCCAACCTCTGGGTCGAGGCCCGCGCCAAGCAGACGCCCCAGGCGGTGCGCCGGGCGGCCGAGCGCGTGGCCTACGCCGAGGTCGAGGGCCTGGAGCGCTATCTGATCATCCTGTCCACCACCGTGACCATCGCGCCGTTCCTGGGCCTGATGGGGACCGTGTGGGGGATCATGCAGGCCTTCTGGGACATGTCGGCCATGCGCAGCGCCAACCTCACCGTGGTGGCGCCGGGCATCGCCGAGGCCCTGATCACCACCATCGCCGGCCTCTCGGCCGCCATCCCGGCGGTGGTCTTCTACAACATGTTCGTGCGCAAGATCGACCTGGTCGGCAACGAGCTCGAGCGCCTGCGCACCGTGCTCGAGGAGCAGTCGCCGGGCGGACACCGCAGCTCCGGCCGCGACCGGCCCGCGCGCCGTCCCGACACCCACGAGAAGGAACGGATCCGATGAGCCGCCGCTCCGCCTACCGGAGCCTGTCCGAGATCAACATCACGTCGCTGGTGGACGTGACCCTCTGCCTGCTGATCATCTTCATGCTGACCGCCCCCTACATCCAGGGCGGCGTGGAGGTGAACCTGCCCCGCACCGAGACGCGCGAGGTGGTGGTGGAGGAGGGGCCCATCGTGACCATCACCGCCAACCGCGGCATCTACTTCGACGAGGACGAGGTCGACGGCATCGACGGCCTGACCGACCGCCTCGCCCTCTTCCTGGACGCCAAGGACGAGATGCCCGTCTACCTGCGCGCGGACGAGGACGTGCCCTACGGCTTCGCCCTGCGGGTGATGGCCGCCATCGAGCGGCTCGGCTTCGCCAACCTGAGCCTGGTCGCCGACCAGGAGCTGCCCGGGGCGGACCGGCCGTGACCCGCGCGTTTCCCGTCTCGCTCTTCCTGCACCTGGTGGTCCTGAGCCTGATCATCTGGTTCGGCTCCCACGTGGCGCGCCAGACCCTGCCCCGGCACCGCACCATCTCGGTCCGCGTGGCGCCGCTGACCCGCACGCCCCCGGAACAGGCGGCGCCCGAGCCGGCCGTCCAGGAGCCCGAGCCGGTCGTGGAGGAGACGCGGCCCGAGCCCGTGGTCCAGGAGCCGCCGCGCGAGGAGCCCGCACGGGTTCCCGAGCCCACGCCGCAGGAGACGGTGGTCGAGGACGTCCCGGAGGAGGTCGCGCCGCCGGTCGTGCAGGACGTGAAGACCGAGGTGGTCGAGGAGACCCGGCCGGCCGAGTCCACGCCCGCTCCGGCGCCGGGCTCCAAGGTGGGCACCGACGTGACGATCCCGGCCCACTTCCAGTACTGGATCGACCTGCTCGAACAGCGCGTGGCTCTGAACTGGCATCCCAAGCAGCTCGGCTTCCGCCGCTCCACGCGCATCTGCCAGGTCCACTTCCACGTGGAGAAGAACGGGTTGATCACCCGCGAGACCATCGTCACCTCGTCGGGCGTGCCGCTGATGGACCGCGAATCCCTGAAGGCCGTCAAGGCCGTGGGACGCTTCCTGCCCATTCCCAACGGTCTGGCCGACAACGCGCTGGGCGTGACCTACACCTTCACCCTGACCGCCGGGAACTGACGCCATGATCCGCTCGCTCCGCATCTCCGCCCTGCTCTGCCTCCTGTGCGCCGCCGCGTCCGTCCGCGCCGGCGATCCCGAGATCAGCCTCGGCACCACGCGCGCCGCGCTGGAGCGCATCGACATGCTCGTCCAGCCCCTGGAGGTGGTCTCGGGCGGGACCGAGGCCCAGGAGGCCGCCTGGCTGGTGGAGTCGGTGATCCGGGTGGACCTCGACTACAGCGGCTTCTTCCGCGCCCTGTCGGCCGAGGACGTGGGGGAGGACACGTCGGTCCAGTACGCGGTGGAAGGCGTGATGGAGGGACGGCTGCCCGGCACGGGCGTCACCGCCCAGGAACGCGCCCCCCTGCTGACCCTGAAGCTCGTGGCCTATCCCGGTCGCCAGCTCCTGCTGAGCAAGCGCTATCGTCCCACCTGGGACCGCCTGCGCGCGACCGCCCATCATTTCGTCAACGAGCTGCACCTGTTCCTGACCATGGAGCCGGGCATCAGCCTCAGCCGCGTGGTCTTCGCGCGGGGCGACGGGGAACGCCGCGACATCTGGTGCGTGGACTACGACGGCGAGGGCCTGCTGCGCCTGACCGCCAACCGCACACTGAACCTGTTCCCGGCCTGGTCGCCCGAGGGCGAGCGCGTGGCCTTCATGTCCTATCGCGAGGGCCAGCAGGGGCTCTACCTCCTGGACACCCGCACCGGCGGCGTGAGCCTGGTCAACGAGACCGTGGGGTCGAACCTGGCGCCGGCCTGGCATCCCGAGGGACAGGAGCTGCTGTCCTCCCTGTCGAAGGTGGGCCAGCACGAGATCTACCGGCTGGGACTGGGGGGGGAGATCATCCGGCGGCTGACCGTCTCGCCGGCCATCGAGATCTCGCCCTCGTGGTCGCCCACCGGCCGCGACGTGGTCTACACCAGCGACATGACCGGTACGCCCCAGATCTACGTCATGGACTCGGACGGGTCGGCGCGTCGCCGCCTGACCTACGAGGGCCGCTACAACGACGCGGCCGACTGGTCGCCCAACGGCGAGCAGATCATCTACGCCTGTCGGGAGCACGACATCACCCAGATCGTGCTGATCGGCGTGCGGGGGGAGAACCGCAAGGTGTTGACCGACGCGAGCTGGCGCAACTGCGAGGATCCGAGCTGGGCGCCCGACGGCCGGCACGTCGTATTCGCCTCGGACCGCACCGGCGTCTTCAAGCTCTACGTGATGGACGTGCGCGACGGCGCCAGTCGCCAGTTGACCTTCGGGGGCGAGTCGGATAAAACTCCTGATTGGTCCCGCTGAGACAAAGTGTTAGATTCCGCGGGAGAATGAGACGATCCGTCAACGGATATGCCCGCAGTCACTTCAGAAAAGGAGTCTCGTCGTCATGAACCGGATACTGATGGTGAGCGCCATGTTGGCCGCCCTGCTGCTGATCGCCGGTTGCGGCGGTTCGGACCAGCCCCCCGTCGTGGACGACCCGACGCCCGTCGACACCACGCCCATCGAAGATCCGCCGGTCGCCGAAGAGGAGACCACGCCCGAGCCGGAGCCCGAGCCCATCGACTACGCCGGCATGCGGCCCCAGGAATACGGGATCGAGGACGTGTTCTTCGCCTTCGACGAGTATTCCCTGTCCAGCGAGGCCATGGCCACGCTGACCGGCAACGCCGCCATCATGCGCGAGCACGGCCTGACCTACGTGATCGAGGGCCACTGCGACGAGCGCGGCACGGTGGAGTACAACCTGGCCCTGGGCGAGAAGCGCGCCGTGGCCGTGCGCGACTTCCTGATCTCGCTGGGCCTGCCCTCGAGCCAGCTGCGCATCACGTCCTACGGCGAGGAACGCCCCTTCGCCTCGGGCAGCAACGAGAGCGCCTGGG
This sequence comes from uncultured Fibrobacteraceae bacterium, assembly GCA_964607825.1. GTDB lineage: Bacteria > Krumholzibacteriota > Krumholzibacteriia > LZORAL124-64-63 > LZORAL124-64-63 > JAHIYU01. Next base: position 106,010 of record CAZSNA010000001.1, on the reverse strand, counting down.
CCCTGAATCGCCGCGGGCACTTCTCGCGTCCCTAGGAGGACCATGGTCCCGGTTTCGCGACGGCTGCTGATCGGCCTGTTGCCGGCCCTCGGGCTGGCAACGGGCTGCACCCCCCAGTTCGAGCACATCGAATCCGCCGTGGAGCGGAATCGCGACGAGATCCGCCAGGTCCGCGACGAGCAGCGGGTGATCCTGCAGGAGGTCGAGAGCATCGACAGCCTGCTCCGCTCCGATGTGGGGACGGACGTGGAGTCGACAGCCGTCCTCCAGGCCCGCATCACCCAGCTCCTCGGCAAGCTGGACCAGGTGGATCGCAAGCTCGACGACAACGCCGAGTACATGCGCAACCTCTCGGCCCGGGTCGATCTGCTGGCCACCCGTCTTGGGCTGCCCACGCTCGGCGAGTACAAGACCGTGGACGACGACGGCGGCGGGCTGGACGCGCTCCCCGAAGAGGGACGCGCCCTGTTCAACGCGGCCATGCTCGACCGCGACCGCGGCAACACGGCCGCCGCCGTCGAGGGCTTCACGGACTTCCTGGATCGCTACGCCCGCTCGGAGCTGGCCGACGACGCCCGCTACTGGCTGGGCGAGATGGCCTACGCCGAGGGCGACTACGCCGCCGCCCTGGAACGCCTGCAGGCGGTGATCGACGGCCCGGCCGACGCGGACCGCCGTCCAGACGCCCTGCTCAAGGCCGTGTTCGCCGCCCGGGCGGCCGGCGACGAGTCGCGGGCGCGCGATCTCTTCGACCGTCTCGCCACCGAATATCCCGATTCCGAGCAGACCGCCCTGGCCGCGGCCGAGATGGATCGGAGCTGACGCGTCCCCGGACGCGCCCGACTGGAGGCCTCATGCCGAAGTATCCCATCCTCAAGATGGCGCGCGATCTCGCGCAGCCCTTCCGTCCGGTTGAGATCACCGAACTGGACGGCGCCTACCACGTGTTCATCGTGCGCTACAGCGGCGACTACATCCCGCACAGCCACACGGCCGACGAGTTCATCTACATCATGGAAGGCATGATCGACGTGGAGATGAACGACCAGACCGTGACGGTGAAGCAGGGGGAGGGGATCCTCATCCCCGCCAACACGCCCCACCGGCCGCGCTGCAAGAACATGGCGCTGGCTCTGGTCACCGAGACCAAGGGATTGCAGATCGAGGGCCGCGACTAGACTCGCCCATCGACGACCGACCGCCTACAGGCCGGCCCCGAGTTCGGGGTCGGCCATCATCTTCTCGATCCACAGCACGGTCTCGCGGCTGCCGATGAACAGGGGCACCCGCTGGTGGAGGTCGCGGGGCGCGATCTCCAGGATGGGGCCGTTGCCGTCGCTGGCGTAGCCGCCGGCCTGCTCGGCGATCATGGCCAGGGGCGCGGCCTCGTAGAGCAGTCGCAGCTTGCCATCGGGGCTGCTCTCGGTGGCGGGGTAGAGAAAGACGCCGCCGTAGAGCATGTTGCGGTGGAAGTCGGCCACCAGCGACCCGATGTAGCGGGCCGTCATGCCGGGGTCGTTCTCGCCGCGCCCGTACTTCAGGCGCTTCACGATCTCGCGCACCTGCGGTGTCCACTGGGGCTCGTTCCCCTCGTTGACGGAGTAGATGCCCGCGGCGAAGGGGATGGCGAGGTTCTCGTGGCTGAGCAGGAACTCGCCGATGCCCGGGTCGAGGGTGAAGCCGTGGGCGCCGTGGCCGGTGGTGTAGACGAACATGGTCGAGGAGCCGTAGATGGCATAGCCGGCGGCCACCAGCTCGCTGCCGGCCTGCAGGAGGTCGGCGTCGTCGGGCGGGCCGTCCATGCCAAGGCGCCGGTAGATGGAGAAGATGGTGCCGATGCTGACGTTCGCGTCGATGTTGCTGGAGCCGTCCAGGGGATCGAAGACCACCACGTAGCGGCCGCTGCCGCTGCCCACCTCCATGCGCACCGGCTGCTCCATCTCCTCCGAGGCCAGCAGGCTGCACTGGCCGCGTCGGCCGAGACAGCGCAGCATGATGCGGTTGGCGTACTCGTCGAGCCGCTGGACGATCTCGCCCTGCACGTTCTCCTCGCCGGTCGAGCCCAGGATGTCCTCCACCAGGCCGGCGCGGCCCACCTCTCGCGAGATGATCTTGGCCGCGAAGGCGATGTCGTTCAGCAGGCTGGTGAAGTCGCCGCTGGCGCTGGGGTGGAGGCGCTGCAGGTCCAGGATGTGGGATTCGACGGTGACCAGGTTGCCGGCAGTTGACATCGCGTCCGCTCCTCTCGGGTCCGGGTGTTGGATCCCCAGCAATCTAGCAGCAACGGGGGGTTCTGGCGAGCCGGCAATCGCCGGAATGTGGTTGCCTTAAGGGGTCCCGTCTCACATTGTTCGCAGGTACGCCATCGCGTCGAACGCGGCCGAACGCCCGCCGGGCGCCGCGGCCCCACCCCAGTGCCGGATCACCGGTTTCCAGGAGGAGCGACATGTCCAATATGCTGCCCATGCCCCCGGTACCCGTCAACGAGCCCGTGTGCCCGTATCTGCCCGGTTCCCCCGAGCGCGCCGCCCTCAAGGCCAAGATGAAGGAAATGGCCGCGCAGACCGTGGAGATCCCGGTGATCATCGACGGCCGGGAGATCCGCACCGGCGATCTGGGCGACTGCCGTGTGCCCCACGACCACAAGCACCTGCTGGGCACCTACCACAAGGCCGGCCCCAAGGAAGTCAAGGCCGCCGCCGCCGCCGCGCGCAAGGCCCGCAAGAAGTGGGCGGCCCTGCCCTGGGAGGCCCGCGCCGCCGTCTTCCTGAAGGCCGCCGACCTGCTGGCCGGCCCCTGGCGCGACACGCTGAACGCCGCCACCATGCTGGGCCAGTCCAAGACCTGCTTCCAGGCCGAGATCGACAGCGCCTGCGAGCTGATCGACTTCTTCCGCTTCAACGTCTCCTACTACTACGACATCATGAACGAGCAGCCCGAGTCGGCCCCCGGCATGTGGAACATGCTCGAGCAGCGGCCCCTGGACGGCTTCGTCTTCGCGGTGACCCCCTTCAACTTCACCAGCATCGCCGGCAACCTGCCCACCGCCCCCGCGCTGATGGGCAACACCGTGCTGTGGAAACCCGCCTCGAGCTCCGTCTACTCGGCCTACTACCTGATGGAGCTGTTCAAGGCCGCCGGCCTGCCCGACGGCGTCATCAACCTGATCCCCGGCAGCGGCGGCAAGGTCGGCAACCCCGTCATGGAGCATCCCGATCTGGCGGGCGTGCACTTCACCGGCAGCACCGCCGTGTTCAACGGCATGTGGGCCCAGATCGCGCAGAACCTGGACACCTACGGCCGCTATCCGCGCATCGTCGGCGAGACCGGCGGCAAGGACTTCATCTTCGCCCACGAGTCGGCCGATCCCGAGGCCCTGACCACCGCCCTGATCCGGGGCGCCTTCGAGTTCCAGGGCCAGAAGTGCTCGGCCGCCAGCCGGGCCTACATCCCCAAGTCGATCTGGAAGCAGATCCAGAAGCCCCTGCTCGACGAGATCGCCACCATCAAGATGGGCGACCCCGCCGACTTCACGAACTTCATGGGCGCGGTGATCGACCAGCACGCCTTCGACAGCATCAAGGGCTACATCGACGCGGCCAAGAAGGCCCCGCAGAAGACGGCCAAGATCCTGTGCGGCGGCGGCTGCGACGACAGCAAGGGCTACTTCATCGAGCCCACGGTCATCCTGGCCGGCCAGCCGGACTTCGTCACCATGGTGGAGGAGATCTTCGGCCCCGTGCTGACCATCTACGTCTACGACGAGAAGGACTGGCTGAAGACGCTGCGCTTGTGCGACAAGGGCTCGCCCTACGCGCTGACCGGCGCCATCTTCGCCCAGGACCGCTTCGTCGTCGAGCAGGCCAAGACCGAGCTCGAAGGCACCGCCGGCAACTTCTACATCAACGACAAGCCGACGGGCGCGGTCGTGGGGCAGCAGCCCTTCGGCGGCAGCCGGGCCTCGGGCACCAACGACAAGGCCGGCTCCTACCTGAACCTCATCCGCTGGACGAGTCCGCGGACCATCAAGGAGACCTTCGATCCGCCTACGGATTATCGGTATCCGTTCATGGACAAGAAGTAAGAGCTGGTGATTGCACGGGAGGGGCGGTCCTTGGGGCCGCCTCTCTTCATATCTGTACGCGTCATGATCATGTACACATATGGCCGGTCCGGGGTCAGTCATGTGAGGGGGCTTGGCCGGGGGCGCTCGCCGGTACCTCCTGTACCGGCTCGCTTGGGCTTCGGGGCGCTTCGCCCTCCTGGCTACGCGCCCCTACGCACACCCCGGCCAAGCCCCCTCACATGACTGACCCCGGACCTCCATACGTCTACACGATCATGGGTACAGGTATGAAGGGATGCGCCAAGCTCCACCCGTGCAACTGCACGGCTTCTCCACGAAGGTAGGCGATGAAAGCTGTAGAGGGGGAGGATCGATACCCTTCAACCAGGGCCGCTATGTGGGGTGGGGGCGTCGGTTTCGGGGCGTGTGGAGGTTCGTGGAGCCAGGAGGGCGGAACGAACCGGAACTCGAGCGAGTCCGCACAGGAGGTGCGGGCGAGCGGCCCCGAAACCGACGCCCCCCCCCACATAGGGGAAGCCTGGTGCCGGAGGTGGGACTTGAACCCACACGACCCGAAGGCCACCGGATTTTGAGTCCGACGCGTCTACCAATTCCACCACTCCGGCACAGGACGGACATGATAGGCAGCGGGTTGCGTCGGGTCAAGGCGGCGGGGACAGGAAACCCATTTGACAGTCCCGGTCGATGGGGCCATATTATGTCCTCGCTGGTGGGGCCTTAGCTCAGCTGGGAGAGCGCATGACTGGCAGTCATGAGGTCAGGGGTTCGATCCCCCTAGGCTCCACCACCCGCATCGAAAAGGGCTCCGCTGTCGCGGAGCCCTTCTTCTTTTCCGGGCCGAGCCGCCCGTCTACCTGAACAGCGCCTTGGTCTCGCCCCAGCTGAACGCCTCGCCGGACACGAAGGTGTGACACGTCGAGCAGCTCAGGCCGTGCTGGTCGGTGGGGGCCTCGTTGTGCGCGTTCCAGAGGGGGTTGGGGATATGGCAGCTCGCGCAGTTCTCGATCAGCGGGTTGTCGCCGTTGTCGTCGTGGCAATCCCCGCAATTCGCGAACTGGTTGTGTCCGTCGTGCAATTCGGAGCCGAAGCCGCCCTCGAAGCCGTCGTGACACTGGACGCAGCTGTTGCTGCCGTTATAACGCTCGTAGGCGGTGACGGGCAACGCTGCGAAGATGAAGACCGCGACGAGAAGCGACAGGAGCAGGACCGATGACAACTTGTTCATGAAATCCCTCCAGGAGCGTGGAAACGGACAGGGCCGTGATCGACGTCAGAAATCCTATGCAAATACTATGACATTATGCAGCGAGAATGCAGATATTTTTGTATCTGATAATGATTCAGGATTATCGGTGAGGTGTCAGCGCGAGGCCCGTCGCGCCTCGGCGAAGCGCAGGATGAAGTCGTTCCGGTCGGACACGCCGCCCTCGGGCGGGATCTGGGCGGCCACCGGAGCGGGCATGCGCAATCCCTTGCGTTCCAGGCTCTCCTGCACGATGCGCACCTCGTACCAGCCCGGCGGCACTTCCTGGAAGAGGTAGTAACCGTCGAACTCGCTCACGGTGCGGCGCAGCGTGCGCTGGCTCAGGTCCACCAGCTCCAGCTGGATGTTGCGCAGGGGGAGGTCGCCGTCGGGCGTGCGCACGTAGACGGTGCCCTCGATGTCGCCCGAGAAGGTGACGGGGAACTCCAGCATCACGTGGCCGCCGGGGTGACCGGTGGCTCGCACCGTGTCCACCGAGGGCAGCAGGAAGGGATCCTGCAGACTGCCCACGTCCAGGGACAGGTCGTGTTCGCGGTGGGCGGGCAGGCCGGCCAGGTAGGCCACGCCGTTGTGTCCGGTGACGCCCTCGTTCCAGGCGCCGGCGCCGTTGATGCGAACCTCGGGCAGGGGATCGTCCTGGTCGTCCCAGTGGCCGTTGGCGTTGCGGTCCAGGAAGACGCGCGCGGTGGCGCCGTACCCCGCGGTCATGCGGTGGCGCTGCACGTGCATGCGCGTGGATTCCGGAAGCTTGGTCAGGGCCGTGGTCAGCGCGAGACTGAAGTAGGGCTTCTGGCCGTTGCCGGCGTCGGCGTTCAGGCTCAGGCTGAAGGACTTCATCAGCAGCGAGAGTGAGCCGCCCACCGTCAGGGGCAGGGCGTCGCCCAGTCGATAGGTCAGATGGGAACCGACCTGCACCCGCGTGGAGGGGCGCCAGCCGGCGCTGCCGCTCACCGACTCGAGTGCCGTGCCGGGGGAGAGCCGCGTGTGCAGGCTGCCCCGCAGCAGCAGGGGGCCCCAGACGCCGCGCACGAGCTGGTCGGCGAAGACCTGGCCGTAGCCGCCGTCGTCGGTGACGCTGTTGCGATAGTCGAGACGCGACGTCACCTGCAGTCCGTTGAACAGGGTGGCCGCCCGCAGCTGCAGCCTGTCCTGGCGCGTGATCCCGCGACCGGTATAGCCCGTGGTCTGCAGCAACGCGTCGTAGGAGACGTGACGCTCGCCCATGCGCCCCGATCCACCCAGACGCAGCTTGGACTGAGAGGTGCGCTGCAGGCTGAGGGGGTTGGCGTCGCTCACGAAGTCGCTGAAGGTCTGGCGCTCGGCCAGCAGCGAGCGGCCGAAGATCTCTCCGCGCAGGGCCAGACCGAGGGCGCTGCCGCCGTCGTCGGCGCCGGCCCGGACGGCCTGCAGATGATAGCCGGCGAGCATGGCGTCGGCCGACAGGGTCTGGTAGCTCCGCTCCTCGCCCTCGACGGGCAGACGCGTGTAGGCGCCCGCGACCGAGAGGAAGCGCGTGAGGCCGTAGCCGGCCTCCAGATGGCCGGTCCACAGGCCGCGGTCCGGGGAATCCGCCAGGTGACGATCGTCCAGGACCGTGAACCGGTCGTTCTGAACACCGAACGCCCTGTACTCGGCCTCTCCCCGCGGGATCATGCCCGCGCCCACGTTCATGGTGCGGACCTGCTCGCGGACCTGGCCCTGGGGCCCGTAGAGTACGACTCGGAACACGTTGCGGCCGAAGATCATCGGCACGTCCTCGAACAGCCAGCGTCCGGATTCGTCCACCTCGCCGAAGTCGAGCAGCGCGTTGTTGCGGTAGAGCTCGACTTCCCAGCCGGGCGTGCCGTCGCCGGCCAGGTCCGTGGCGTCGAAGCGGTCGGGACGTCGCAGGGGCTGGTTCGAGACCAGGACGCCGCGGCCCAGGTGACCGCGCAGCACCAGGGGGGTGCTCGGCGCATAGAGATCGCCGAGCTCGAAGCGCGTGGCCTGCAGGGGGCCCAGCAGCTCGCCCTGGGCGTCGCTGCGGCCGGCGCGCAGGCGGGCCGTCTGGATCACGCGGGCGCCGTCGCTGTGGGCCAGGAAGGTGTGGGTCTCCAGGCCGCCCACGTCGCCGCTGGTATGCAGGGCGAAACGGGGCGACATGCTTGGATGGCGGCCGCGATACTCGAGGTTGGCGTCGATCAGGGGCCAGGTGAAGCGCTGGAATTCGGCCTTGTGGACGGGGAGGCGCCGGCCGTCGCCGAGGCCGGCGAGCTGCCGCGAGCGGATCGCCTCGCGCTTCAGCCGGTTCTGCAGGGGCAGGGGCTCCCGGGCCGACAGCACGGCCAGCAACTGGTTCACGCGCACGTCGAAATCGACGGGGAACCATTCGGCGAGCAGGTCGGCGTCCACATAGATATCGTCATGATCCGCGGCCGCCCGTGTGGACGGGCATGCGTAGCCCTGCCCATCGACGACGACGGAGCCCGCGCCGAGATCGAGCTCGAAGCGGCGGGCCTCGTGGATGAACCAGCCCGACGCGCGCCGGCCCGCGGGCGAGACGTCGATGGCGAATTCCAGCAGGTCGGTCGTGGCGCCCAGGGGCAGCAGGACGGTCTGGTCATGCTGGAAGGCGATCAGGCCGGGGCTGAGCACGCGGTTGTCCAGGCGCAGCTCCAGGATCACGAGATGGGCGTCGTCGAGGGACTCGGCGGCGGGCGAGGTCTGGGCCTCGGCGTGACGGACGACGCCGAGCAGCGCGCAGAGCAGGGCCGTGGCCCAGAGCAGCGCGGTGCGCGGAGATCTCGTCCAGTACGCCCAGTGTCTCACGGCGTGAAGATCCTCTCGGCGGCCAGGTCGATGCGGGTGTCCGTGGTCAGGTCGCCCCGACCGAGCGGCGTCTCCTCGAAACGGATGTGCAGCGTGCCCGTGGCCAGGTCCCGATCGACCGGGATGCTCAGGGGCAGGGCGATGCTCCGACGCGGCGTGGGGTGGTAGACGGCCACGCCGACCATCTTGCCCACGATCTCGCCGCGGCCGTGCTCGTCGAGCCAATCCACCGTGATGTCGCCGTATACCGAGCGCTCGCCGTTGCGCGCGAGCACCAGGTCGAGCTGGTGGCGGCCGTCGGAGGTGGGCACGGTGTCGAGGCGGGCGGTCTCGAAGCGGATCTGGGCGTCGGGGTTGTCGCGGCGCACGATCACCGGGATGCTGGTCTCGATGATGGCCTGCGCGGTGGTGCGGCCCTCACGCGCGGCGATCTCCTCGGGCGTCAGGGCGTTGGGCACGGACTGGAAGATGAGGTGCGTGCGGTACTCGCCGTGTTCCAGACGTCCCTCGCTGGGGTTTCGCAGCATGACGCGCACGGTCTGGCTCTCGCCGGGGCGCAGCACCACGCGACGGGGGGAGTAGCGCAGCAGCTCGCTGGCGAAGCGCTCGTTGGGACGGGGCGCGGCCGCGTCGACGATGTGGCCGTCTTCCAGCATGCGCTTGTCGCGGACCAGGATCCGGTACGTGGCTTCCCGATCGCTCTTGTTGGTGAGGTAGACCGTGGAGACCCGGGTGCGACCGTCGAAGACCAGCCGGATCGGGGCGATGGACAGGCCGCTCGCCCGGCTGTCCAATACGCCACCACACAGGACGATTGCCGACCACAGGCCCAAGACCAGGCGTCGACGCCACCACGACCAAACCATAAGCCATCCTCCTTGAGGGCAAATATCGACGGGTTTTCCACCGTCAGACGCACCCGTCGACGTATCCGGAGAGGACGTAACGCAACGCACATGCCAGTGCGCCGGAGACGGAAACCGCGGGCGGGCCGCTAGTTGTAATTGATGGAGATGGTGTAGGCGAGGGCCTGGTCGAGGCCGGGAGCGGCGGTGTTCTCGTCGACGGTGAGGGTGGCGCCGACGCTGATGTCGATGTGGCCGGTTCCGTCCAGGACGACGGCCAGCAGAGGCGGCACGCCCTCGCTGGTCACGAAGTCGTCGATGCGCAGGCCGGCGTCGACCGATCCGATGATGGACAGGCTGAACACGGCGAAGGGATCGCCGGTGATCTGGAAGCGACCGGTGGTGGTGGGCGAGGAGCTCACGTGGATGCCGTCCGGATTCCAGGTGACGGCGTCGTTGAGGCCCATGATCACCTCGCCGCTGCGGTCGATGACGGCGCCGAAATCGAGCGATGTCAGTTCGAGGATGCTCAGATCCAGACCGCTCGCCGGTCCGGCCCGGCACAGCAGCGCCAGGGCGAGCGCCCAGGCGAACCGGCCGCGAAGTGGCCGAAACACATGTCTAGCAAGCATATCCATCGACGGGTCTCCCCGGATCGGTTGAAAGGTCCGACCGGGGATCGGCAAGGCATGTGCCAGGCGGGAGAGGCGTCGTAAGCGGCGGGCATAAAAAAACGGGGAGGCCCGAAGGCCTCCCCACCAGTCCCGGGTGGAGACTAGTTATACGTCACGGTGATCGTGAAGTTCAGGGCCTGGTTGGCGCCGGGGGCCGCCGTACCGCTCTGGACCTCGAGGTCGGCACCCAGGGTCATGGCCAGGTCGCCGACGCCGTCGATCATCACGCCGACCAGCGGGAACACGCCGCCGCCCACGTCGGTGGTGAAGTTGGACAGCAGCAGGCCGTTGGCGTTCGCGGGCGTGATGTCCACGTCCACGGCCGTGCTCGGCTGACCGGTGATGGTGTAGACGCCGCTCGCGACGGTGCCGCCCTGGTGGATCCCGTTAGGATCCGAGGCGATGGTGTCGGCGGTGTCCAGGGTCACGGTACCGTCGGCATCGATGACGGCGCCGAAGTCCAGCTCCACGGTCTCGGCCACGGCCAGGGCGATGAAGACGTCGACGACGCCGTCCTGGGCCGAGTCCAGGGCCATGACCTGGGTGAAGGGAGTAGCGACCAGCAGGGCCGCCAAGGTCAGGATGAGATTCTTGCGCATGATTCACTCCTTGCGATTGCGTGGTCTCCTACCCGGAAAACTGTCGAGACGACGGTGTAGTCGTACTCCGGATGCTTTGCTCAGTGTGGTCTTCGACCGTAACTCTCCGAGCTTTACGGATTTTTGGGGATGCAATTTGACCGCCCATCGGTCAAACTCGGAGGACAGACGAGTCGACGACAACGCGGCGGATCCGCCTCGCAACAACGGAGGACCTCCCATGACCCGCGCGACGCTGTGCTGTCTCATGCTGGCCTGTACGGCCGCATCGTCCGTCCTGGGCGCCGATTTCCCCTTCGTCGCCCGTGTCGACGTCCTGCCGTCGATCGCCGTTTTCGATGCCGTTTCCCCGGAATCGACCACGGAGACGCCGACGCTGACGCTCCACGGGCTGCAAGATCAGTGCCTGGACGTGCTGTGGCTCGACGAGGCCCGGAACCGGACCGCGCCCGACCCCGACGCCCCGTCCTCGGCCCCGCTCCGCCTCGGTGCGGACGGGCGAGGCCGTCTGGAACACGATGTGGGCGCCCTTTCGGGGGCCGGCACACTGCAGATCAACCTGAACTGAAGCGAGGGAGACGTGGCCCGCACGGTCATCCTCTTCGAGGACCATACCGCCCAGCAGTTCCGTCCCCTGAGCTGGAGCCTGCCGGTGCACGAGCTGCCCTGTGGCCTGTTCAACCTGCGTGAACGGCTCGGGCTGCTCCTGCCTGACGGCGCCCGCCTCGGCTTCCTCCCGCGCGGCTATCTCGCCGACCTGCTGGGGACGACCCTGGGCGACGGGGCGCCCGTCGGTCCCGCCGCCTGCGGCGGCCTCGACGACGAGGACGTGCTGTTCCTCTCGGCCCGGCTGGGGCCGGACGCCGCCCGTCTGACAGACGTCGTGGACGAACTGGCCCCGGGCGCCGGCCTGTCGGATGGGCACGGCCTTCTGGCCTGGCGGGGGAGCGGCCGGACGGCGCGCGAGGTCTTGGACCACTGGACGCGCTGGGACCGCGAGGCCACGGAGTCCTCGGCCTGGTCGCTGCCGACCACGCCCGTCACGCCCTGGGCGCCGCCCATCGACGCCACCGAGACCGACGCCGCCCCCGCCTATCTCTGGGACCTGATCCCGCTCATCGGACCCGCCATCGCGAGCGACCTGGATCTCCTGGGCGAAGGCGAGCGGCGCACCATGCCGTCCCGGCTCGTCTTCGGCGCCCTGCCGGAGGCGGAGTCTCCTTTCCTGGGGACGACGCTCCGCCGCGTCGAGGACCCGCCCGCGGGTGTCCATCTGCAGGGGGACGGCGGCCTGTGGCTCGGAGACGGGGTGTCCCTGGCGCCCGGCGTGGCCGTCGACACCGCCCACGGTCCCGTCGTGATCGACCACGACGTACGCGTGATGCCCCACGTCTACCTGGAAGGACCGCTGTATCTGGGGTGCGGGACGCGGGTCAAGGCCGGCGCCACCCTCTACGGCGAGACGGCCGTCGGCGGCGTCTGCCGCGTCTCGGGAGAGATCGCCGAGTCCCAGCTGCTGCCCTACATGAACAAGCAGCACGCCGGCTTCCTGGGCCACGCGGTGGTGGGCTCGTGGACCAATCTCGGCGCCGACACCACCAACAGCGATCTGAAGAACAACTACGGCGAGATCAAGGTGAACTTCGGGCTGGGGCCCGTGGAGACCGGCTCGCGTTTCGTCGGCCTGATGATGGCCGAGCACGCCAAGAGCGCCATCGGCACCACCTTCAACACGGGCACCACCGTGGGCTTCGCCAGCAACGTGTTCGCCGCCGGCTTTCCCCGCACCTGCCTGGCCAACTATACCTGGGGCGACGGGCGCGGCCGCCGCAGCTTCCGGGTGGAGCGCGCGCTCGAGGTGGCCCGAGTCGTCATGGGCCGGCGAGGCTGCCGTTTCACGGAGGCTCACGCCGCGTTGTTCCGCTTCCTGGCGTCCTGAGGCACGACGCGACGCATTCCGCCGCTCCGAGGCGTCTCGAGCGGTCATCCTGCACGATTGAGCAGGGGAGGCCGAGGCCGACACACTCCTTGAAACAACATTAACACAACGCCGTATCTCACTGCACGTAGCCCTGATACCACGCGCCCGCGCCTCTCTTCACTTCGGTTTTTCCGGTTGGCATCCGACTTGATAGTCCCCGCAGCGAAATGATTCCTGCGCTGCGCGCGCTTTGTTGGGCCGACCTACTACGCTCTCCGTATTGTAGATCACTGGCCGACCCGGCACGCGGCAAACGCGGGAATCATTGCTTTATGCTGAGGTCCGTGCATCGCTAATCATGGCACCGGGTTGCGAAAAATATACTTGTCAGGCCCGCCGACCTATGCTACTCCTTAAAGAGTTGTCACACATGCAGTTGTCGAAAACAGGGCCAAAAAGCCCGTATTCTGGCCTGAACAGGGGTGGATCGAGATGACCAAGGCCGAACTTGTGGAGCTGATCGCCGGCGGAACGGGCATCAGCAAGAAGGACACGGGGATCGTCGTGAACCTGATCCTCGAGAACATCGGCAAGGCCCTCGAGGCCGGCGACAAGGTGGAACTGCGCGGCTTCGGCAGCTTCAAGGTGAAGAGCCGCCGCGCCCGGCTGGCGCGCAACCCGCGCACGGGAGCGTCTGTCCACGTACCCTCGAAGCTGGTGCCCTACTTCAAGGCCTCCAACGAACTGAAGTCGAAGCTCAACGTCGACGGCGGGACCGAGGAGGATACGACCGGCATTTGATTGTCGGGGAACTCTCTGTTATATTCTCGTCTCGCCAGGAACGGAAAGATCGGCAGGCCGGACGGCCTCCGGACCGTCCGGATCTTTATGCATAGCGGACGCTGGGGCGTCCCAAAGAGCGGAAAGGCGGCGTCAAATGCCCAACGGACGCAAGCGCAAGCGCAAGAAGATTGCGACGCACAAGCGCAAGAAGCGGCTGCGCAAGAATCGTCACAAGAAGAAGTAAGCCTGGGCCGGCACTCCGCGGAGTGCCGGTTCTGGCTGGGTGTGCGTACGGAGTGGCACGGCCCGTGCAAACGGGGGGATGAATCCGATCACCGGACCGTCCGGTGCCACCAGGGGAGAAGGAGTCCCAGATGAGCGATGCGACGCACGAACGGCGCAAGGGCCAGAGGGTCGACGCGAGCCTCAAGCTCGAGGTCGCCATTCCTCGTCCCGACGGCAGCGCCCAGCCCGTGACACTGGAGACGCTGAACATCAGTTCCTCCGGCGTGTACTTCAAGGCCGACCACTTCATCGAGCCCATGACCAAGCTGGACATGCAGATCGAGCTGCCCGTGGCCCTGGACGCCGAGGGTGTTCCGGACAAGTACGCCACCGCCAACTGCGAGGGCATCGTGGTCCGCGTGCTGCCGGAGACCGAGGGGCCCGACGTGGCCCACTACGAGGTCGCCGTCTTCTTCACCCAGATTGAAGAGGAAGGCATGCGTCACCTCTCGGACCATATCAACATGCTGCTGGCGGTGGGCTGACCGGCCCGCCCTGATCATATCGGACGCGGTCCTTCGGGGCCGCGTCCGCCTTTTCCGCCGGACGGATCCTGGCCGGACGTGTCCACGTTCCAACCACCCCGTCCCGCCGATATCCAAGACCGACCCCATCCCGACCGCCTCTTCCCGCCTCCATCTCGACATTCGCTGCCCCGCACAGCGCCCCTGACCCCATACCTGCGCCCCTGAGGGCCATTGCGCCCGATCCGGCCGAAATCCCTGGCATGTGGCTTGCGGAGGACCGTGACGCCAACGAGTACCCGGAATGCAAGGAGTCCACGTGCTCAAGGGACTGCGCGCGGCCGAGACCGCCATGAATATCCAGTTGACCCGGACCAACGTGCTGGCCAACAACCTGGCCAACGTGGACACGGCCGGGTTCAAGCGGGTGCTGACGCAGGTGGCCGAGGCCGGCCTCGATCAGGGGCCGGACGGAGGGGCCCTGTCCCTGCGCGGCGCCGGGCAGCGCACCCTCGACGTGCGTTCGCCCGTGGACATGAGCTCGGGCACGCTGCGCGAGACCGGCCGGACCCTGGACGTGGCCGTTCAGGGCGAGGGCTTCTTCAAGGTCAGCCGCGACGGCCAGACCTACTACACGCGCAACGGCAGCTTCTCGCTGGACGCCGAGCGCCGCCTGACGACGCCCGACGGAGCCCAGGTCCAGGGCGCCGGCGGTCCGATCACCGTACCCGAGGGCGAGGTGGTCGTGCGCGAGGACGGCATGCTCCTGGTGGACGGAGCCGAACTGGACCGTCTCGCGGTCACGGCCTTCGACGCCCCCCAGCGCCTGCAGCACGTGGGCGGTTCGAATTTCAAGGCCCCTGCGGATCTGCCCGCTCGGACCCTGGGCGCCGAGGACGTCAGGCTCGCGCAGGGCATGCTCGAGAACAGCAACGCCAGTCCCATCGACACGATGATCGCCATGATCGCGGCGCAGCGCGCCTTCGAACTCGAGGCCAAGGTCCTGCAGGCGAGCGACCGCACGTTGGACAAGGCCGTCAACGAACTCAGCCGCAAGGCCTAGGAAAGGGGACCCCCCATGCTCAGAGCGATGACCAGCGCGGCGTCGGGCATGAAGGCCCAGCAGACCAACATCGACGCGATCTCCAACAACCTGGCGAACGTCAACACGGTGGGCTACAAGCGCAGCCACGCCGAATTCCAGGACCTGCTCTACGAGTCCGTGGTGCCGACCGGTCGCGGCTCGGGCGAGTCGGAGCCCACGCGGGTCGAGGTGGGGCACGGCGTCAAGCTGGTGGCCACCAACAAGGTCTTCACCCAGGGCGTGATCAGCCAGACCTCCAATCCCCTCGACCTGATGATCGAAGGCGACGGGTTCTTCCAGGTGCGGCTGCCCGACGGCAGCATCGGCTACACCCGCGACGGCTCCTTCAAGCTGGACGCGGACCGCAACATCGTGACCTCGGCCGGATACCGGCTCGAGCCCGCCATCCAGGTGCCCCAGGACGCCACCGATATCCACGTGGCCCGCGACGGCACCGTCTCGGTGATGCTCGCCGGCGACACCGCGACGGTCCAGGACCTGGCCCAGGTCGAGCTGGCGCGCTTCGCCAACGCGGCGGGCCTGGCCAGCCGCGGCGGCAACGTCTACATGGAGTCGCCCAACAGCGGCACGCCCCTGGTCAGCCGCGCGGGCCTGGACGGTCTGGGCGAGATCGCCTCGGGCTTCCTGGAGATGAGCAACGTGGAGACGGTCGAGGAGCTGGTGAAGATGATTTCGGCCCAGCGGGCCTACGAGCTCAACGCCCGCACCATTTCCATGGCCGACGAGATGCTGCAGACGGTCAACCAGATGAAGAGGTAGGGCGTGAGAGGCGGACGCGACATCCTGATCGGACTGGCCCTGCTGATCGTCTGCGTGGGCGCGGCCGAGGCCTGGATCCTCGAGCTGCGGCCCGAGACGACCCTCGACCGGCCGGTCGTGCGCCTGCGCGACGTGGCCGTGGGGGAGATCCCCGCCGAGGCGGGCGACCTCGTGTTGCGCGCCGGCGGCAAGCCCGGAGAGACCGCCACCCTCGATCGCTCGGCCATCCTGCGCCGCCTGGTCACCGAGCGCCTGGCCGGCGACGTGACCTGCCAGGGGCCGCAGCTCTGCAAGGTGAGCTTCAGCGGCCGCCGCATCGCCTCGGACGAGCTGGAGACCCGCCTGCTGGCGGTCCTCGGCAACTGGATGCCGCGCGACCCGGACCGGGGTCCGGGCTGCTGGCTGGAGTTGAGCAGCGAGCTGCCCGACGCGGTGGTGGGCGGAAACTGGCGTCTGGAGATCGTGGAGCCGGGGCAGCTGGACCCCGGTCGCAACCTGGTTCGCTGCAAGATCGTGGGCGACGGACGCGTGCTGCGCTTCACGGCCACGGTCACCTGCCACAGCTACGGCGAGGTGGCGCGGGCGGCGCGGAACATCGCCGTCGACGACCAGCTGGATCCGGGAATGTTCGTGTGGGAGTGGCGCGACCTGACCGAAATCGCGTCCAACCGGGTGATCGGCCGCGCTTCGGTGGCCGGCATGAGCGCCCGTACGGCCCTGGGGGCCGGCGACGAGCTGCGCGAGGTCGCGATCCGGCCCGTGCCCCTGGTGCGCCAGGGCGAGACCGTCGACCTGGTCCTGGACCGGGGCGGCGTCGCGGTGACCCTGCGCGGCACCGCCCGCGAGGACGGCGTGCAGGGCGAGTCGGTGTACGTACGCAACGAGATCGACGGCCGTCTGATCCGCGCCCGGGTGACCGGGCCGGGGCGGCTGGTCTGGAGCAGGAGATGAGCATGAAGACGAGCTTGGTCCTGGCCCTGCTGGGCGTCTGCATCGCGGGGAGCGCCCCGGCGGGCGAGCCCCTGATCGACCTGGAGAGCGGCAGCTCCCTGGTCTCGAACTTCAAGGCCCATCGCGTGGGCGACATCATCACGATCATGATCGTGGAGGAGTCGTCGGCCAACGCCACGGCGAAGACCGACGCCAACAACAAGTCGGAGGTGTCGGGCGGCCCCGGGCTGGGCTTCCTGGACCTGATCACCCAGTGGGGCATCGACACCGAGAACAAGTACACCGGCGACGGGCGCACCCAGCGCACCGGCAACCTCACCGCCGAGATCACCGCGCGGATCACCGAGATCCTGCACAACGGCGACTATCGACTGGCGGGCAACCGCATGGTGGACATCAACGGCGAGCGCCAGCTGATCGAGATCAGTGGCGTCTGCCGCGCCCGGGACATCCGTCCCGACAACACCATCTACTCGACGTACATCGCGGACGCCCGCATCGCCTACAACGGCACCGGCGTGGTGAACGCGACCAGCGAACCCGGCGTGATCACGAAGCTCGTCAACTGGCTGTTCTAGGAGACACCCCATGAGTCTGCGGACGATACGAGTTCTCGCTCTCGCACTGGCCCTGCTGGCGGCGACCGCCGCCGGGGCGGCCCAGTCCTCGCGTATCAAGGACCTGGCGGCGCTGGCCGGTGCGGAGCAGGAACCCCTGCTGGGATACGGGCTGGTGGTCGGCCTGAACGGGACCGGCGACGGCCAGAGCGCGGCCTTCACCACCAATTCCCTGGTGTCGATGCTGGAGCGCCTGGACGTGACGGTGGACCCGGCGCTGATCAAGCTGAAGAACGTGGCGGCGGTGCTGCTGACCGCCCACACCCAGCCCGGCACCGCGCCCGGCGCGCGGGTCGACGTGACCGTCTCCTCGGTGGGCGACGCCTCGAGCCTCGAGGGCGGCATGCTGATCATGAGCCCCCTGAAGGGCGCCGACGGCCGGGCCTACGCCATCGCCCAGGGCCCGGTGTCCATCGGCGGCTTCAACGTCTCCGGCGGCGCCAACAACTCGATCCGCAAGAACCACTCGACCGTCGGCATGATCCCCAACGGCGCAAAGATCGAGGTGCCCCTGCCCGGCGGCTTCTTCGAGGGCGGCAAGATGGCGTGGCAGCTCCACAGTCCCGATTTCGCCACCTCGCAGCGGGTGGCCGAGGCCATCAACCTCGTGTTCGGCGCCAGCACAGCCAAGGCCATGAGCGCCCAGCGCGTGGACGTGAACGTGCCCCTGAGCTTCCACGACTCGCCGGTGGACTTCATCGCGCGCATGGGCGAGCTGCCCGCGGTCAGCGACCAGGTGGCCCGCGTGGTCATCAACGAGCGCACCGGCACCATCATCGTGGGCGAGGGCGTGGTGCTCAAGGAGGCGGCCGTGGCGCACGGCAACCTCAAGGTGGTCATCAAGACGAGCTACGACGTCTCGCAGCCCAACTCCTTCAACGAGAGCGGCCGCACGGTGGTCACGCCCAACGTGATCGCGGACGTGGAGGAACGCGAGGCCTCTGTGATCCACGTGCCGCAGACGGGCACCGTCTCCGACGTGGTGGGCGTCCTGAACGAGGTGGGCGCGAGCCCGCGCGACATCATCGCCATACTGCAGGCCCTCAAGCAGGCCGGAGCCCTGCAGGCCGAACTGGTCATCATGTAGGAGCGCCGTGGAGACGATCGGAATCGACAGGAACATCACCGGATCGGGCGAGCTGCAGGGCCCGCCCGCGCCGCCGTCCGCGCCGGACCTGCCGGGCGGTCCCGACGCGCGCGAGGTGCGTCTGTCGAAGCTCCACCAGGCCGCCGAGCACTTCGAGTCCCTGTTCGTGCAGACGCTCATGAAGACCATGCGGCAGACCGTGCCCACCTCGGAGCTGACCGGCGGCGGCGAGATGGACACCTACAAGCAGATGCTGGACGAGGCCATGGCCGACCGCATCGGCGGTTCAGGCGGACTCGGCATCGCCGAGATGGTGACCCGCCAGTACGAGCCCTACGTGAACGGCGACGGGGCCCCCGACACCCGGGACGGGCCGGGCATGGCGCCGATCCCGGACGACCGCACCGGCGGCGCGCTGCCGGTCGACACCTTCGCGCCGCTGCCCGCGACGAGCCGGCTGGGGCCCGAGATCGACCGCGCCCTGGCGGCCTATGCGGACGCCGATCGACGCGCGCCTCGGCGGGACACCAGCGGCCTGACGGAGCGGGCCCATGCCCTGGGCGGCGCCGCGGCCGACACCCTGCGTCGCTGGGGACCCGAGATCGAGGCCGCGGCCCGCGACCACGACCTGGCGCCGGAGCTGGTGCTGGCGGTCATGGTCCAGGAATCGGGCGGACGGCCGGACGCCGTCTCCCGGGCCGGCGCCCAGGGCCTGATGCAGCTCATGCCGGGCACGGCCGCCGAGATGGGCGTGGACGATCCCTTCGACCCCGTCCAGAACATCCGCGGCGGCGTCCGCTACCTGGCCCGCATGCGCGAGCAGTTCGGCGGCGACCTGGATCTGGTGCTGGCCGCGTACAACGCCGGCCCCGGCAACGTGCGACGTGCGGGCGACGTGGTGCCGGACTTCGCCGAGACCCGCACCTACGTGCAGAAGGTGGGCGCCATGTACGGCGACCTGGACGGAAACCCGAGCCTGGGCTTCGCGCCCTGAGACACGGAGACGACATCATGACGACCCCGACCCAGCGCACCACAGCTCCTCTCTCGAGAGCCGAGGCCGACAACCTGCGGGCCCTGCTGAGGGCCGAAGCGCGGGCCTACGGCGAGCTGCTGGAGCTGGCGCAGCATCAGAACGAGTGGCTGCGCAGCCAGGACGTGGTGCACCTGGCCGAGGTCGTCGCCACCTGGACCGACCGGCTGCCCGTGGCCGAGGACGCGCGCCGCGCCCGCGAGACCTATCTGCTGGAGCTGGGCCGCCGCCACGGCATCGGGACGGACGAGCTCCGCATGAGCCGTCTGGCGCGGAGCACCACGGGCGAGACCGGACGCGCCCTGCGCGCCGACCTGCGCGCGTGGGAGAAGACGACCGGTGAACTCATGCGCCAGAACGCCCTGAACGGGCTGCTGGCCGATTTCTGTCTGGACATGGTGGGCGCCGAGGCCGACATCCTCCGTCGCGGCGTGAGCGGCAAGGACGGCTGTTACGACGCCCGCGGCGGCGAGGCGAGCGGCGCCTGCGCCGGCGTCATCGTCAAGCAGGCCTGAGGAGACGAGATGAGCCTGAACAACATCCTGCAGATCGGCTTGACGGGCATGTTCGCGGCCGGCGCGTCCATGCAGACGACCAGCCACAACATCGCCAACGCCGCCACGCCGGGCTTCTCGCGGCAGCGGGCCCTGTCCGGCAGCACGCCGGGCGTCCTGACCGCCTACGGCCTGCTGGGCAGCGGCACCCAGATCGTGGACGTCAGCCGCCAGACCGACAACTTCCTGGTGGCCCAGCGCCGAGACCAGTCCTCGCTGCTGGCCCAGTACGACTCCGAGAACCTGGCCTTGAGCAACGTGGAGATGATCTTCGGCTCGGTGGAGAACAACCACCTGGGCGATGCCATGACCCAGTTCTTCACGGCCTGGAGCACCCTGGCGACGCCGTCCCACGATCCCGTGCTGCGTGAGGAGGTGCTGGGCAGCGCCGAGCGCCTGGTGCTGGACCTGAACGCCATGGACGCCAACCTGATGAATCTGGCCCAGGACCTGGACGACCAGATCGTGGCGGGCGTGGGGCAGATGAACCAGCTGCTGACCGCGGTGGGCGACTACAACCGCCAGATCGTGGCGGCCGAGAGTTCGGGCACCCCCGCCAACGACCTGCGCGACCACCGGGACGCCCTGCTGTCCGAGCTGACGGAGCTGGCGCGGGTCGATATCGAGGAGCGCTCGGACGGCACGCTGGACGTGATCCTCTCGGGCCGCACCCTGGTCACCCGCGACCATGTGGAGCACCTGGAGGTGAGCGTGGCGCCGGGGGAGGACCTGGAGCCGGGCCGCGTGGAGATCAGCGTCAAGAACGGCCGCTTCGACGTGAACCTGGGCGACGGTCTGATCAAGGGGCTGATGATCGCCCGCGACGAGCAGGTTCTCGGCGCCCGCGCCCAGCTCGACGAGCTGGTGGGCACCCTGGTCGACCGGGTCAACGCGCTGCATGCCGAGGGCCTGAGCGACGGCGGCCGGGGCCTGATGTTCTTCACCGGCAGCACCGCCGCAGACATCGCCGTCAACGCCCGGCTGGTGGACAATCCCAGCCACATCGCCACCTCGCGCTCCAACCTGTCCGGCGACGCCGACATCGCCCTGGAGATCGCGGCCCTCGGCCAGGGCGACACCGACGTGGCCGACGGCATGAGCATGACCGAGCTCTTCACGGCCATCGTGGTCGACCTGGCCGCGGAGTCGTCGGCCAGCGGCTACCGGGTGGAGGGCCAGCAGCAGCTGGTCGACGCCCTGGACATGAGGCTGGAGAGCGTCCGCGGCGTGAGCCTCGACGAGGAGGCCGCCAATCTCGCCCTGTACCAGAATGCCTACAACGCCAACGCGAGGGTGATCGCGATGGCCCAGGACATGTTCGACTCGATCCTGAACATGGTCTGAACCCGGAGAGCGATGCCATGCTGACCCGCGTCACGAGCCAACAGATCGCCAGCCTGATCTACCGTCACTCCCACACCAACCTGGGACGCATGACGGAGCTGCAGGAACAGGTCTCCACCGGCCGTCGCGTCAACAGCTACGCCGACGACCCGCAGGCGGTGGGCCTGATCCAGCGCTACGAGCTGCTGATCCAGGAGAACGCCCAGTACCAGGAGAACATCATCCGCGCCCGCACCTTCGTGGAGCAGACCGACGCGGCCCTGCTGGACCTGGTGGAGCTCATGCGCGAGGCCCGCGACTCGGGACGCGAGCAGCTCAACGCCACCTGGACGGTCGAATCGAGCCGCGTCGCCGCCGCAGAGGTCGACCAGATGATCCAGGCGGCCCTGAACATCCTCAACCAGACCCAGGAGGGCAACTCGCTCTTCGGCGGTCACCGCACCGATCACGCCGCCTTCGTGAACAGCGGGGGACAGGTGCTCTACCAGGGCGACCAGGGCGTGATGAACGTGCAGATCGGGCCCAACACCGAGATGGCGGTGAACATACCGGGCAGCGACCTGATGGGTTCGAGCGAGTCGAGCCTGTACGGTTTCGGCGACCTGTCGCCGCGGCTGACGGGCGCCGACTCCCTGAGCGACATCGGCTACGGCGAGGGCTGGACCCCCGGCACCATCACCTGGACCGGCAGCCTGGGCGTCCCCCTGGAGGTGGACCTCTCCGGCGCCGGCACCGTGCAGGACATACTCGACATCCTGAACGCCGCGGGCCTGACGGCCGCCATCTCGGCGGACGGCACCGGGATCACGCTCACCGATCCCGGCGGCGGCCCCCTGACCGTCTCGGACGTGGACGGCGGCGACACGGCGCTCTCGCTGGGCCTGACCGGCACGGCCGCGGACGGCGTGGTGATCGGCCACGACATCCGGCTCTCGCCCGACTGGACCACGGCCCTGGTCGATATCGAGAGCCTGGTCGGCGGTCTGCCCCTGGGAAACCTGGAGGTGGTACTGGACGGGACCACGGCGCTGATCGACCTGTCCACCGCCGCCACCCTGGACGACGTCAAGACCCTCTTCGAGGCCCAGGTCACGGCGGCGGGACTGCCGCCCCTGACCCTCGAGCTGGGCGAGAATTCCGTCAAGATCGTCTCGAGCAACGCCGATGTGTTCGAGGTGAGGTCGGTCACGGGCGACGACACGGCCCAGCGGCTGGGTCTGCTGGGCACGGGCGCGCCCCATCGCATCTTCGACGTGCTGGAGAGCCTGCGCGACGCCCTGGACGCCGCCGACTCGGACGGCGTCAAACGCGCGCTGGGCGAGCTGGAAGCCATCGAGGACCACCTGCTGGCCCTCGAGGTGAAGGTCGGCGCCCGCGAGAACATGCTGGACTGGATGGAAGGCCTGAACATGGACCGGGACTACAACCTGAACCGCAATCTCGCCGAGGTGCGGGACGCGGACCTGATCCAGGTGACCTCGGACCTGCGCCAGGCCGAGGTGTCCTACGAGGCCAGCCTGAGAGTCTCCAGCGAGATGTTGCAGATGAACCTGTTCGACTACCTGTAGCGGCGGCGGCCGCCTCACGAAGGAGAGATCATGAGCCAGGCGAACGAAGAGACCCGCACCCACAGGCCCGAGGACGTGCTGACGTTCCGGAACGGTCTGGTCGGCCTGCCGGAGCTTAAGCGCTGGATTCTGGTTGACATGGAGCCCGTATTGCCCATGAAATGGCTCCAGAGCCTGGATCGCGAGGGCTTCCGACTGCCGATCACGGACCCCGGCTTCTACACCGAGGCCTACAGTTTCGAGATCGACGACGCCTCGCAGGCGGTCATCAACGCCGAGGACGTGGAAGACATCGTGGTGATGATCATCTCCACGGTCCACCCCGGCGGACAGCGGATCACGGGCAACCTGTCGGCGCCCCTGGTCGTCAACGTGAAGAACCGCAAGGGGATACAGTGCATCCTCGAGAGCGGTCATTACGGGATGCGACACGAGATCAACCAGCTCAGGTTCGGCGAGGCCTGCCAGGCCTACGCCGCCGGACACCCCGAGACGGTGGTCGGAACAGCGGTGGACAAGGCCATGACGGGTGGATATGATGAGGATGGGTCGGCGGAACCGACGGTGCGCGACCCGGAGGCCGAGCTCGTAGACGTGCGCTGACCGCACGACGTTCGGTCCCATTGGAGTACCGCGGAGACATGGAGGTCCCGTGTTAATCCTGAGCCGCAAGCGCAACGAGAAGATCATGATCGGGGACGACATCTCGATCATGATCGTCGATATACGTGGCGACCAGGTCCAGATCGGCATCGACGCGCCGCGCTCGATTCCGGTCCACCGTCACGAGATCTACGAAGAGATCAAGAACATCACCATGAAGGCCGCCGATTCGGATCAGCCCGATCCCAAGAAGTTCCTGGACAAGGACAAGAAGGAAGAGGAAGAGACCGACTAGGCTCGCCGATTCAGGTGGATCCCGCTCGACCCGTCGCCGCCGCGGCGGGTCTTCTGCTGCAGGTCACCGAGACGACGACCCGTCTCGGCCAGGGCGCCGGTCAGGCGCGCCTCGAGGGCCCGGTCCTGGGCGTTGACCTCGTCCAGCACCCGCTGCAGGCCCTCGGGGACGGGGAGAGGGCCGCCGGGACCGTAGCGCGCATGCAGATCGCGCAGCAGGCCGCCCCGGGCGTCGAGCAGTTCGGCGCACCGGTCGAGATCGTCGCGCGCGAAGGCGACGGACATCTCCTCGGTCAGGGCGATCAGTCGGTTGAGATCGGGATCCACGTCACACCGCCACGCAGAAGTCCTTGCGGGTCCGTTCGGCCTCGTCGACCGAAGGGGTCTGCGGGGGCGCTGCAAGTTCGGGGCCGTCCTCGACGCCGGCGGGGCTCGATTCGGCCCTGGCGCGATCGGCGGCGCCGGGCTTGACGGCCCGCCAGGATTCCAGCACGGGCTGGATCACGCGCAGGGCGTTGTCCACGTGCTCGACGCGGCCGGAGATGCGGGCCTCCAGCAGCTCGTGGCCCAGGAAACCGTAGAGGGCGGAGAGGTTGCGGGCGATGTCGCCGCCCACCTCGAGATCGAGGCTGTGGTTCAGCTCCGAGATGATGTCCCGGGCCTTGTCCAGCCCACGGGCCCTGGCGGCGATGTCGCCGGCGGCGATGGCCGCGCGCGCGTCCTCGAGGTGGCGCACGATCCCCTCGTAGAGCATCACGATCATGCGCTCGGGGCTCATGGTGCTCACGTTGCTTTCCTGGTACTTGCGGACGCCGTCGTAGTACATGTCTCTCCCGTGAAGGGTTAGTAGGCCAGGTAGGACGACTGCGCCTGCAAGGTGGCGATCATCGTCTCCATGGCCGTGAACTTGGCGATCATGGTCGCCTCGTACTTGTCGATGCTCAGCTCGTAGCGCTCGATCCGGTCGTCGATGTCGTCCATGCGATCGGTGAGCGACTCCTTGCGGATCTTGAAGACGCCGTCGGTCGAGTCGGTCATGTCGTCCAGGGACAGGCCGAGCGAGTAGATGATGCCCGAGTGGGTGTCCGTGCCCACGAACAGGTCGCGGACGCCCGTGTAATCCTCCACCAGCTCCTCGTTGAACAGGCTCGAGTCGAAGCTCAGGAGGCCGTCGTCCTGCTGGCGCAGACCGACCTGGTAGAGCGTCGTGATGTCCGCGTCGCTCAGGGACTGGGTCATGGCCATGCGCACCCGCGTCCCGACGCTCCGCATGAGCGAGTCGCCGCGCAGGGTGGAGCCCTCGGAACTCTGGTCGTTGATGTAGCCGAACAGGTCGTTGTAGGCGTCGACGAAGGCCTGGAGCTTCTCCTGCAGGGCCTCGCCGTCCACGCCGACGTCCAGCCGGTGCTCGGTGGCCGGATCGGCCGCAGCCAGGTTCAGGGTGACGCCCTGGATGGCGGTCGACACCTCGTTGGTCTGGGAGGTGACCGTGAGGGTGTCGATGACGAACTCGGCGTTGGCCGCCTCCTGCGTCGTCGAGAAGACGGGGGCGGTGCCGCCGCTCAGACCGCTGGCGTCCAGGGTGAAGGCCGACTCGGTGCCGGTCTCCTCGGCGCTGACCACCAGGTGGTAGCCGCCGGACTCGGCGCCGTTGTAGAGCACGGTCGCCGTGACGCCCGCGCCGGATTCGTTGATCGCCGCCGCGAGAGCGCTCAGGCCGCTGGCGCCCGCCTCGAGGGTGATGTCCGTGGTCTCGCCGCCGACGGTGATCGAGAAGGTGCCGGTGCCCACGCTGTCGTTGAGCGTGTCGAAGCCCTGGGTCATGGACTTCTGGGCCTGGGCCAGGGCGTTGATGGTGATGTCGTAGCTGCCCTGGGCTCCCAGCTCGCCGACCGAGGCGGTCAGCGCGTCCTCGTCGCTCGAGGTGGCGGCCAGGGACGCGAAGCCGCGGATGCTGTCGATGTCGTTGATGGTCGAGAGCATGGCGGAGAGCTTGCTCTCCAGGTCGGCGTACGCCGCCTTCTGCATCTCGTAACCTGTCTTCTTGCTCTCCAGGCGATAGATGGGCTGCCGGCGCAACTCCACGAGCTGGGCCACGATGGAACCCGTATCCATGCCTGAGGCGATACCGCTGAACTGGATCATGTCAACACGTCCTCCCGTACGCGTCGAAGGAAGAGGCGGGGCCCCGGAGGGCCCCACCTGTGCGGATCATGCGCTTACTGCAGCAGCATCAGAGCCATCTGCGGCGACATGTTCGCCTGGGCCAGCACCGACACACCGGCCTGCTGCAGGATCTGCGAGCTGGTCATGTGCGCGGTCTCGGCCGCGATGTCCACGTCCCGGATGGCGCTGTTCGCCGCGGAGAGATTCTCCACCGAGTTGTGAATACCGCGGATGGAGGACTCCAGGCGGTTCTGGGAGGCGCCGAAGGAGGCCCGCGTGCTGCTGATCGAGTCGATGGCCGTCTCGATCAACGCCATGGCCGCCTGGGCGTTCGTGTTGTTGGCGCCGGTCAGATCGGCCGCAGCAGCATCAACGCCGAGCGCGGTCGCGTCGGTGTCGGTGCTGAAGTCCAGCGTGATGACGTCGGCGGCGGTGTTCGAGAGACCGACCTGGATGTCGCGGGACGACGCCGAGCTGTCCAGCAGGTTGGTGCCGTTGAACTCGGTGCTGTCGGCGATACGGGTGATCTCCGCGGCCAGGGCCTCGTACTCCGTGTCCAGGTAGCCGCGCTCGGCGGTGCCCAGGGTTTCGTTCGAGGCCTGCTGGGCCAGCTCGCGCATGCGGATGAGGATGTCACTGACCTCGTTCAGCGCGCCCTCGGCCACCTGGATCATGGAGATGCCGTCGGCCGCGTTCCGCGCGGACTGCTCCAGGGCGCGGATGTCGGACTTCAGGTTCTCAGAGATCGCCAGGCCGGCAGCGTCGTCGCCGGCGCGGTTGATGCGCAGACCCGAGCTGAGCCGCTCCAGCGACTTGTTCAGATTCATGGTGGTGTTGTACAGGTTACGCTGAGCGTTGAGGCTGGCGACGTTGGTGTTGATGCGCAGGGACATGATTAGCTCCTTCCTAGGGTCGTGTCAGACATCCTTGCCTGACTCGCGCGGGCCCGGGGCCCGCATGACGGTCGATGATCGGCTGGACTTCCTTTCGTTGCGGTTGTTCGGCCTTCTCGCCGACCGACACGATTCTGTCGTGGAGTAGGTATCGGCGGCGGGGGGGCGAAACTTTAGCCCAATCTTCCCGGCAATCCCGAATATGTCGGAATCGGGTTCACACGACCGTGCCGCGAGCTTGATGGATAGAATGAACGGTGTATCGGTCAAGGACGGTGGATGACGAGATCCAGGAAGGTGTCTATACGCACATTATGCGGATTATATGCTAAAGATAATGCCCTCTCGTCCGATAACCACTACACGCAGCGTCGCCGACCTTGTCGCCTGGTCCCGGCCTTGCTAGCATGGCCCTGATTCCGAGTCCGAACCCACGAGACCCAGGAGCGAAGCCCAGATGCCGACCCCCAAGATCGACCACTCGCAGCTCAACGATCCCCGCGCACTGGCCCAGTTCCAGCAGACGCGTCAAGCGGAAGCGGACGGCGCTCGCGCCGCCCAGGCCGAGGCCGGTGCCGAGACCCAGGCCTCCGTCAGGCCGGAGGGGGAGCGGCTGGAGATCTCGTCGTCGGCGCGCAAGCTGGAGCAGATGCGGGACTTGCTCGAGGCGGGGCAGGCCAAGCTGGACGAGGCGGATCCGGTGCGCAGGGAGAAGATGGAGACCGTCCAGCGTCGGCTGCAGTCCGGCGTGTACGGTTCGAACGAGATCCGGCAGCAGGTGGCCGGCCGGCTCACCGAACTCATGCGCGGACTCGACACCCTGCTCGAGTAGAGCGGGGCGCTCCCACCGACCGAAACGTCTCTTTTCCTGCCCAACTCAGATAGATGTTGACTTGCCGCGTCTGGTAAGAAACCTTACAGTCTGTCCGTTACTCCTTGTCCGACAGCGGTTCCAGTGATCGACGACTCGAGCGCTCGGGGGGCGGCGTGCCACTTCGTTTTTCAGATCGAGATCCGGATCGATTTCCCATTCTCGTGGTCGCGGATTCCGCCTGGACCGACCTGGTTCCGGCCACGACCGACGAGTTGATCTTCCACGCCGCGGCGAGCGATCTGCTCGTGGACTTGCGCGCGAGAGCGTCCGACGGGCCCCGGCCCATGCTCGTGATCCTGCCCCTGACGCGCGAACGACGCGCCGCCGCGGATCTGCCCGAACTCGTGCGGGCCCTGCGCGTGATCAACCCCGCCGCCTTGCCGGTCCTGCTCCATGACGGCAGCGAGGACCTGCTCTTGCCGGCCTGCTTCCGCGCCGGCCTCTTCGACGCGATCCCCCTGGGCGACGACGCGGCGTGGGAAGACCTGCTCCAGCGGGTTGGCGCGCGTCTGGCCGTCTTCGACGAGGCGGATCGTCTCGAGGCCGCCCAGCAGGAGACCACCGAGCGGCTGCTCGAGCACCGTCAACGCCTGCAGGTGGAACTCGTGCGCGCCGGTGACGATCTGGCCCGTTCGCACCTGCGCCTGGAAGAGGCCAACCAGGCCCTGACCGAGCACATGGACCAGCTCTCGCTGCTCTACACCATCGTGCGCGAGCTGAGCACCACGCCCAACTGGGACAGCACCCTCGAGTCGCTCCTGGGCACCATGGCCGACTTCGTGGGCGCCCAGGGCGCCGCCCTGGTGCTGCGTCCCGCGCCCGACGCCCCCTTCGCGCCCCGCCAGACCTTCCACTGGAACGAGGAGGGCTGGGACCGGGTGCTGACCCGTCTCGAGGCCGAACGCCGGCGCGAGGACGGGGATCCCGGCGAGCCCGTCGTGATCACCCTGGAACCCGAAGCGGAGCGCGACGACACGCTGCCCGTGGTGGCGGCCCTGTCCCTGGACCACATGCACGCCTGCCTCGGCTACCTGCTGCTGCTGGACTTCCAGCCGCGCACGGCCACCAGCGGCCAGCTCGCCTTCCTGCGCACCGCCCAGATCATCCTGGCCGAGGAGGTGGCGGCGGCCCAGATGCTCGACCGCATGCGCGAGCTCGGCACCTTCAATTCGCGGGTGCTCGAGGCGGTGGACAGCGGCATCTGGGTTCTGGACGACCTGGGCCGCACCATCTTCTGCAACCGGGGCGGCCGCGAACTGGTCACCGGCCGCGCCCAAGCGCCGCGCATCATCACGGAGCCCGACACGGCCCTCGGACGCGGTCGCCACCCCGACGACACCGGGTCCACCTCGGCCTTCTTCCGCCGCGACACCTTCCACCTGGAGGGTCTGCCGGAACTGCTCCTGGACGCCATGCTGCGCCTGGAGGACCAGGAGGGGCCGGCCCTGGCCGCCTTCAAGCACGAGGATCCCGAGCCCTTCTACGGGGAGGGGCGGGTCGTGCGCGCGGACGGCACCGCGGTCCCGGTGATGGTCCAGGCCCACCTGATGCCGGGCCGCGCCCGCGACGAGCTCTGGCGCGTGGTCGTGCTGGAGGACCTCCGCCCGGTCAAGCGGCTGGCCCAGGAGACCCGCCGCGCCGACGCCCTGGAGAGCCTGGTGGAGATGTCGGCGGCCCTGGCCCACGAGATCCGCAATCCGCTGATGGGCCTGAGCGCCCAGGCCGAACTGCTCGGCGACAACCTGGAGGACGACGACCCGCGCCGCCGCTACATCGACGTGATCACCGGCGAGGTGGGCCGGATCAACGACACCATCACCCGCATGCTCCAGTTCGTGCGCCCCTACGAACCCGAACTCGGCCACGTGGACCTCGACCGCCTGCTGCGCGACAGCCTGGTGCTGGCGCGCCCCCGCGCCGACGACAAGGACGTGCGGCTGGGCCTGGGGCGCGACCTGCCCCGCGGCGAGAGCGCGACCCTCGCGGCCGACGGCACCCAGCTCAAGCAGGTGGTGCTGAACCTGCTGTTCAACGCCGTGGACGCCTCGCCCGCCGGCGGCACCGTCTCGGCCACCCTGACCCGCGTGGACGACCTGCTGGTGGACGACCCCGTGAGCGGGGAGTCCCGCGTGCGCCCCGGTTTCCGTCTCGCGGTCACGGACGAGGGGCCCGGCGTGGCGCCCGCGGACCGCGACCGCATCTTCCGTCCCTTCTACACGACCAAGAACTCAGGCACGGGCCTGGGCTTGTCCATCTGCCGCAAGATCGTCAAGGCCCACGCCGGCCGCATTTCCGTCGACTGCGACGGGAACGGCACCATTTTCGCCATCTTGTTGCCCGACTTGCGGGACTCCGAGGAGACCGCACCGGCCGCCCAGGAACAGGAGATGTCATGACCCACCGCATCCTGATCGTCGACGACGAGGCCGCCATCCGCCTGTCCCTGGCCGAGGCCCTGGACGCCGACGGCTACGAGACCGACGCCGCCGAGACCGGCGAGGAGGCCCTGGCCAAGCTCAACACCGAGACCTACGACCTGGTCGTGACGGACCTGAAGATGCCCAACGTCTCCGGCCTGGAGCTGCTGCAGGCCCTGCGCAACCAGAACCTCCACACGCCGGTGATCATGATGACCGCCTACGGCGACGTGGACACGGCGGTGGAGTCCATGCGCCTGGGCGCCTACGACTTCACCCAGAAACCCTTCAAGCTGAGCGACATGCGACGCCAGGTCGCCACCGCCCTACGCGTCGGCCGCATGGAGCCGCCCGCCGAACCCGAGGAGAAGGCCGCACCGCGACGAGCCCGTCCGGCGCCCACGACCGCGCCCCATTACATGGGTCTGATCCGCGCCTGCCCCGGCCTGTCCGGCATCGCCGAGCTGCTGGACAAGGTGGGCTCCAGCAAGGCCGGCAACGACACCTCGGTGCTGATCCAGGGCGAGTCGGGCAGCGGCAAGGAGATCGTGGCGCGGGCCATCCACGAGGCCAGCGAGCGTCGCGGCGAGCCCTTCATGGAGATCAACTGCGCGGCGGTGCCCGAGTCGCTGCTCGAGAGCGAGCTGATGGGACACGAGAAGGGCGCCTTCACCGACGCCAAGTCGCGCAAGGAGGGCCTGTTCGAGCTGGCCGGCCAGGGGACCATCTTCCTGGACGAGATCGGCGAGATGGGCATCCTGCTCCAGAGCCGCCTGCTGCGCGTGATCGAGAACCGCACCTTCCGTCGCGTGGGCGGCAAGGAGGAGCTGAACGTCAGCGCGCGCATCGTCGCGGCCACCAACCGCGACCTGGACGAGGCCATCCAGTCCGGCGCCTTCCGCAACGACCTCTACTACCGTCTGCAGGTGGTGGAGGTGCACATCCCGCCCCTGCGCGAACGTCCCGACGACGTGGGCGTGCTGCTGGCCCACTTCGTGGAGGACCTGAACGCCAAGCTGGGCCTGGACACCGCGCCCCCGGACGAGAAGCTGGTGCTCGCCCTTCAGCGCTACCCCTGGCCGGGCAACGTGCGCGAGCTGAAGAACGTGCTGAAGCGGATCATGATCCTCGAGGAGCCGGCCGAGCTGAAGCTCTCGCACTTCCCGCCCCACATCGCCGAGGGACGCGATCCCCGCGCGCCCGCCGACGCCACCCACGGCGCCTCGGTGGGCCTGGTCGCCCTGTCGGAGGTGGAGCAGAAGCAGATCGTCTACACCCTCGAGAAGACCGGCAACAACAAGTCAAAGGCCGCGCGGATCCTCGGCATCTCCCGCCAGACCCTGCGCGAGAAGCTGCGGCAGTACGAGAAGGCCGCCCAGCTCTCGGAGGAGCAGGCCGAGTCCTAGCCCGCCCGACGACGCCCCGACCGAGCCGGGAGGCCCTTGGCCTCCCGGTTTTTCGTGCCCGCCGCCCGGCAGGCATGTCGATTGCGAATCCTCACTGAAACCGTCGTTTACGGCTTTTGAAGCAAGGAAATCATGCGCCTTCGTCAAGAAAATGGCCCGGTGGTCGTCCTGTGGGTCTGGATCGCGTTCTTCGCGGTCCTGATCGACGGCGAGGCCCGTGCGGCCAAGGGGCTCTCCCGCGCCACCCTGCTCGGCTACGCCCAGTGGCTGCAGGCCCTGGACGCGGAGCCCAAGGCGCGTCTCTACCCGACCGGCCGCACCGAGGCCGAGATCGGCGCCGGCGGTCCCGAGCGACGGCTGACCGCCGCCCGCGCCCTGCTGGACTACGACGAGTCCGTCGGCCGCGCCTGGGATGATCGTGAATTCGGCGACGCGGTCCGGGGAATCAACCACGCGCGCTCCAGCGCCGAGATCCTGGACTACCAGAGCGCCCTGGACTGGTACGGCATGGCCGTGTCGGACATGGGCGGCGCCACCGCCGTGGACGACGACCTGTCCCGCGAGATCTTCGCCACGGCGATCCAGTCGGGCGATTCGCTGCTGATCATCGAACAGCTCCTGAACACCGTGGGGGCCCCCCGGCTCGAGCGGCGCGCCGGCGCGGTCGTCCTGGCCTATCGCCACTACCTCGGCCGGCACGACCGGAACAACCTGAACCTGCTGATCGAGAAGGTGGGCGCCCAGATCGACAGGCTGCCGGCGGAAGTCCGCTTCTGGCACGCCTTCGCGCTTGTCCGACGCGACCGGCCGTCCGAGGCCGCGCCCCTGCTGCTGTCCCTGGCGAGCGACGCACGTCTCAGCGAGCGACTCGAACCGGCCCACGTGGCCTGGTTCGTCCGCACCCTGCCGGACCTGCTGCTGGTGACGGATCGCCGCCGCGACGCCTATCGGCTCTATACCCTGCTGGCGGCGCGCGACGATGTCGAGGCCGGCCGCTGGGCCCGCTACGTGATCGCCTACGATCTGATGCTGGCCGGCCGCTACGAAGAGGCCGCGCCGCTGCTCGAGGAATCCTGCAACGCAACCGACCCCGCCTCCTGGCAGTTGCGCGCCTGCGCCCTGGCCGAGGCGGCCGTCACCCTGGCCGACATCC
Source organism: uncultured Fibrobacteraceae bacterium (assembly GCA_964607825.1). Taxonomy (GTDB): domain Bacteria; phylum Krumholzibacteriota; class Krumholzibacteriia; order LZORAL124-64-63; family LZORAL124-64-63; genus JAHIYU01. The sequence continues at coordinate 73,456 of CAZSNA010000001.1, read as the reverse complement.
GGAAGGAGGGCGCGCCCTATGGCATCGACAGCCTGCACGCCCGCTGAGACGTCCACCGCTCCCCAGATGCTGCTGGAGGGCCTGATCGATCTCTTCGCCCGCGAGCGGGTCCTCTACGAGGAGGTCCTGCAGCTCTCCCGTGACCAGGCCGACCTGATCCGCGACGGGGAGAGCCTGCGCGGCATCCGGCGCGTGCTGGAAGCCAAGCGCGAGCGGCTGGACGAGATCGCCCGTCTGGAGCGGCGCGGCGCCGAGGCCCGCGCCTGCTGGGAACGGCACCGCGGCGACCTGCGCGGCTCGTTGCCGGTGCGGCTGCAGCAGTCCCTGGTGTCGATGGGGGAGCTCATCGAGCAGATCCTCCAGGTGGAGGCGGAGAACGACAAGCTGTTCCTGGAGCTGGCGGGACATGGCGCCTGATCGGCCCGGAACGGTTCTTGATGGGCTGAAGCGGCCGGATGTCCGGGACGGATCCCGGACGGCGTCGCCGACGGCGGCCCCCACCTGTCCCCGGCAAGGAGGCTAGGCGGTCCCATGTTCGACACCACCATCTTCGGACAGGCCCACCTCGGTCATCTCAAACAGGCGCTGACGGTCTACTCGGGACGCCACCGCGTGACCGCCGAGAACATCGCCAACGTGGAGACGTCCGGGTACAAGGCCCAGGAGTACCGCTTCGAGAGCCTGCTGCGCCAGGAGGCCGGACGCCGGCTGCAGGGCGCGCAAACCCATGCGGCGCATCTGCCTGTCGGCGTGCGCTCCCTCGAGGACGCCCGCGGCGAGGTCGTGGCCCAGGACAGCGGCCACGACAACGGCATCAACGACGTGAACGTGGACACGGAGATGGCGACCCTGGCGACGACGGAGCTGTCGTACCGCCTGGCCACCCGTCTGCTGAGCATGAAATACACGCAGCTGAGCGAAGCGGTCTCGGGCCGTGTGAAGTAGGGAAGGAGGCGACGACATGAGTGACGGACTGTTCGGCTCCATCAAGATCAGCTCGTCCGGCCTGTCGGGCATGCGGACGAAAATGGACACGGTCGCCAAGAATCTGGCCAACGCCGAGACCACGCGCACCGAGGACGGCACCCCCTATCGCCGCGAGCGGGTCGTCTTCGAGCAGACCCTGGCGCAGAAGCTCGACGGTCGCGCCCTGCCCGGTCCCGAGTCACGCGCATCGGGCGGCCTGTCCGCCACGGATCCGCGCCACATCACCGGCGGGGCCGGCGGCGCAACCCGGGTGAGCCGGGGCGTCGAGATGCAGGTCGAGACGGCCCCCGACGCCTCCGAATTCAAGGTCGTCTACGATCCCGGCCATCCGGACGCGGACGCCGAGGGCTACGTACTTATGCCCAACGTGAACGTCATCACCGAGATGGTGGACATGATCACAGCCAGCCGGGCCTACGAGGCCAACATCTCGGCCGTCCAGGCGGCCAAGCAGATGTTCGCCAAGGCCCTGGACATCTAGGACGGGGAGGACGCGCATGGCCATCAACGCCGTCAGGATACCCGGAGCCGTCGATCCGCGGCAGGTCTACGGCGGAAACGCCGCGGGCGCCGGGGCTGGTCCGTCCTTTGCAACGAAACTGCAAGAGGCCGTCTCCGCGGTGAACGACGCCCAGTCGTTCCGCGACGAGGTCATCGAGGGCGCGGTCTCCGGACACGTGGGCGAGGTCCACGACGTGATGATCGCCGCCGAGGAGGCGCAGCTGGCCTTCGAGCTCATGCTCGAGGTGCGGAACAAGCTGCTGGAGAGCTACAACACGATCATGCAGATGCAGGTCTAGACCGCCACGAGGAGCTGACGCGACGCGATGAGGCAACTGCTCGACAACCTGAAGGCCGTGACGGCCCGCTTCACGTTCAATCAGAAGATCCTGATGGGCGTGATCCTCGGCGCCGCCATGCTCAGCGTGGCCATCTTCAGCGTCTGGCTGCAGAGCGAGGAACAGGCGGTCCTGTTCACCAACCTCTCGCCCGAAGACGCCTCCCTGGCCATCGACGAGCTCGCCAAGGCGAACGTGGAGGCCGAGCTGTCCAACGGCGGCACCACCATCATGGTGCCCGACAACCTGGTCCACAGGCTGCGGGTCGACCTGTCGGCCAAGGGGATCCCCTCGTCGGGCACCGTGGGCTGGGGCATCTTCGACGGCAAGCAGTACGGCATGACCGAGTTCGTCCAGAACGTGAACTTCAAGCGCGCCCTGGAGGGCGAGCTCACCCGCACCATCGAGAGCATCGCGGGGATCCGCGCCGCGCGCGTCCACCTGGTCACGCCCAAGCCGTCGATCTTCAAGAAGATGCAGGCGCCGGCCACCGCCACCGTCGTGCTGACCCTCGGTCGGGGCAGCGCGCTGTCGCCCCAGCAGATCCGCGGCGTGCAGAGCCTGGTCTCGGGCAGCGTGGAGGGGTTGGAGACGCCCAACGTGTCGGTGCTCGACCAGTACGGCGTCCTGCTGAGCGAGAACCACGGCGACGACGCGGTCGCCCGCTCCGACAGCCAGCTGGCCATGAAGAAGGAAGTCGACACCTACCTGGCCGAGAAGGCCCAGGGCATGCTCGCCCAGGTGCTCGGCCCCGACCGCTCCATCGTGCGCGTGGACGCCACCCTGAATTTCGAGCGGCTCGAGCAGCAGCGCCGCACCTTCGACCCCAACCAGACGGTGGTCCGCAGCGAGGAGCGCAACGAGAGCAGCGAGGGCGAGGGCGGCAGCAACGAGACCTCCACCACCAACTACGAGATCAACGAGACCCTCGAGACGGTCGTGGGCGAGGTGGGCGGCGTGAAGAGCATGTCGGTCGCCGTGTTCGTCGACGGCAGCTACGAGGCCGCCGAGGACGGCGCCGACCCGGTCTACACGCCGCTGCCCGAGGAGGAGCTGGAGCAGATCGGCCGCATCGTGCAGACCGCCGTGGGACTGGACGACGCGCGCGGCGACCGCATCGAGGTCGTCAACATGCGCTTCCGCGACCCCGATCCGCTGCCCCTCGAAGGCGAGGGCGGCGGCATGGGCGGCTTGCTGGAGACCCTGCCCGAGACCATCGGCAAGGTGCTCCTGTTCGGCCTGGCCATCTTCATGGCCCTGCGGCTGCGCAGCACCCTGGGCTCCATGGTGGGACGCGCGGCCGAGCCCGGCGGTGCGGTCGCAGCGGGCGTCGCAGGCCCCGTCGTCGACGAGACCGGCGCCTCGCTGGACATCCTGGAGACCGACAGCTCCGTCGTGACGCTGGAGCAGAACCTGACCGAAGTGCGGGACTTCGCCGGCGCGAACCCGCAGGAGATCGCCGACCTGGTCCAGGCCTGGGTCGGCGAGGCGGACGGCTAGCGAGACCACCGGGAGCATGACACGTGGCTGACAGGGAAACCGTACACAAGATCGCCGTCCTGATGATCTCGCTGGGACCGAAGGTCGCCGGCCAGATCATGAAGCGGCTGCCCGAGGAGCTGATGGAGCGGGTCACCGCGGAGATCTCCGAGGTGAAGCTGGTCAGCAACCGCGACAAGTCCTCGGTGCTCGAGGAGTTCGTCGACCTGCGGCGCAAGGCCTCCGGCGTGGAGTTCGGCGGCGAGAACAGCGCCCTGGAGATCCTCGAGGAGGCCCTCGGCAAGCGCCAGGCGGACTCGGTGCTGAACCGCGCCACGGGCTTCAGCGACATGCCGGGCTTCGACAACCTCAAGCGCGTCGATCACCTGACGGTGATGAACTACCTGAAGAACGAGCATCCGCAGACCATCGCGCTGGTGCTCTCCTACGTGGACCCGCGCACCAGCGGGCCCATCCTGTCCATCATGCCCGCGTCCCTGCAGGGGCGCATCGCGCATCGCATGGCCAGTCTCGACAAGCCCAATCCCCAGGCCCTGAAGATCGTCGAGGAGACCATCAACGGACTGGTCCGCGACGAGATCAAGGGCACCGCCCGCAACTTCGGCGGCCGCAAGCAGGTGGCCGCGGTGCTCAACGAGATCGAACAGGATTCCTGGCTCGAGATCATCGACGACGTGCGCGAGATCGACGACGAGTGCGCCACCGAGATCAAGAACCTCATGTTCGTCTTCGAGGACCTGGTGAACCTGGACGACCACTACATCCAGGAGATCCTCAAGGAGGTCAAGGGCAAGGAGCTCGCGACCGCCCTGAAGGGCACGCCCAGCAACATCCAGGAGAAGATCTACAAGAACATGTCCAAGCGCGCCGCGTCCGGCATCCAGGAGGACATGGAGTACATGGGCCCGGTGCCCATCTCGGACGTGGAGGAGGCCCAGCAGAAGATCGTGGCCGTCGTACGTCGCATGATGGACGAAGGCGTGATCGTGCTCGGCAGGGGAGGCGGCGGTGCGTCCGTGGTCGCCTGATGATCTCTACGCCGCCTCCGAAGCCGTGGCCACGGCCGTGGCCGAGCCCTCCGAACCCGCGGGGCAGGACTTCGTCGAGGACTTCCCCCGCGACGGCCTGAAGGGCTTCCTGGACCGCCTGGAGCTCGACGAGCGCGAATCCCTCTACCAACTGGTGAGCGACGAGCTCCGCGAGGAGATCCGGAGCGAGCTGGAGGAGGAGAACGCCCTCTGGCTCGAGAAGGGCAAGAGCGTCGCCAGGCACCTGGTCCAGGCCCTCGAGAAGAAGTACGACGCCGCGCTGGAGACCGTATCCCGCCAGGCCCTCGACCTGTCCATCGCCATGGCCGAGCAGATCGTGCGCCGGAGCATCGAGCTCGACAGCGACGCGCTGCTGACGGCCCTGGAGACCGTCATCTACCGCACCAAGCGCGGCACCCGCTTCACCGTCCTGGTCAACCCCGCGGACGCGGAATTCCTCCGCTCGCAGCCCGAGGAGCTGGAGCGCCTGAACATCGTCGGCATCGAGGTGGACCAGCGCATCGAGCGCGGCGGCTGCCTGGTGGAGGTGGACGGCCAGGAATTCGACTACACCGTCTCCGGCCGCCTCGAGGTGATGGAAGAGGCGGTCCGGCAGGCCATGCTGGGCGGCGCGCCGCAGGAGGGGGCGCCGTCGTGAGCCTGCCCTGGGCCGAGACCATCCGCCGCGTCAGCCGCGTCGATACCGTCCGCGTCACCGGCACCGTCGAGAGCATCGTGGGCCTGACCGTCGAGGTGAAGGGCCTGTCCGCGTCGGTGGGCACGGTCTGCCGCATCGAGCGGGGGCGGGCCGAGGAGCCCGTCAACGGCGAGGTGATCGGCTATCGCGACGGACGCGCCGTGGTGATGCCCTACCGGTCCCTGGCCGGCATCGCGCCCGGACAACGGGCGACCGTGACCTCCAAGCGCCTGACCGTCCCGGCCGGATCGCATCTGCTCGGGCGCGTGCTCGACGGCCTGGGGCAGCCCATCGACGGCGGCCCGCCCCTGGATTCGGCCTCGGAACGCACCGTCACCGCGCCGCCGCCCCCGGCCCTGAGCCGGCAGCGCATCGCGAGTCCCTTTCCCACCGGCATCCGCTCCATCGACGGTCTGGTCACCGTGGCCCGGGGCCAGCGCATGGGCATCTTCGCCGGGAGCGGCGTGGGCAAGAGCGTGCTGCTGGGACAGATGGCCCGGAACGCCGCCTCCGACGTCAACGTGGTGGCCCTGATCGGCGAGCGCGGCCGCGAGGTGCGCGAGTTCATCGAGCGCGACCTCGGCCCCGAGGGGCTGGCCCGCAGCGTGGTGATCGTGGTGACCTCGGACGAGAACGCCGTGCTGCGCGTCAAGGGCGCCGAGACGGCCATGACCATCGCGGAGTTCTTCCGCGACCGCGGCGACAACGTGCTGTTCATGATGGACTCGGTGACCCGCTACGCCATGGCCCTGCGCGAGATCGGTCTGGCGGCGGGGGAGCCGCCCACCACCAAGGGCTACACGCCGTCGGTCTTCGCGACCCTGCCCAAGCTCTGCGAGCGCCCCGGCTGGACGGACACCAACGCCATCACCGCCTTCTTCACGGTCCTGATCGAGGGCGACGACGAGCACGACCCCGTGGGCGACGCCATGCGTTCGATCCTGGACGGCCACGTGATGCTCAGCCGCGACCTGGCGCGCCAGGGCCACTTCCCGGCCGTCGACGTCCTGGGCAGCGTCTCGCGCCTGCGTAACGACGTGGTGGACGACGGGATCCAGGAGGCCGGCATCACCCTGCTGCGCTGGCTCAAGGCCCTGGAAGAGAACCGGGACCTGATCAACATCGGAGCGTACGTGGCCGGATCCGATCCCCTGGTCGACACCGCCCTGCGCAAGCGCGACGCGATGAACGTGTTCCTTCGCCAGACGCTGACCGACAGGGCCGACTGGGACGATACGCTAAACGACCTGTCCGCACTGACATCGGAGTAACGGATGCCATTCCGCTTCAAGCTCGAGGCCGTGCTGCGCCATCGTGTCCGACGCATGGAGGCCGAGGCACGAAAACTGCATGCGATCGAGTCCGCGGCGCTGGTCCTGGAGCGTGAGAACGCCCGCATGGCGGCGCGCTGCAGGGAGCTGGCGGCGGCCGCGGCGCCCGGCGTCACGAGCGACGACCTGAACGAGCGACGGCGTCTCACGGAATTCGTACAGGGGCAGCAGCGGCTGATCCGGCACAACGAGGACGAGATCCGGGCCATCCGGCAGCGGGCCGACGCGCAGCGCCGGCACCTGCTGGCCGCTCAACGAGAGGTGCGCGCCCTGGAGATGCTGAAGGACCGCCGTCACGACGAATGGTCGCAGCGGCAACGCCGTCTGGACCAGAAACGCACCGATGAGATCGCCTCCAGGGGGAGCGGACGCAGAGCATGAAGTCGATCATCATCATCTCCTCCCTGACCTTCACGGTGATCCTGGCCGTCGTCATGATCAGCGGCGGCCTCTACCAGGACGCCGTGCGCGATCTGAAGCGGACGCTCAAGGAGGCCGCCTCCGTCGAACGGGACGGCGACGCCGAGCAGACGCTCTACATGAACCTGGCCCGGGCCCGCGACGACATCCAGCGCGAGCGCGAGCACGACCTGATGCGCCAGTCGCTCTACGAGGTGGAGGACAAGCTGCTTTCCGAACGCGACGACAAGCTATCCGAACTGATCGCCGACCTGCAGGAGGCCCAGAAGCAGTTCGCCTCGGGGAGCGACGCCCAGGCGAGCAAGCTGTCCAAGGTCTACGAGGCCATGAAGCCCGCGCAGGCGGCGCCGATCCTGTCGAGCCTGGACCTCGACATCGTGCTGCCTATCCTGCGCAACATGAAGGACCGTCAGGCCGCCAAGATCCTGGCCGCCATGAATCCCGGGCTCGCCGCGGAGATCAGCTCGCGCATGAGCGCCCGCAAGGCCGACGAGATGAAGGGAGCGGGTTGATGCACGAACTCGGTCAGACGAGCCACGCGCCCCGCCGCGACACCGACCGCTACCGTTCGGACGTCACGGCGGCCGTGTCCATGGCCACTCCGGACGGCCACACCTTCGAACGCCTGCTCGGCCAGCCGCGCACAGCGGCCGGCCGTCGCGCCGCTGCGGACGCCCCCGCTTCCCGAGCGGACGCCGGGGCGACGTCCGGCAACGCACGCGCCGAGGAGGCGCCGGTGCGCGAAGGCGACGCACGCAACGGACCGCAGGGCCGGACGAACCTGCGGGGGATCCCGATCATGGGGGCCTGCCTGCGGCCGGGCGTCGGCGCCCAGCCCGGACTGGAGCTGCCGGCGTCGTCCCGCGAGGCCGCCGCGGCCGCGCTCCAGGACCGCGACGCCGCGGACTACGCCCGCCTGCTCGAACACGTCCGCAACACCCTGAAGACGGTCACGGGCCAGGAAGCGACCGAGCCCGCGCCCGGGGAGACGCCGCAGGCGAAGACCGGCGGGGCCGTCCCCGACCCGACGGCCGGCCAGCAGGCCGCCGTCCTCGACGCCTTCGACCCGGCGGCGGCCGTGATCAAGGGACTGAAACCGCTCGGCGAGCCCATGCCCGCCGACCCCGCACCGGCGCCGGCTCCCGCACCGGCCCAGGTCCCCGCCGAGGAGATCCGCGCCCAGGTCGCCGCCCAGTTGGCCGGCAAGCTGGGTGGTCTGGGCGGCAAGGGCCAGCTCAAGTTCGAGCTCACGCCGCCCGAGCTGGGCCGCGTCGAGATCCGGTTCACCCGCGAGGGCGACCATCTGCACCTGCAGTTCCGCGTGGAGTCGGCCGCGGCCGCCCGCGCCCTGATGGACGGGGCCGGCCCGCTCCAGGAGCTGCTGCTCGGCCGCAACGACCACTGGACGCGGATCGACATCGACGTCGAGCAGGACGAAGAGGCGGAGGCGCGGCGCGAGCGGCGCCAGGACGATCCGGACGCTTCGGATGACCGCGACCTCGCCGGCCGCGGCGACGTCGAGTCCGATCACCGGCCAGAGGAGGGGGAGACGACATGAACGTGAATCCGGTCGGCAGCGGCACGTCCACGACGTCCGTGAGCCAGGGCGCCGCCAGCGAGCAGGACCAGTTCCTGCAGCTGCTGGTCACCCAGATCCAGAACCAGAACCCGCTCGACCCCCTGGACAACGCGCAGTTCACCTCGCAGCTCTCCCAGTTCGCCATGCTGGAGGAGCTGGAGCAGATGAACGCGAGCCTCGAGCAGAACATGGTCTACAGCCAGTCCCTGAACAACACCATGCTGCTGGGTCTGGTGGGCCGCAGCGCCGTGGTGGAGGGGAACGAGGTGCGCGTCGAGGACGGCGCGACCGGCGCGAGCCGGATCCAGGCCTCGGCCGCCGGCACGGCCTCCGTCGAGGTCCGCGACGAGAGCGGCGCTCTGGTCGCCAGCTACACGACCGAGGTCCAGGCCGGCTGGAACGACGTGTCCTGGGACGGCGTCCTCTCGGGCGGCGACGCCGCCGGGGACGGCACCTACTCGGTGACGGTCGGCGTGACCGACCGCGCCGGCAACGACGTCTCCGCGATCACCTACATGGAGGGTGTCGTGGAGAGCATCCGATTCGAGAACAACCTCGCGCTCATGAGCATCAACGGGCGCGACTACTACGCCTCGGAAATCGCCAGGGTGGGCATCTGACCCGATCGACGCTCACCCCCTGGGTGAGACGGAGGACAAGGAGGACCCAATGCTTCGTTCCCTCTATGCCGGCATCTCCGGTCTCAATTCCAATGCCGTCGAGCTGGACGTCATCGGCAACAACATCGCCAACGCGAACACGGTGGGGTACAAGTCCTCGCGCGTGACCTTCCGCGAGATGCTGAGCCAGACCCTGCGTCCGGCCCAGCGTCCCGTCTCGGGCGGTCGCGGCGGCATGAACGCCCAGCAGATCGGCCTGGGCTCCACCGTCGGCAGCATCGACGCCCGCTTCACCCAGGGCGGCACGCAGAACACCGGCCTGGTCAACGACCTCGCGCTGCAGGGCGACGGCTTCTTCGTCCTGAGCGACGGCAGCAGCCAGTACTACACGCGCGCCGGCGCCTTCGGCCTCGACGCCGAGAACTACCTGGTCGATCCCTCGACCGGCATGCGCCTGCAGGGCCTGCTGGCCGACGACACGGGCGCCATCACCGGCAGCCAGTTCGAGGACCTGTTCATCGACCCGAGCCAGACCGTCCCCGCCAGCGCGACGACCAGCCTGCAGCTCCACGGCAACCTGGACGCGGCCGCCGAGGCCCAGTCCTCGCTGCTGGAATCCGCCCACTTCATGGCCGCGGCCGAGGGCACCGACGCCCTGACCGCCCTCTACGCCCAGAACGGCGACCTGATGGGCCTGAGCGTGGGCGACGAGATCAGCCTGACCGGCATGGTCGACGACGGCGGCAGCACGCAGATCGCCGAGCCGGCCTTCGTGGTGGGCACCGACGGTTCGACCCTGGACGACCTGAGCGCCTGGATCGTCACCACCCTCGAGAACCAGCCCGGTTTCAACCCGGGCGACATCACCGTGGCCCTGTCCGCGGACGGCGCCCTCGAACTGACCAACGGCAGCGGCACCGTCACCCTGCAGAACCTCCTGCTCACCGCGCCGAGCCGCGCCGACTTCAACCAGAGCTTCCGCTTCACGGGGTCCATCGGACCCGCCGAGACCGGCACCACCTACGACGCCGACCGCGAGGCCGGCCAGCTGCGCGCCGCGGCCACCGACACCGACCTGCTGACGGCCGTCTACAACAGCGACGGCCAGTCCCTGGGCCTGAACGTGACGCCGACGAACCCGACCACCAACCTGAGCATCAGCGGCACCATCGGCGAGACCGCCGACGCCTCCTACAGCCTGGCCGTGGACGACTCCACGACCATGGCCGACCTGCTGACGGGGCTGCAGATCGCCTTCGGCATCTCGAGCGAGCCGGTGTCCCTGAACGGCGACGGCGAGATCGTGATGCAGGGGGAGGTCGGCCTGGCCAACGCCCTGGGCCAGGTGGACATCCGCGAGACGGGGGAGGTCAACCCCATCCTCGAGACCTCCTTCGACTTCGCCGAGCTCCAGGCGGCCTCCGACGGCGACGAGTACACGGTGACGTCGGCGGTCTACGACTCGCTGGGCGACGTGCACAACCTGCAGTTCACCTTCACCAAGGTCGTGGGCCGCAACGAGTGGACCTGGGTGGCCTCGCCCGAGGGCGACGAGGAGATCCTCGAGGGCGGCTCGGGCACCATCAGCTTCACCGACACCGGCGAGATCCTGTCCTTCACCTACGACGACGGCGCCGGCGGCCTGTCCCTGCGTCCCCAGCCGACCGGCGACGCGGGAGCCCAGGACCTCACGATCCAGCTCGACGCCGGCCAGTTCGGCGAGTTCAACGGCCTGACCCAGTACGCCGCATCGGGCGGCGTCCAGTCCATCACCGACGGCTATTCCGTGGGCCAGCTGCTGGACTACGAGATCAACACGGACGGCCTGGTGATCGGCCGGTTCAGCAACGACACGGTGCTGACCTTGGCCCAGATCGGCGTGGCGCGCTTCGCCAACAACCAGGGTCTGACCCGCTCCGAGGGCAACACCTTCACCACCAGCGGCAACTCGGGCCAGGCCATGTACGGCTTCGTGGGCGGCGACACCGGCTCCTACGTGCTGTCCGGCGTGCTGGAGACCTCGAACGTGGACCTGACCCAGGAGCTGACCAACATGGTGGTGGCCCAGAGGGCCTTCCAGGCCAACGCCAAGGTCATCTCCACCGGGGACCAGATCCTGCAGGAAGTCGTGTCGATGATCCGCTAACCCGCGCGTGCGGCGCAGGAGTGAATGACATGATCAACGTGACCAAACTCAACGGGAGCCGGCTGGTGATCAACGCCGACCTGGTGGAGTTCATCGAGAGCACGCCGGACACGCTCCTGTGCCTGACGACCGGGCGCAAGCTCATGATCCGCGAGGAGCTGGAAGCGGTGGTGCGGCTGATCATCGAGTACCGGCGCCAGTCGCGCAGCCATCCCGTGCCCTGCGGCGGACCGAGCAACGTGTTCGAGGACCAGTAGTCCTCTCCTGAGCAGCGAGAACCGAGGAGCGAGTCGTGGATATCGCAACTTTGATCGGGGTGATCGGAGCCGGAGCGCTGATCGTATCCGCCATCATGATGGGCGGAGACATCATGGGCTTCGTCAACATCCCCTCGCTGGTGATGGTGGTGGGCGGCACGGTGATGGCCCTGCTGGCCAACTATCCCCTGCCCAAGGTGCTGGGCATGATCGCCATCATGAAGAAGACCCTCTTCGCCGCCGCCAGCGATCCGCGCGAGTACATCGAGAAGATCGTCAAGTACGCCGAGAAGGCCCGCAAGGAAGGCATGCTGGCCCTGGAGGAGTACGCCGAGACCGAGGAGAACCACTTCCTGCGCAAGGGGCTGCGACTGGCCGTGGACGGCAACGACCCCGCCGTGCTGCAGCAGATCATGGAGACCGACATCGACCAGCAGCGCAACCGCCACACCGAGGGCAAGAAGATCCTCGAGAGCGGCGGCACCTTCGCGCCGGCCTTCGGCATGATCGGCACGCTGGTGGGCCTGGTGAACATGCTGGCCACCCTCGACGACCCGAGCACCATCGGCGCCGGCATGGCCGTGGCCCTGCTGACCACCCTCTACGGCGCCGTCATGGCCAACGCCTTCTTCCTGCCCCTGGCGGGCAAGCTGGAGGCGCGGTCCCGGGAGGAGAACCTGATCCGGGAGATGATCATCGAGGGCGTGCTGGCCATCCAGAGCGGCGACTCGCCCCGCATCGTGGAGGAGAAGCTCAAGTCCTTCCTGATGCCCACGGTCCAGAACGCGATGGACGAGGAAAAGGACGCCGGCGCGGCGGCCTAGGAGACACGGGAGCGTCATGCCCAAGAAGTGCAAATGTCCGCCGGAAGAGCTGGGGATCCCCGGATGGGTGGTCACCTACGGCGACATGATGTCCCTGCTGCTGACCTTCTTCATCCTGCTGATCAGTTTCTCGACGATCCAGGAGACGAAGTTCAAGGAGGCCATGGAGTCCCTGCAGGGGGCGCTGGGCGTGCTCGAGGAGTACCCCACCATGATCGAGCAGCCCAACGTGCTCATCCCGCAGCCGCGCCAGACGGACAACTCGGAGATCTACTACCAGGTCCGGCAACTGGAACAGTTCCTGCTTAAGGAGAATCTCGACCAGGCCGTCCGCGTCGAGGTGACGGACGACGGCATCAAGCTGAGCATCGTGGATTCGGTGCTGTTCGCCTCGGCGAAGGCCGATCTGCAGGCCACGGCCCTGGACCTGCTGGACAGGATCGCCGTCATGGTGGACGGCGTCGGCCAGGAAGTGACCGTTTCCGGCCACACGGATTCGGTGCCCATCAACACGCCGCGATTCCCCTCGAACTGGGAACTGTCGGCGGCGAGGGCCATCTCGGTGGCCCGGCGCTTCCAGGACCTGGGCATCGCGCCCGAGCGGATCAGCGCCACGGGCTTCGGCGAGTGGCGGCCGATCGACGACAACGACACGAGTCAGGGACGCGCGGCCAACCGTCGCGTGGAGATCTTCCTGAAGACCGCCAAGACCCAGACCACGCGACACGAGGGGCTGCCCCTCGAAACACCGGGAGAGACCGATGGCTGATGACGACAAGAAGAAGGACGAGTCCAAGGAGAAGAAGGCCGGCGGCGGTTTTCTCGACAACAAGCTCATCCTGCTGGCGGCCATCATCGTGGCCCAGGCCCTGGTGGCCTTCGGCGTGACCCAGTTCGTGATCGCGCCCAAGCTGCAGGCCCTGGCGGCGCCGGAGACCGAGGAGGTCGCCGAGGCCGAGCAGGACAAGGAGCAGCCCGAGCAGGGCGTGCTGGTGGGCCTGAACGAGGTGGTCGTCACGCTCAGGGACGGCGGCCCCACCACGAGCTACCTGCGCATCAACATCGACCTGGAGGTCGTGGACGGGAAGGTGGCGAGCATGGTCGAGCAGCGGCTGCCGCACCTGCGCGACATCGTGATCCTGTCCCTGTCCAACAAGTTCGCGACCGACCTGAAGTCCATGGACGGCAAGTCGGCGCTGAAGGCGGAGCTCTTCCGCAAGCTGGGCGACACGCTGCCCGAGGACAGCCTGATGAACATCTACTTCTCCGACATGGTGGTCCAGTAGGGGAGACCCCTGCGGACCGGGTCAACCAGGAGCACCAGGAGCGCCATGAGCGACGAGACGCAGACCCCCGACGCCGAGATCGACGAGATGCTCGAGGCCGAGGACGGCCAGGAGCCGGTCGAGGAGGGCGGTGAAGACGAATCCAAGGCCACGCTCGTGGTCGAGGAGCGTCCGGACGCGCCCCACGAGGCGATCGCGGGCATGGACCGGGGCCAGGCGCCCTTCCCGGGCACCGAGTCCTTCGACTTCAGCCATCATCACAAGCTGTCGCGGCAGTTCGAGAAGAACCTGCTGAAGATGTGCGAGGGCTTCGCCAAGACGGTGTCGCTGGCCATGACGCGCCAGCTGCGCGCCAACACGTCGATCCGCTTCACCCGGCTGGAACTGGTCGCCTACGGCACCTTCGGCATCGACCTGGACGAGCTGACCGCGGTGAGCATCGTGTCGCTGCCGCCCCTGGGCGGCTTCTCGCTGATCCACTTCGACCTGAACATGATGTACCTGATGGTCATGCGCCTGCTCGGCGGACCCATCAGGGAGGCGACCACCGAGCGCAAGTTCACGGACATCGAACTGGGCATCGGCAAGATGATCACCGACCAGGTGATCACCGATCTCAAGGAATCGGCGTCGAAGCTGGTCGAGCTGCGGCCCGAGTTCATCCATCTGGAGAACAACCCCGCCTACCTGGGCATCGTGGCCCAGAACGACCCGGTGGTGGTGCTGAACTTCGAGATCAGCATCGACGACCAGTCGGGTCCCATGCGCATCTGCATCCCCATGACGGCCTTCGAGCCGGTCTGGGACAAGTTCGATCCGGAGGAGAACTCCGAATACCGGTCTCCCGCGGAGGTACGACGCGACCGGCTGATGGTCTTCGAGGCGGTCAAGTCCTCGCAGGCCGAGCTGGTGGTTAACCTCGCGGAGATCAACCTCTGCTTCCAGCGCATCCTGGAGCTGAGCGAGGGCGACATGATCCCCCTCGGCCGGACGGTCAACTCGCCGCTGGTGCTCGAGATCCAGGGCAAGCCCATGTTCCAGGGCCAGCCCGGCAAGCTGAACCAGATGCGCGCCCTGAAACTCACGGAACGACTCGAGGAGGAGGACTAGCATGGTCACCGAAGTCGAAGACAAGGTCGAGGAGACCGTCGCCGAGACGACCGTCGCACCCGAGACGCCCGCACCGGCCGCGCCGACCGCGGCCGCCCAGGACGACGAGACCCAGGCGCTGGAGGACGACCTGGCCGCCGCGGCGCCCGGCGTCAAGAACATCGGCGTGCTCCTGGACATCGACATGAAGGTGACCGTGGAGCTGGGCCGCACCCAGATGAAGATCCGCGACATCATGAACCTCAGCCCGGGCTCCGTCGTGGAGCTGGGACGTTCGCCGGCGGAGCCCGTGGACATCCTGGTCAACGGCGTGCTGCTGGCCCGCGGCGAGGTGGTCGTGGTGGACGAGCAGTTCTCCGTCCGCATCAACAAGCTGCTCAGCCGCGGCGACCGCATCCGGAAGCTGATCTGAGATGCCCGTCCTGCCGGTCTTCCTGGCGGCCGCGGCCCGGCCCGAGGACCCCTCCTGGTGGAAGCTGGGCGGGGCCTTCCTGCTGGTCTTCGCGCTGCTGGTGCTGTTCCTGAGGCTGGTGGGACGCCTGCAGAGGGGCGCCGTCGCCGAGGACGCCGCCCTGCTGCGCGTCCAGTCCCTGGGGCCGCGGCGCAGCCTGGAATACCTGCGCTGCGGCGAGCGGGTCTACACCCTCTACCGGAGCGAGTCCTCCATGGCGCTCCTGGAGGAGGAGCCCTACGACCCCGCCCGGCACCAGCCCGGCGCCGACGCGCCCTCGCTGGGCGGCTGGCTGGAGCGTCTGCGCGCCCTGTTGAAGCGCTGACGCGTTCCTGGCCAGCCGTGGACGGAAGCCGTCCGGCCTTCCCGCCCGCTCACGTCTAACTCCCTATCCGACCGCCATATAAGCCTCGCACACCTGGCACGCGCCTTGCGGAGTCCTGCCAGATCGTCCTCTCGGTACGCCCGGGACCCGAGCCGCCCGCACCAAGGAAAGCGTCTTGACCCGACGACACGTCCAGATCATCGCCTGCCTCCTGACCGTGCTCGCGGCGGCCGTCGCCCCGGTCCAGGCCCAGGACGCGGCGACCCCCGCGGCGACCGGCGCCGTGAACCTCTCGCTGGGGGACATGGACGGCGGCGCGCGCCTGGACGTGGCGGTCGAGATCGTCCTGCTGATGACCCTGCTGTCGCTGGCGCCGGCGCTCCTGATCCTGCTGACCAGCTTCACCCGCATCATCATCGTGCTGGGCTTCCTGCGCCAGGCCATGGGCACCAACCAGATGCCCTCCAACCAGATCCTCATCGGCCTGGCCCTGTTCCTGACCTTCATCATCATGAGCCCCGTCTTCACCCAGATCAACGACGAGGCCCTGCAGCCCTACCTGGCCGAGGAGATCGAGCAGGGGGAGGCGCTGCAGCGCGCCCAGGGCCCCCTGAAGGAGTTCATGCTCCGCCAGGTGCGCGAGAAGGACGTCTCCCTGTTCCTGGAGCTCACGGGGCAGGATCCCCCCGAGGATCCCGCGGAGCTCTCCCTGCTGATCGTGGTGCCCAGCTTCGTGCTGGGCGAGCTGAAGATGGCCTTCCAGATCGGCTTCGTGCTCTTCCTGCCGTTCCTGATCATCGACATGGTCGTGGCGTCGGTCCTGATGTCCATGGGCATGATGATGCTGCCGCCGGTGCTGATCAGCCTGCCCTTCAAGGTGCTGCTCTTCGTGCTGGTGGACGGCTGGTACCTGATCGTGCGCTCGCTGGTGACGGCCTTCCAGAACGGCTGACAGAAAGGACGACATGACACCCGAAACCGTCGTCGAACTCGGACAGCTCGCCCTGCGCACCACGCTGATGGTGGCGGGTCCGATGCTGGCCGCGGGCATGCTGGTGGGTCTGACCATCAGCATCTTCCAGGCGGCCACCCACATCAACGAGATGACCATGACCTTCGTGCCCAAGATCGTGGCCGTGTTCGTGGTGATGATCCTGGCGCTGCCCTGGATCATCCACCAGCTCACCACCTTCACCATGGGCATCTTCGAGCGCATCGGCGCCATGTAGGAGGACGGCGTGGGGTTCGAGCTCGACCTGACCTGGATGATCGTGGGCCTGGTCCTGACCCTGCGTCTCGCGATGCTGACCGCCCTCCTGCCCCTGCTCGCCGGACGCACCGTGCCCCCGACCTGGCGGATCGCCCTGGCGGTCTGTCTCGCCATCTCGACCGCCCCGGCCATCGCCGCCGAGATGTCCCCCGACGCCCTGGACCTGAGCTGGCGCGGACTGGCCGCCGAGGGCCTGCGTTCGCTGGGCGTGGGCGCGTTGATCGCCTTCTCGGTGGGCATCCCCTTCGCGGCGGTGCGTTTCGCGGGCGCCGTGATCGGCGTGCAGATCGGCTTCGGCATGGTCAACACCCTCGACCCGCAGACCGGCGGCCGCTACACGGTGCTGTCCAACATCTACTACCTGCTGGCGGTGCTGCTGTTCTTCACCCTGGACGCGCACCACACGCTGGTGGCGGCCATGGTGGAGAGCACGCGGCTGGTGCCGCCCTTCGCGCCGGTGGAGCTGGGCGGCGCCACCTGGCTGACCCTGGAGCGCTTCGCCGAGTTCTTCGCCATCGGGCTGCGCGTGGCGGCGCCGGTGATCCTGGTGCTGCTGCTGCTGAGCGTGTCCATGGGCTTCATCGTCAAGACGGTGCCCCAGATCAACATCCTGGTGGTGGGCTTCCCCATCAAGATCGCGGTGGGCCTGGCCGCCATGGGCGTGTCGCTCACGTTCTTCCACCAGGTCTTCGGCGCCGTGGTCGGGCGCATGGAGAACGAGCTGGCCCTGCTGCTGGGCTCGCTCCAGGGCTGATCCCCTTTCCGCCGCGGGAGCGGCGCGCCCCCGAGGAGGTGAGACGTCATGGCGGACGCGGCCGGCGAACGCACGGAACAAGCAACACCCAGACGCCGCGAAAAGGCCCTCGAGAAGGGTCAGGTGGCGTTGAGCCAGGAGGTCAACAGCGCCATGGTGCTGCTGGCCGGCTTCTCCCTGCTCTTCGTGGCCGCCCGCCACATGCGCAACGTCCTGGGCGACAACAGCCGCTACCTGTTCCGCGAGGCGCACATCTTCCTGCTCGAGAGCCCCTACGCCCTGGTGGAGATCGCCCGCGCCAACGTGGGCGTGATCGTGGCCGCCCTGGCGCCGCTGATGCTCGGCATCCTGATCTTCGGGTTCCTGGGCAACGTCCTGCAGGTGGGGTGGAAGGTCAACATCAGCGCCCTGGCCTTCCGGGTGGAGAACATCAACCCGATCAACGGCATCAAGAACATCTTCGGCAAGCGCGCGGCCTTCGACCTCTTCAAGAACCTGCTGAAGATCACCCTGATCGGCGTGCTGGCCTGGTGGACGGTCCGGGGGCTGGGGGAGGACATGCCCGGCTCGGCCGAGCTGCCGATCGAGGGGATCATCACCCTGGGCATCAAGTCGGTGGCCGTGCTGGCCTATCGGCTGATCGCCTTCCTGGCCCTGCTGGCGGTCATCGACTGGACCTTCCAGAAGTGGCAGCACGAGCAGCGGCTGAAGATGACCCTGCAGGAGGTCAAGGAGGAGCACAAGGACACCGAGGGCGATCCGCAGATCAAGGCCCGTATCCGCGCCATCCAGCTCGAGGCCATGCGCAAGCGCATGCTGGCCGACGTGCCCCGGGCCGACGTGGTGGTCACCAACCCGACCCACTTCGCGGTGGCCCTGCGCTACGCCCCGGGCGACGTGGCGCCCACGGTGGTGGCCAAGGGCGCCGACGAGCTGGCCGCCGTCATCCGGCGCATCGCGCGGGAACATCGCGTCCCGGTGATCGAGAACAAGCCCCTGGCACGGGCGCTGCATAAGGTCGTGAAGGTGGGCGGCTTCATACCGGACGACCTGTACCAGGCCGTGGCCGAGGTGCTGGCCTACGTCTACCGGCTCAAGCGATCCTGAGAGGAGGCGAGTGAGTGGAAGGGACCAAGGGCATCGACCGGGATCTGATCCTGGCCAATAGCAACGTGCTGAGCGCCCTGGCGGTGGTGGCGGTCATCGGTCTGATGATCATGCCCGTAAATCCCATCGTCCTGGACCTTTTGATCACTTTCAACATCGCCTTCGCGGTGGTCGTCCTGCTGGTGGCCCTGTACCTGAAAGAGCCCCTCCACTTCTCCAGCTTCCCCTCGCTGCTGCTGATGGTGACCCTCTACAGGCTCGCCCTGAACGTGGCCTCGACGCGTCTGATCCTCTCCAAGGGCGCGGCCGGCAAGGTGATCGCCAGTTTCGGCGACTTCGTGATCGGCGGGAATTATGTCATCGGTGTCATAGTTTTCGCCATCCTGGTGATCGTCCAGTTCGTGGTGATCACCAAGGGTTCGGGCCGGATCGCCGAGGTGGCCGCCCGTTTCACCCTGGACGCCATGCCCGGCAAGCAGATGGCCGTCGACGCCGACCTCAACGCCGGCCTGATCACCGAGGCCCAGGCCCGGGAGCGTCGGGCCGAGGTGGCCTCGGAGGCCGAGTTCTTCGGCGCCATGGACGGCGCCAGCAAGTTCGTCCGCGGCGATGCCATCGCCGGCATCGTGATCACCCTGATCAACATCATCGGCGGCTTCGTGGTGGGCATGCTCCAGATGGGCCTGTCCGCCGGCGAGGCCCTGCGGCAGTTCACCATCCTGACCGTCGGCGACGGCCTGGTCAGCCAGATCCCCGCCCTGCTGGTCTCGACCGCCGCCGGCATGGTGGTCACCCGCTCCAGCGGCAAGCTCAACCTGGGCCAGGCCCTGACGCTGCAGATCTTCCGCCAGCCCAAGGCCGTGTATCTGGCCGCGGGATCACTGGCCGTATTCGGCCTCATTCCCGGTCTGCCCACCATGCCCTTCCTGAGCCTCGCGGGCGTGTTCGCGCTGGCGGGACGGATCGTGGCCGGCCGCGTCGAGCGCATGAAGCGCCAGGACGCGGCCGAGCAGGCCGCGCAGGAGGCGGCCACGCCCGCCGAGACGGAGCAGGAGTCCCTGACCCGCGAGCTCTACGTGACCGACGCCCTGGAGCTGGAGCTGGGCTACGGCCTGCTGCCCATGGTGGACGAGTCGCGCGGCGGCGACCTGCTGGTGCGCATCACCAACATCCGCAAGCAGATCAGCTCCGAGCTGGGGCTGGTCATCCAGCCCATCCGCGTGCGGGACAACCTCCAGCTCGAGGCCAACGCCTACGTGCTGAAGCTCAAGGGCGTGGAGATCAACCGTGCCGAGCTGCAGCCGGGGCGCCTGCTGGCCATGAGCACCGGCAACACGAGCGGGGAGCGGATCGAGGGCCTCGAGACCGTCGAGCCGGCCTTCCAGCTGCCCGCCGTCTGGATCGACCCCGCGCGCAAGGCCGCCGCCGAGATGGAGGGCTACACCGTCGTGGAGCCCACCGCCGTGCTGGCGACCCACCTGAGCGAGACCATCCGCGCCCACGCCGACGAGCTGCTCTCGCGGCAGGACGTGAAGGACATGTGCGAGTCGGTGCGCGAATTCGCGCCGGCCCTGATCGAGGACCTGATCCCCGACAAGGTGCCCGTCAACACCCTGCACAACGTGCTCAAGGGGCTGCTGCACGAGCGGGTGCCCATCAAGGACGTCGTCACCATCCTGGAGACGCTGGCCAACCACGTGGAGGCCAAGGCCGGTCCCGACTACCTGGTCGAGAAGGTTCGCGAGGCGCTGCGGCGGACCGTCAGCCGCCTCTACGTGGAACCCGACGGGAACGTCTACGCCGTCACCCTGCATCCGGAGCTCGAACAGCGCCTCGGCCAGGCCGTCCACGAATCGGAGCGCGCCGGCGCGGTGGTGCTGGATCCGCTGCTGGCCCAGTCCTTCCTGGAGCAGCTGGAACGAACCCTGCAGAAGGTCTACGCCCGGGGCCGTCCGCCGGTGCTGCTGCTGCCGACGCCCCTGCGGCTGTTCGTCAAACGACTCATCGAACCCACGTTCCCGACCCTGCCGGTCATGGGCTACACCGAGGTGACCGCCCAGACCAAGGTCCAGTCCGCGGGAACCGTCTCCTTACAGGGAGTGCAACATGAGCAGCAAGCCAACGCCTGAGACCGGCGCCGCGATCCTGGACCCCGTGGTCCACAAGATCCGCGGCCGGACCCTCCGCGCCGCCCTCGCCGGGGCTCGCAGGGAGTTCGGTGAAGACGCCTGCATCATCGAGACGCGCAGCGTGACCCGCGGCGACGAGCGGTTCATCGAGGTGAGCGTCTGCCCGGCGCCGGGGGAGACGCCGATCGCATCGACGCCGCCGCAGCCGCGTCCCGATCCCGCCCGCACCGCCGAGGCCATCCGCGCCGAGGTCGAGCGGATCGAGACCATGGTGGAGACGCTCGTGAAGCGCGAGGCCGCCGAACGCGCGGAACGCGAGACCGGCTTCGACGACTACCCCCTGGCCAAGCGGCTCCTGGCCACCGGCGCCTCGTTGCCCGCGGTCCGCCTCCTGCGCCGCCTCTACCTGGCCGAGACCGGCGGCCGGCGGCCCCATACGGCCGAGCGGCATCTGCGCGACCAGCTCCGCACCAGCGGCGGGGACTGGGCCTCGCTGGCCGGATGCCATCTCTTCCTGGGGGGGCCGGGCGCGGGCAAGACCGACCTGGTGCTCGCCACGGCCGCGCGCCTGAAGGATCTGGGTCATCGCGCCCTGGTGCTGACCTACGCGCCGCGCCACGCCGGCGAGATCGAGCGCTTCCGGGAGGAGGCCACCGCCCACGGCTACGACGCCGCCATCCTCAAGGACGCGGCCCATCTCGCCGCCGGGCTCGAGATCTTCGCCGCCTACGACGTCGTGCTGATCGACACGCCGGCCCATACCGGCGACGTCATGTCCGATCCCGACCTCCGGGACATGCTGGCGGGCCTGGAGAACGTGCACCGCCACCTGGTCCTGCCCCTGGATATCGACACCCCCGCCCGCGAGCGCGCCTGGAGCGAGGCGCGGGGCTGGAACTGCGACTGGCTGTCCCTGACGCGGCTGGACCGTACGGCGGGTCCGGGCAAGCTGGTCGACGTGCTGCTCTCGGCTCCCATGGCCGTGTCGCTGGTCGCCGGCGGCGAGTGGCCGGGGTCGCACCCCGTCATTCCCGACGCCGCGGACCTCGTGGAGCGCATCCTCGGCGTCGACGCGGTCCGGGCCGCGGAGAGCCGCTGAGCCTGAAGGAGGAGACCCTTGCGGATGTTCGTCAACAGCGCCGCCATGGGGGCGGCCCTCATCACGATCCTCCACGCGCTGCTGCGCGACTTCGGCGCGCTGCCCACGCTCAAGCGGGCGGCCATCGCCTACTTCGCCTTCTACCTGGTGGGATCGCTCCTGAGCCTGGTCTTCAGGGCCGGCATCCACGACGAGTGGGTGCGCGAGGACCACGAGCGGATACTTCGCAAGCAGCAGGAGCAGGAAGAGACGCGCCTGAAGGCGGAAGCCGAACGTCAGGCCGAGCGCGACCGGCGCAAGGAAGAGCGCAAGAAGCAGCTCATCGGCGAGGCGGAGGAGAAGGCGGCCGAAGAGGCTGCGACCCCATGACGACGGGCACGGAAACTGCTGACCTGAACGAGACCCGACACCCACAACGAGGCACTGCATGCTGAAGACAGAAACCATCGCCCATTTCGAACTCTGGGAGCGCCTGCAGGCGGGCGAGGACCAGGAGGCCCGCCGGGACCTGGTCGAGCTCTACGCGCGGGTGGTCAAGTTCGTGGCGGGGCGCATGTCCATCGGACTGCCCCATTACGTGGACCACAAGGATCTGATCTCCGCCGGGTTGCTGGGCCTGATCCAGGCCATCGACAACTACGACTACCGGCGCGGGAACAAGTTCGAGACCTACGCGATCCCGCGCATCCGCGGCGCGATCCTCGACGAGCTGCGCTCGCAGGACTGGTTCCCGCGCTCGCTGCGCCGCAAGGCGCGCCAGCTCGAGGACGCCTTCGTCAGACTGGAGGCGCGCTTCGGGCGCACGCCCACGGACGAGGAGATCGCCAAGGACCTGGGCGTCAGTCGCGGCGAGCTGTCGCAGATGATGGACGAGGTGGCCGTGGCCACCATCGTCTCCCTGGACGCCGACAACTCGGACGACGATTCCAACAGCTCCAGTCTGGGCGACTACCTGCCCGACACCCGCACGCCCGACGCCGAGACCAGCGTCTCCGAGGACGAGATGCGCGCCCTGGTCGCGGGCAGCCTGGGCGAGCTCTCCGACAAGGAGCAGCTCGTGCTGGTGCTCTACTACTACGAGGAGCTCACCCTCAAGGAGATCGGCGAGATCCTCGACGTGACCGAATCGCGCGTGTGCCAGATCCACACCAAGGCGATCCTGCGGCTGCGCGGCAAGATCCAGCGCAGCGACGGTCGCAAGTCCCTCAGCCGCCTGACCCGCGAGATCCGCGAACAGCGCAGCGACGGCGAGGAGTCGGATCTGAAGCGCGAGCTGGTGGAGAAGATCAACATCATGGCCGGTCTCGCGATGCCGCCGCTGATCAAGTTGGCGTCGGCCCTGATGGAGTTGGATGTCCCGCTGAGAACCTAGCGGGCAGGGGAGAGGAGGGGCCATGGCCGCAGACGGCATCTCGGTCAACACGACCCTGAGCCAGGCCTCGAACGTGGCCCGTACCCAGGCCAAGGGCCAGGCCAACCAGACCGACCCCGCCGCCGCCAGCAAGACGGCGCAGGACGACAAGCGCGTGGACCGGGTCAAGCAGACCGAGGAAACGGACACCCGCTCCCGCGTGGATCCGGACGAGCGCCGGCAACGGGAGCAGGACGAGGCGGCCGACTCCCGCGACGCCGAGGTGGCGGCCGGGGACGAGACCGAAGAGGACGACGCCGACGGCGTGGGCCGGCGGCTGGACACCCGGGCCTGAGGGATACCCGGAAGGGGACGCAGATGGAACTCGACATGGTCAACGGCATGAACGGCGGGAACACCACCCTGGCCTGGCTGGCCGCGGTGGCGCTGGCCGCCGGCGGAACCGCCATCGTGGTCACCCTCTATCTCCAGTGGCGACGCTGGCGCGGGAAACCGCCCCTGCGCAAGGCCGGCCGCCCCGAGCCGCGCATCCGCCCCCGTCCCGTCGCGAAGACGCAACCGGTCGTCGAGACGGCGCCCGAGCCCAGCGTGGCCGCGCCGACGGGCGTGGCCGCCTATCGGATCGAACAGACGCGGCTGAAGACGCCGCCCCGGGACGAGACGCCCCTGCCCGACTCCCTGGACGATCTCCTGGGTCGTCTGCGCTCGGCGGCCGAATCGCTCGAGGCGCTCGCCCTGCGCAGCGGCCAGGCGGCCGGCAGCGGCGAGAGCTACCAGGCCTTCCTGACCGGCCTGGACATGGAATATCTCCACCGTCATTCCTGATCCGGACACCTGACACGCCAGGAAAGCGGGCGCCCCTCCGGCTGGCGTCCGCTTCTTACATATGCTATCGTATCAGCGGATTGGCCGCGCACTCGCCGAGCGCTCGCATGTCATATCGTCTGACAGAATAGCAGGAGGACCTTCCGTGTCGCACGTCGTCGCGCTCCTGGGACGCAGACCCGCCCTCTACAAGACCGTCGCCGACTGGCACCTGCCGGGCGTCGATCTCAGCCTCCACGATTCCCCCTCGGAGGCCCTGGCCCTCTTCGCCGAGGGCGAGGGCGCCCTGCTGATCTTCGACACCGCCGAGTTCGGCCGCTCCCGCCACGTGGTCGAGAAGTTCCTGACCCTCAAGGGCGACGCCGACCTCATCCTGCTGGGCACGCCGGCCGTGCTGTCGGGCCTGCAGGACGAGCCCCATCGCGGCGCCCTGCGGCGGCTCGCGCCCAACGTGGGCGCGGACGAGCTGCGGCTGGAGGTGGAGCGGCTGCTCAAGCTGCGCGAGGTGCGCCAGCGCAGCGGCATCGCCGGCCGCTCGCGCGCGGTCAACCAGATGATCGCCCTGATCGCCCAGGCGGCCCCCCTGGACGTGAACGTGCTCGTGCTCGGGGAGAGCGGCACCGGCAAGGAGCTGGTCGCCCGCGCCCTCCATCACCATTCCCGCCGCGCCGACAAGCCCTTCGTCAGCCTCAACTGCGGCGCCCTGAGCGAGGGCGTCCTGGAGAGCGAGCTCTTCGGTCACGAGAAGGGCGCCTTCACCGGCGCGGTGAGCCGTCACGACGGCGTCTTCAAGCGCGCGGACGGGGGCACCCTCTTCCTGGACGAGGTGGCCGAGCTGCCCCTGGCCATGCAGACCCGCTTCCTGCGCGCCCTGGAGACGGGGGAGTTCACGCCCGTGGGCGGCACCCGCACCGAGCGCAGCGATATCCGCCTGGTGGCGGCCACCCATCGCGACCTGGCCGCCGAGGTGGAGGCCGGGCGCTTCCGCCAGGACCTCTACTACCGTCTGCGCGTGGTGGTCATCCCCACGCCGCCGCTGCGCGACCGGCCTGAGGACGTCCCCATCCTGGCCCGGACCTTCCTGGAGCAGGAGAACGGCGAGCACGGCTTCTCCCTGCGCGGCATCGCCCGCCCGGCGCTGGATCTGCTCACGTCCTATCCCTGGCCCGGCAACGTGCGTGAGCTCCGCAACGCGATCCGGTCGATGGCCGTCTTCAAGCAGACCGGCATGATCGAGACCGCGGACCTGCCCGAGGAGATCCTCACGGGCCGGGCGCCCGGCCGGGCGGACCGGCTGCCGGTGCCCGTGGGCCCCATGACGGCGGGGCGGGAGACCGAACTGATCATGGCCACCCTGCTGGAGATGCGGGAGGACCTGAAGCGGATCAAGGCGGCCCTGTCGGTCGACGGTCCCGTGGGCGGACCGGTGGGTTTCGACGGCCGCGTCGTGGACACCTTCGCCGGCGAGGCCGGCTACTCGACGGAACCCGTCGCCGGCGACGGCGACCTGGAGAGCGCCGAGCACGCGCTGATCGAACAGGCCCTGCGGGCGACCGGCGGAAAGCGTCGCCTGGCGGCCGAACGCCTGGGCATCAGCGAGCGCACGCTCTATCGGAAACTCAAGAAGTACGGACTGGGTTAGACCGGACTCGGGCTTGGCCCCGGTGCGGGCCCTGTCGTATAATGTGAGCGGGCCGTCCGCCACGGACGGCCTTGCTGAACGTCCCGGACCCTGATTCCTGACCCCTGGGAATGCGAGGAGCCTTCATGTCGAATCCCGGAACCGGCCGGTCGCCCCGCCTCGCGCGGACGGCGCTCGTGCTGTTCGCCGCCTGTCTCGCCCTCGTCCCGGCCGCGGCCGACGCCGCCAAGTACGCCGGCGCCTTCATGGACGACGGCGGTGGCGCCCGCGCCCTGGCCATGGGCGGCGCCTTCACCGCCGTGGCGGACGATCCCTCGGCGGCCTACTGGAACCCCGCCGGCCTCGCCGGCACCGCCGAGCGGAACCTGCTGCTGATGCACGCCGAGCGCTTCGGCGACCTGATCGACCGCGACTACGTGGCCTACGCCCAGCCGGTGGACTGGTCCCTGCTCGGCGGCGAGGACGGCGCCTTCGCCGTCTCGGCCATCCGGGTCGGCATCGACGACATCCCCCTGACCGACCACCTCTTCGACCAGCTCGACGTGAACGGCGACGACGTCGTCGACGACGACGAGCTCCAGGGCCTGTTCACCCTCCAGGACCAGTTCCGCTTCGCCAGCGATTCCGAGCTGGCCGTCTTCGCGTCCTACGCCGAGCGCAAGGGCGACTGGGAGCTCGGCGGCTCGGTCAAGTTCATCCGTCAGAGCGTGGGCGACTACAACAGCCTGGGCATCGGTCTCGACCTGGGCCTGATCCGGCCTCGCGTCTGGCGCGGCCTCGACTTCGGCCTGAAGCTGCAGGACATCACCACCACGGTGCTGGCCTGGAGCGGACCCGACGGCTACAGCCTGACCGAGTACATCAGCCCGGCGCTGGTGCCCGCCCTGGCCTACCACCTGATGCTGCCCGAGTGGAGCGCGCGCGTGACCCTGGCCACCAGCGCCGAGACGCGCTTCGACAACCGGCGCGAGGCGGACCAGTACAGCGCCGGCTCGCTCAGCACGAACATCCACTTCGGCGGCGAGCTGGCCTTCCACGAGAAGGTCTTCCTGCGCGGAGGCTTCGATTCGGGCTGGAGCCTGAACGACATCACCATGGGCGCCGGCTTCCGCGTCTCGCGGCTGACCATCGACTACGCCTACGCCGGCGACATGCTCGGGATCGACGAGGAGACCCATCGGATCAGCCTCACCGCCCGCTTCTAGTCACAGTCTGCGATTCGGGAAAGGCCCCCGCGGTTCCGTTACCGCGGGGGTCTGTACGCATAGACGCGATCGCCCGGCCGGATCAGCGCGTTGCCGTGCATGTTGTTCACGCGCCGCAGGTGCCGCAGGGTGACGCCGAGCTTGCGTGCGATGCCGGTGAGGGTGTCGCCGGAGCGAACCCGGTAGCTGACGCGCTCGTAGCCCGAAGGGGGCACGTAATGACCGCTCTCGGCGACGCGCAGGCGCGCCCGCTCGGCCAGTTCGGCGGGCATGGGGATCAGCAACCGGTCGCCCGGATGGATGAGGGCCACGTCGTCGATCCCGTTCAGACGCGCGATGTCGCGGACCGAGGTGCCGTAGCGATCCGCGATGGCGCCCAGGGACTCGCCCCGCTCCACCACGTGGCGCCGCCAGGTGAGACGCTCCGCCAGGGGGATCGAGCGCAGGGCGCGCAGGGCCGGGGCGCCCGTGCCGGTGGGAACGCGCACGGGGTAGTCCGAGCGGCCGGGGGGCGTGGCCCGTCGGAGCAGGGCGGGGTTGAGGGCGACCACCTCGTCCGACGCCACGTCGGCGCAGCGGGCGATGAGATCCAGGTCGGTGGCATCGGTCACGTCGATCACGTCGTAGCCGAGGGCGGGCGCGACGGTGGGTTCGAAGCCGTACGCCAGCGGGTCCTCGCAGATGCGGGCGACGGCGATGAACTTGGGGATGTGGTTGCGTGTCTGCCAGGGCAGGTGCAGGCGCCAGAAGTCGTCGTGCCCGGCCAGGCGGATGGCGCGGTCGACCCTGTGCTCGCCCGTGTTGTAGGCGGCCAGCACCAGGGCCCAGTCGCCGAAGTGGTGGTAAAGCTGGGAGAGGTAGGTGGCCGCCGCGCGGGTGGCCATCTCGGGATCCTGGCGCTCGTCCACCCACCAGTCGCAGCGCAGGTGGAAATGGCGCGCGGTGCTGGCCATGAACTGCCAGGTGCCCACCGCGCCGGCCTCGGAGCGGGCGCGCGGATTGAAGCCGCTCTCGATGGCCGCCAGGTAGATGAGCTCCCGGGGCAGGCCCGCGGCGTCGAGTCCCGCGTAGATCAGGGAGTCGACGGCGGCCTTGCGGTCGAGCCACGCCTGCACGCTGAGACGGCCGTTGCCGGTGAAGTAGGCCATCCACTTGTCGACGGCCTCGTTCTCCACCAGCAGCAGATCGCGCTGGAGCTCGCGCCGCCGCTCGCCGGAGACGGGGATCAGTGAGTCCGGAAAGGACAGACCCTTCAGGCTGGCGTAGGCCTCGGTCAGCAGGGAGTCGTCGGCGGCGACCGAGGTGCTCAGGGTCCGGTCCTCGGCCAGGACGCCAGCCAGCAGGCCCACGCGACGGTCCAGGCTGGACAGGAAGGCGCGGGCCAGGCTGTCGCGGTCCGCGGGCACCGTGGTCACGGTCTCGCCCTTGAGCAGGAAGAGCAGATCCTCGACGGCCTCGTACTGGGCCCGGGAGAGGAGCTCGAGGGCCTGGCGGTAGGCGCGATCGAGCTGGGCCAGGTCGGGCCGTTCCTCGAGCACGCGCTGCAACGCGAGGCCGTCGCCGTCCTGCGGGGGAGGCGAGGGCTCCGCGAGGACTTCTGCGGTCGTCGCGGCGGTGTCGACGGGCGCCGGAACGGGAACGGCCGCATCGACGTCGACCGCCGCTCGCGGGGACGAATCCGGGACGCCGGCGCACCCCGCCCAGAAGGCCAGCAGGGGGAGCAACAGCATCGACAGGGGAAGGACCTTGTGCGGAACGATCGGTCGGTTCATCCTTGAACTCCACGGTGCGGAGGGGATCGATGGTCACTGGGAGGTCTACCGGAAGCCATCGATATTGAAAGAATGCACATCATGTGTCACAATTAAGGGTGTGCGTTCGTGCATCAGACGCACCAATATACGCTCGGGGCCCGGCATTGGAAACGACAACTGATCGGAGACGCCTCTCGCCGTGATCGACCTGATCCGACATCTGATGTCCGTAGCCCGCATCGGACCCGCGCTGCGCCACGACCTGCGCGTGGCCCTGGCCGGCGGCGATACCGCGGCGTTGCAGGCGGCCGGACGGACGCTGGTGGCGACCCTGGTCGGCCGGGGAGATCTGGTGCGCGTCCTGGTCGGCGACCAGGACGAGGGCCCGGCCCGGCATTTCGCGCTCCGCGGTCATTCGATGCTTCTGGATCTGGCGCCGATCTTCAGCGAAGCCCCTGCGGACATCGCTCGCGACCCCGCCGGAACGGACCGAGGCGACCGCATTCCCGGCAACGAGTTCAGCATGCACGAGCGCGTGCTGAACGCCATGGAGCGGGCCCAGGACCTGAACCTCACGCGGGCCGCCAGCGATGGCGAGGCCGTCCTGCTGCAGGGCGTGCTGGACATGCTTCGACCCGCCTTCGACGACGTGGACCTTCACGTCGAGCTCTTCGACGAGCTCGAGGGTCTCGACCCGCTGCCGGACGTGACCCACTGCCCGCAGGGCGAACGCCCGTTCTGGACCTCGTCCCGCCGCGCGGGCGAGGCCGTGTGGATCCATGACCGCGAGGAGCTGCCCCCGCGTCTGCGAGCCGCGGCAACGGACGGCGACGCCGACTTCCACGGCGGCGTGGCGGTGCCGCTCTATCCGCCGCGCGAGGTCCTCGAGACGCCGGACGGGACCGCGGTCGCGGAGGCCGGCCTGCTCTACGCCGTGGCCCGCGTCGGCACGGAGCGTGAAAGCCTGATCCGGCTCGCCCGCCGCATCTCGCGCTTCGTCACCAACGGGTGGCGCCAGGCCCACCGGATGACGCGCCTGGTCCACGTCGATCCGCTGACCGGCGTCCACAACCGGGGCTTCTTCGAGGAGCAGATCGCCCTCGAGATCGAACGTGCGCAGCGCCGCAACTCCACGCTGGTGCTGCTCCTCGGGGATATCGACCACTTCAAGGACATCAACGACCGCTTCGGACATCCGGCCGGCGACCGCGTGCTGCGGGCCGTGGCCCGCGAACTGCTCCGCGGCCTGCGCCGGATCGATCTGGTCTGCCGGGTGGGCGGGGAGGAATTCGCCCTGGTGCTGCCCAACACCGAACTCGACGCGGCCCGCGACATCGTGACGCGCATCCAGGTGGGCATCGCCAACCTGCGTCTGTCCGATCCCGACGCGGAGTCCCCCTTGCGCGTGACCGTCTCCTTCGGGGGCGCCGCCTTCCCGGGCGGGGGCGACACGCCCGACGAGCTCTACCGCAACGCCGACCGCATGCTCTACCTGTCCAAGCAGAGGGGCCGCAACCGGTGCCACTTCTGGAATCCAGACGGAGACCCGGTCCTCACCCTGCCCCGCTACAGCGCGCCCACCGACTGATCGCCGACCGGCTCCCCTGGCCCGTGGCCTGGTCGCTGCTGATGATCGTCTCGTTCACCGTCGGTGAAGAGAGTCCTGGCCGACCCGAGCCGCCCGGCGCGGCGTCCGCCTGGATTCGCCTGGCCTGCTCGGCGCCGCTGCTGCGCCTGGCCGGCGGACATCCCGTCCTGACGGGCGGAACCTCCGCGATCACCGCCGTCGCCGGCTGGTGCGCCGGTCGCGCCGTCCGCGCCGCCGACGATCGGCCCCGCGAGCTGCTCGCGGACACGCCCTGGGCGCCGTCGCGGCCCGTGTCCCACACCGCACCGGCCCTCCTGCGCACCACCGCCTGGCCGTCGGTCGACGCGGACCGCTGGCGAGCCCCGGCCACGGTGATTGCACATGAAGGCGACCTGGCGCCGGGCACGGGCGTGATGCTGCGCGGACGTGGCTCCGCGCCGCGCATGTGGTCCCGCGTGGCGGGGGAGCTGGAGGCCTCGCCACCTGGACGCGCGACCGTACCCGGGGGTTTCGATCCCCGGCGCTTCCTGCGGGGCCGGGGCCTGTCGTTAGACGGTCGCCTGTCACGCATGCAGTCGGCTCCCACGGCCGGAGATGCCCTGGCCGGCACGGCCGGCTCGGCCCTGGGCGTGATCCGCGGCGCCATGCTCGCCCGCCTCGCCCACCTCTTCCCGACGGGCGAAGCCAACCTGCTCGCCTCCGTGCTCCTCGGTCGTCGCGGGGCCGAGGTTCGCGACCTGCGCGCGGCCTATGGTGCGGTCGGCCTGGGCCATCTCTTCGCCGTGAGCGGCCTGCACGTGGGCCTGGTGGCGGGGGTGTGGCTGCTGTGCCTGAAGGGCCTGCGTGCCGGTGCGCTGTCGCGCCTGCTGGGGCTGGCCGCGTTCCTGACCGTCTACGTCCTGCTGACGGGCGCGCCGGGCTCCGCGCTGAGGGCCTCCGGTCTGCTGCTCGCCGCCGCCCTGGCCGCCTGGAGCGGACGGGCCCACGACGGACTCCGGACCCTGGGCCTGATGCTCTGGCTCTGGGCCCTGGCGACGCCCGACGCCCTGACCGACTCCGGACTGCGACTCTCCTTCGGGGCGGCGGCCGGCATCCTGGTCTCCCTGCGCCTGGCCGTCCCGGTCCTGTCGACCCTCCCGCGACCGCTCCGCTGGCTCGGCAACGCCGTGACTGTGAGCCTGGGCGCCCAGTTCGGTGCGCTGCCCGAGACCGCCCGCAGCTTCGGCTGGATCCATCCCCTGGCCACGGCCTACAACCTCGCGGCCGTACCCGCCTTCGGAGCGGCGGTCTGGCTGTCGGCCGGAGCCCTGCTCAGTCCCTGGCCCTGGGCGGCGCAGGCGCTGGCGGCGGACGCCTGGCTGGTGCTGCGCCTCATCTCGGGCGGCGCCGCGTGGTTGTCGTCCGGAACGGACCTGCGCATCGGTCTGCCGGTCTGGAGCCTGGCGGGCTGTTCGATCTTCCTGGCCGGCGCCGTGGGGTTCGCGCTGCTCCTGCGGGGACCGTCCCTGCGCTGGCGGACGGCGGGCGTCTTCGGCGCCGGCCTGTTGATCCTGCTGCCCACGCTGGACCGCCGTCTGCCTGCGGACGGCATGAGCGCCGTCCAGTTCGACGTGGGCCAGGGGGACTGCGCCCTGCTCGTGTTCCC
This sequence comes from uncultured Fibrobacteraceae bacterium, assembly GCA_964607825.1. GTDB lineage: Bacteria > Krumholzibacteriota > Krumholzibacteriia > LZORAL124-64-63 > LZORAL124-64-63 > JAHIYU01. The sequence goes on along the minus strand of CAZSNA010000001.1, from coordinate 41,666 downwards.
CGACCGCAGCGCCGTGCTGATCGACACGGGCGAGTCCTGGGGCGCCAGCGGGCCCTTCGTGCGCGATGTGCGGCCGTGGTTGCGACGCGAGGGCGTCGAACGTCTCGCCGGCGTGATCCTGACCCACCACCACGCCGACCACGACGGAGCGGCCGACGCTGTCGGCGACGCCCTGCCGGTGGGCGCCTGGTGGCTGGGCGGCGCGACCACGGCGCCCGGGGAGGCGGTCGCCCTCCGACCCGCGCCGGGGGATACCCTGCACCGGGCCGGCGCCTGGTCGCTGGTCTGCGCGTCGAATCTCGACGCCGAACACGAGAACGATCGCTCCCTGGCCGTGATCCTGGTCGACGGGGAACGGATCCGCGGCCTGTGGACCGGCGATCTGGAAGGCGTCGGCGAACGGCGGCTGCTGTCCCACACGACTGCCTGGCCCCCCGGAGGGATCGACGTGCTCAAGGCCGGGCACCACGGCAGCCGTACGTCCAGCTCGCCCGCCCTGCTGGAGGCCACGCGCCCTCGACTGGTCCTGATCAGCTGCGGCATCGACAGTCGTCACGGCCACCCCAGCCACGGTCCCTTCACGGCCGCCGGGGAGACGCTCGCGACCCTGCGCACGGACCTGAGGGGCACCCTGTTCGTCCATTGGGACGGCCCGGGACCGCCTCGCATTTCCAGCCTGCACGGACCGCCGTCGCGCCGACTTGACACCGTGCAGGACGGCGGCTAACATGCCCGCGTCCCACCCCTCAGAACCCTCCGCAGAAACGGGAGACCCATGCAATCTCTGCGCAGCACGGTCGATCTAGGACTGACCCCCGACCGCAAGGGCAAGGTGCGCGAGATCTTCGATCTGGGCGAGGAGCTGCTCATCGTCGCCACGGATCGGATCTCCGCCTACGACGTCATCATGGACCAGACCGTGCCGGGGCGCGGCTGCATACTTACCGTGATGACACTGGCTTGGCTGAATCACTTCAACGAAGTCACGAATCACCTGGTGACTGCCGAGGCCGATCTCTTCCCGGCGCCCTTCAGCGATCTGCGCGACGAGCTCTCCGGTCGCTCCATGCTGGTGCGCAAGGCGGAGCCCTTCCCGGTGGAATGCATCGCCCGCGGCTACATCACGGGCTCGGGCTGGCGCTCCTATCTGAACGACGGGACCATCTGCGGCCATACGCTGCCCGAGGGCCTGCTCAAGTCGCAGCAGCTCGACGCGCCCCTGTACACCCCCTCGACCAAGGCCGAGACGGGCCACGACGAGAACATCTCCTTCGCGGAGACCGTCGATCTCATCGGCGAGGCGGACGCGAACCGGCTGCGCGAGCTCACCCTCGACCTCTACACGCGCGCCGCGGCCTACGCCAAGGCGGGCGGCGTGCTCATCGCCGACACCAAGTTCGAGTTCGGACGCATCGACGGGAACATCGTCCTGATCGACGAGGTGCTCACGCCCGACTCCAGCCGCTTCTGGCCCGCCGCCGAGCACGTGCCGGGGGAGGAGCCGCCGAGCTGGGACAAGCAGATCCTGCGCAACCATCTCGACACCCTGGACTGGGACAAGGCCTACCCGCCGCCGCAGCTGCCGACGGATATCCTGGAGCGCACCTCGGCCCGGTATCTCGAGGTGCTCAACATCCTGTTCGCCGAGGAGGCCCGCGCATGGTCCGCGATCCTGAGCTGAACCGCCCCCGCCGTGCGTTGCTGAGCGTGACGGACAAGTCCGGTCTCGACGGCCTGGCCGCCGCCCTCGCCGCGCAGGGATACGAGTTCGTCGCCAGCGGCGGCACCGCCGCCCGGCTGCGCGAGCTGGGCCACGAGGTGCGCGACGTGAGCGATCTGACCGGCTTCCCCGAGATCTTCGGCGGCCGCGTCAAGACCCTCCACCCGCTGGTCTTCGGCGGCATCCTCGGCGCCGCCGAAAGCGACTTCGCCGACGTGTCCGAGCTGGGCGTCTCGCCGGTGGACGTGGTGGTGTGCAACCTCTACGACTTCGCGGGGGCCGTGTCCGACGGCGCCGACCACGCCGCCACCATCGAGAAGATCGACATCGGCGGTCCCTCGCTGCTGCGGGCGGCGGCCAAGAACCACGCCCGGGTCTGCGTCCTGAGCGACCCCGAGCTCTACGAGGACTTCATCGCGGCCAGCGAGGCCGGCGGCGGTTTCCCCGACGCCGACTTCCGCCGCCGCATGGCCGCCGAGACCTTCGCCCTGGTCGCCGACTACGACGCCCAGATCGCCGAGTACTTCGAAGGCGCCGCCCACGACGGCCATCTCTCGGTGGAGCTGCGCTACGGCGAGAATCCCCATCAACGCGCGGAGCTCTTCCTGCCCGGCCTGGACGCCGACGACCCCCTGGCGGGCATGGGCCTGGTCCAGCTCAACGGCAAGGCGCTCTCGTTCAACAATTTCGTGGACGTGATCGCGGCGGCCAAGCTGGTGGGCGACCTCGACGGCGTCTGCTGCGCCGCCATCAAGCACACCAACCCCTGCGGGGTGGGCGTGGGCGCGACCGCGGCCGAGGCCCTCGAGGCGGCCCTGCGCTGCGACCCCGAGTCGGCCTTCGGCGGCATCTTCGCCTTCACCTGCGAGGTGGACGACGCGGCGGTGCAGATCCTGCGCAAGCGCTTCTGCGAGGTGGTGCTGGCCCCGTCCTACGACGAGGACGCCCTCGCGACCCTCTGCAAGAAGAAGAACCTGCGGGTGCTGGCCCTCGACCCCGAGGTGTTCGGCGCGGCGACCACCGGCAAGGGACTGGCCTTCGGACAGGTCCAGCTCCACCAGGAGGAGGACGAGGGCTTCCCCGAGCTGGACGACTGGAAGCACGTGGCCGGCCCCGAGCCCGACGAGCGGCTGACCGCCGCCCTGAGGTTCCAGTGGAAGGTCTGCAAGCACGTCAAGTCCAACGCCATCGTCCTCGGCGATCACGAGGCCACCCTGGGCATCGGCGCCGGCCAGATGAGCCGGGTCGACTCCACGCGCATCGCCGTGCGCAAGGCGGGGGACCAGGAACTCGACCTGACCGGATGTGTATGCGCCTCGGACGCCTTCTTCCCCTTCCCGGACAGCATCGAGCGCCTGCACGAGGCGGGCGTGGCCGGCGTCATCGCGCCGGGGGGCTCGATCCGCGACGAGGAGGTCATCGAGGCGGCGAACCGTCTCGGCGTCACCCTGATCCACACCGACCGGCGGCACTTCCGCCACTGAGAAGGACGGTACCGCGAGCATGACGACCCAGCCGGGCCAGCCCGAGGTGGCGGTCCTCGATTTCGGATCCCAGTACACCCAGCTCATCGCGCGCCGACTGCGCGAGGTGGGCGTCTTCTCCCAGATCTATCCCTTCGACCGCTACCGGGAGCTGCTCGGCCGCGACGAGATCCGCGGCGTGGTACTCAGCGGAGGTCCGTCGTCGGTCTACGAGGACGGCGCGCCCGACATCGGCGACGAGCTCTTCGACGAGGGCAAGCCGTTGCTGGGCATCTGCTACGGCATGCAGCTCATGTGCCGCAAGCTGGGCGGAGCCATCGAGGGCTCGGACAGCCGCGAGTACGGCCCGGCCGTCATCACGCGCACGGGGGAGAGCCGCCTCTTCGACGACACGCCCGAGCGTCAGGACGTGTGGATGAGCCACGGCGACCGCGTCGGCGCCCTGCCCGAGGGCTTCGCGGCCCTGGCGAGCTCCGAGTCGATCCCCTTCGCCGCCGCGGGCGACGAGGCCCGCGCCCGGTACTGCGTGCAGTTCCACCCCGAGGTGGTGCACACCGAGCACGGCATGACGATCCTGCGCCACTTCGCCCGGGACATCTGCGCCATCGAGAGCGAGTGGTCGGCGGCCGCCTTCATCGAGGCGACCGTGGCCGACATCACCGAGACCGTCGGCGACCGCCAGGTGCTCTGCGCGGTCTCCGGCGGCGTGGACTCCACCGTGACCGCCTCGCTCATCGACCGCGCCGTGCGAGATCAGCTCCACACGGTCTTCGTCGACAACGGCCTGCTGCGTCACCAGGAGGCCGACGAGGTGGAGCGCACCCTCAACGGCTTCCTGCACCGCCCGGTGGTGCGCGTCGACGCGGCCGACCTCTTCCTGCAGCGGTTGAGCGGCGTGACCGACCCCGAGCGCAAGCGCAAGATCATCGGCGAGACCTTCATCGAGGTCTTCAAGACGGCGACGTCCGACCTGGGCCCCCTGCACTTCCTGGCCCAGGGCACGCTCTATCCCGACCGCATCGAGTCGGTGTCGGTCAACGGCCCCTCGCACGTGATCAAGTCGCACCACAACGTGGGCGGCCTGCCCGCCGAGCTGGGCTTCGAGCTGCTCGAGCCCCTGGGCGAGCTCTTCAAGGACGAGGTGCGCAAGGTGGGCCGCGGCCTGGGTCTCGACGACGCCCTGCTGATGCGCCATCCCTTCCCGGGGCCGGGCCTCGGCGTGCGCATCCTCGGCGACGTCACGCCGGAACGCGTTCGCCTTCTGCAGGCCGCCGACCATATCTTCATCAGCGAGCTGCGCGCCTCCGGGGAGTACGACCGCATCTGGCAGGCCGGCGCGGTGCTGCTGCCCGTGCAGACCGTGGGCGTGATGGGGGACCAGCGCACCTACGAGTCGGTGGTGGCCCTGCGGGCGGTCACCAGCCTCGACGGCATGACCGCCGACTGGGCCCGCATCCCCGACCAGGTGCTGGCCCGCGTCAGCAACCGCATCATCAACGAGGTGCGGGGGATCAACCGGGTGGCCTACGACATCAGTTCGAAGCCCCCGAGCACCATCGAATGGGAGTGAGCGCCTGAAGCCGACGACGCAACGCCTGATCCTGACGCTGGCCGTCCTGCTGGGGACGGCCGCGTGCGTCCGGGGCGCGACCGACGCGGTGCAGAGCGAGCGCCGGGCGGAGCGCCGCGACGCCATGCGGACGGCCTTCACCGACCCCGCCAAGAGCGGCCCCCTGTTCCGTCTGCTGGTGATCCCCGTCGATTTCGCCGACCGGCGTCTGCCCGTGGACTGGGATCCCGCCCGCGACCTGACGCCGCGGGTGGCCGGCCTCGGCGCCGAGACCCTCGAGCGCTACTTCTACGCCGCCAGCGGGCGCAGCGATGTGCTGCGGGTGACCCTGGCGCCCCTGGTCCATCTGGTCGAGGAGACCTCCTGGTATTCGGACCGCTACAACCCGCACAGCGTGGTGCGCACCCGCGCCCTGGCGGCCGAGGCCATCGCCGGCGCCGACGCGGCGGGGCTGGACTTCGCGACCGCCGACGCCGACGGCGACGGGATCGTCGACGGCGTCCTGATCCTCCATGCGGCGCCCGGCCTGGAGAACGATCCCGTCGACGGCTGGGTGGAGCCCCTGCAGTTCTACCTCGAGGAGCCCTACCGCCAGGGCGGCCACGAGGCCCAGAGCTACGCCGTCGCCAGCCTCCACAGCGGACCCGGCGTGTGGGCCCACGAGACGGGCCACCTGCTCGGCCTCGAGGACCGCTACGACACGGACCTGCCCGCCGACCCCGGTTCGGCCGTCAGCCGCGGCGGCCTGGGCGCCGTCAGCCTGATGGCCGCCGGGGCCTGGGGCCGGGGCGACGGCACCGGCGCCGCGCTGCCGGACGCCTACAGCCTGCTTGAACTGGGCTGGGCCGAGGAGACCGTCCTGTCGTCCGGCACCGCCGGCACCGTGATCCGCGCCCCACGCCATGTGACCCGGATACCCGCGAGCGCCGACGACCCCGGCGAGTACTTCCTGGTGCGCCTGCGCGGAGGCTTCGACGACGCACCCTACGACGCGGCCTTTCCGGAGCTCCGCTTCGAGGTGCTGCACGTGGACGAGTCGGTGCCGGACGACGCCGTGTCGTCCGGGGCGAGCCCTCATCTGCGCGTCCGCCTGGTCGAGGCCGACGGCGTGGACGACGTGGCCGCGGGGGAGACCTCCGGCGGGCCGCAGGACCTCTTCGGCGACGGCGACGTGTTCGGTCCATACTCTTCTCCGTCGAGCGACGGGTATGCGGGTCCGTCCGAGGCACGACTCGAGTTCAAGGGCGTCACGTACGACTACAGCTTCATGTACGACCTGCTCGGAAACCCCTTCGACCTCGACTTCGCGATGATCGACAACGGCGGCGAGGTCACTTGCCACATCGTCCTGACCGGCCATGCCGCCTGGGACGACGAGATCTCGGTCATCGTGACCAAGCTCGACTACGACGACTTCGGGCGGTTCGCCCCCGGCGTCCTGCAGGTCGAGCGGTCTCTCGAGCGGGACGACCACATCATCTGGATCCTGACCGAGGCCATCGTCTGGCAGCCCGGCGATACGCCCGGACCGGGCGACGCCTCGGAATTCACGGTCCAGATCTTCCGGAACGGGACCCTGCTGGAGACTGTTGAGCGGACCTGGGTCTGGGAACCCGCCGACGAGCCCTTCGCCCTGGACGACCCCTTCGCGACGGGCTGGTCCGAGCCATCGATCGGCAGCACCACCCACTGGTTCGCCTGGAGCCCCGCGGCGGCCCCCGGGCTGCCCGACGCGCCGCTGCTCGCCTGCACGGCCACCGCCCACGGCGACGGCTCCGACTGGCCCGACGTGCTCTACGCCAACCTGGGCGACGCCCGGCTGACCTCGCCCCGCTTCATCCCCGAGCCGGGCTCGGTCCTGCGCCTGATCCACGCCGTCGACATCCACGCCTTCACGCCGGGGACCGGCAGCGACGGGGCCCTGGTGAGCTACCTCGACCCCGAGGGCGACTACACGACGCTCACCCCCGACGGCGGCTACGACGGACGCGTGGACGGCGCGGTCGAGAATCCCCTGCACGGCCGCGAGGCCTTCGTCTCGCCCGGCGGCCTCACCGACGACGACGCCCCTGTGTGGCGCGTGGACACCTTCGTCTTCCCCGAAGACCTGGCGGGCGGCACCCGGCTCGAGTTCCGGCTGGCCAGCGACCGGCTCAGGCGGGGGCGTGGATGGCTGCTCGGCCGGATGGATCTGGTCGCGGATCCGGGCTCGCCCTTCGCCGCCGCCTGGGACGAGGCGCGGGGCGGTGTCGCCCTGAGCTGGCCCTGGGAGATGCCCGAGCGGATCTCGGTCGACGCGAGCCTGGACAACGGCGCCACCTGGAGTCCCGTGTGGGACGGCGACGTGCCCGCGGGCCAGACCGCCGACGACATGGTGATCCCCGCCGCCCAGCTCGCCTTGCCCGACGGTTACGGCGACGCGCGGGTCCTGCTCCGTGGCCGCATCCGCATCGATCTCGGCGAGGTGGTCTCCCGCAGCGCCTTGCTGGGCGCCTTGGCTACGCCACCCGCGCTGAGCCTGGGCCTGCCGCGCCCCAACCCCAGCGCGGGGGAGGTCTTCCTCGAGGTCCACACCGAAGCGATCGGCGCCCGCCTCTCCGCCTACGACGCCCGAGCCCGCCGCGTGAGGAACTGGTGGTTGCCGAACGGCGCATACCTCGTATCCTGGGACGGTCGCGACGACGACGGCCGCCGCCTGCCCGCCGGCCTCTACCTGCTGCGCCTCTCGGTGCCCGACGGCGCCGTCACCCCGACCCGAAAGGTCGTGCTGCTGAGATGAACCGTGGATGGATCCCGGCGTTCGTCTGTCTGCTCCTCGCCGTTCCCGCCGCCGCCGACCTCCTGGTGGATCCCTTCCTGGAGGACGCCCGCGTCGGCAAGTACCGCGACCCGGACGCCGTCGAGACTGTGGACGGCTGGCCGGCCGACCTCTTCGCCGCGCCGCACTGGTCGGCCGCCTGGGAGGCGGCCTGGATGCGCGGCCTCGAACCCGCGTCGCTCAGGCTCCACACGGCCGACGGCGCCGCCGCCTGGCTGGCGGCCGCCGCGACCCGATGGTCGGCACGCGACAGCCTGGCCGCAGACCCCGCGGCCGAGCTGCCCGACGATCTCGCGGAGAGCCTGCTCGCCAAGCGCGCCCTCGACCTGGCCCCTCGGGAGCCGGAACTGGCCCTGCGAGCCATCGACCTGCTCCTGAGGACCGTGCCCGCCCACAGGCTCGACGAGCTGGAGCGTTTCGTCTGGACCCTGCGGAAGCGTCGACTGGAAGCGCGGATCGTGCCCGGAACCCGGGACACGAGCCTGTGGCCCGAGCTCCTCGACCTGGGCCCCTACGATCGGGATACGGGCTGGACGCTCTGGCGGATCCGTCGCGAGCACCTCGGCCTGCCGCTGCTGCCCGACAAGCCGTCCGACGACAGGGCGGCCCGCTTCGTGGCCGCCCTGCGCTCGCCGGGCCTCGGGCCCCGCGACATCGACCGCGCCCCCTACGCGACCGACGCCCGCAGCGCTCTGGGTGCGGCCGTCCTGCGCGAGTCGTCCTTGAGACGTCACTACGGACAATTCCCGGATCCCCCTGTCAACGCGAGAGATCAGGAGCACTGGTTGCGCGGACGCTGGCGGCTGCTGGGCTGGACGGCCGCGGCCGCCGAGCGACTCGCCGCCTTGCCGGGGATCGCCGACGAGCATCGCGCCGGCTACCTGAGGCGGGCCGCCGACAAGCAGGCGAGCGACGGCTACTGGGGCAGCGTCATCCCGAACCTGCGCGCCGCCCGCATGCTGGCCGAGCGCAGCGGTCGGGGACGCGTGCTGCGCCGCGTGAACATGGAGATCGAGCGTATGGCCGCTCTCACGGCCCATCAGGGTCGCGCGCGGGCCGCTGAACTGCTCGCGGCCCTGGCCGGCGAAGCGGACGCCACGCCGCGGCCAGGGCGTCTGGGCCGATACGAGGCGCAGGTGAGCGAGGGGCGTGCGCAGCCCGTCAGCGTCGAGGCCGGGCGAGGATCGGTCCTGAACGCCCGGACACGGGCCGCCCGGGCCTGGCTCGTCCTCGGCCGCAGACTGGCCGCCGATCGTCCCGAGGATCCCCGGTGGCGCGAATACGGCGATCTTCTGGCCGCAAGTGGGGCAGAGGCCCCCATGAGCGCCCTGGGCCGGATCCTGCCGTCCGCCCTGGCGGACCGCCCCTGGCGCGATGAGCTCCGCGCCTGGGAGATCCTGCGCCGTCTGGCCGATGACGGGGCGCAGGCGCCCCCCGCGGTCCCCACGCCCATTCCGCACCTGGTCGACGCGCACGAGACGGTTCTGGACCGCCACCTCCTGCTCGGCGCCGCCCTCCTGCTGGACGACGCCCGTGGCCAGCTCGCCGCCGTGGTCTCGCTGTCGCGCCCGGGCTTGAGCCTGGACGAGAACCTGCGCCTCCTGTATCCGGTCCCCGGCGACGCCGAGCTGTGGCGCCGGCTCGACGGCTCGGATCTCGACCCGGCCCTGGTGCTGGCCGTCGCCCGCAACGAGTCCCTCTTCGATCCGGCCGTGCGCTCCCGCTCGGGCGCCCTGGGCTGGATGCAGATCATGCCCTTCCATTACCCCGGCCGCGGACATCACGACGGCGAGGCGACCTGGCGCCGTCTCGGCGCCTCGGTGGGGGCGGGCCTGGAGCTGCTGGCCACGGCGGCCCGTCGCTACGACAGCGACCCCTACCGCTGTCTGGCCGACTACAACGCCGGTCCCGGCGCGGTGAAGCGCTGGGACGCCCAGCTCGGCGGGCGCGCGCCCGGCGAGGTCTTCCTGTCCTGGATCGGCTACCCGGAGACCCGGCGCTACGTGGAGAAGGTTTTGATTGACCGGGCCGTCTACGCCTGGATACTTGGCCCTGAGACTGCGGGATCCGACCCCGCCGCACCCGCGCCAGAATCCGGGGACCCCAGATGACGCCCGCCGACCGCAAGACCGACGCCCAGCCCGCCCTGACCTGGCGCGAGAGCGTCGAGTGGGGCCGCAAGGCCTTCCACCTGAGCTCCACGGGCCTGGCGATCTGGGTCCTGCTGGTGGACGACCCCCTGTGCACGCTGGTCCTGGCCGCCGTCTCGCTCTTCGGCATCTCCGTGGACACGGCCCGCCTGTCCTCTCGCCGCTGGGCCCTCTGGTTCTACCGAACGTTTCCCCTTATCTTCCGCAGGGACGAACGTCGCTGGCTGACCGGCGCCTCGGTCATGATGATCGGGGCCACCATCACCTCCTATATCTTTCCCGCGGTGCCGGCCGCCGCGGGCATCCTCTGCCTGGCCTGGGGCGACGCGGCCGCCGCGATCGTCGGCCAGTCGGTCTCGTACCGGCGACAGCAGCTCGGCCTGGAACGCGGCGACGACTCCCGGATCCCGGTGGTGGCCAAGCGCGGCAACAAGACCTGGGCGGGCACCGGCGCCTGCGTCCTGGTCTCGGTCGCCGTCATCCTGATCGTCAGCGACGCCTCGCTGCTGCTCTCTGTGGCCGGCGGCGTGGCCTCGGCCACCATGGAGCGCTGGACGCCCGGCCGCTGGGACAACCTGACCATGCCGCTGGCGACGGCGGCGGTCATCCAGTTCTGCGACACCTGGTTCGTCTGAGCGTACCCGACGTCGCCCGACCCATCCGAAAGAAGATCCGCTAATGGCTTTCGCGAACATCCTGGAAAAGCTCTTCGGCAAGAAGTCGCAGCGCGACTACAAGAAGCTCCAACCCATGCTGGAGGCGGTGAAGTCCGCGCGCGAGCCCCTGGCCGGCCTGGACGACGAGGCCCTGCGCGCCAAGACCGACGAGTTCCGTCGCCGCCACGCCGAGGGCGAGTCCCTCGACGACCTGTTGCCCGAGGCCTTCGGAGTCGTCTGGGAGGCCTGTCGCCGCCTGGCCGAGCACAAGGCCGGCTGGGCCGTCTGGGAGCGCGAGATGGTCTGGGACATGGTGCCCTACGACGTGCAGATCGTCGGCGGCATCGTCCTGCACCAGGGCAAGATCGCCGAGATGGCCACGGGCGAGGGCAAGACCCTGGTGGCGGTGATGCCCCTCTACCTGAACGCCCTGTCGGGCAAGGGCGCCCACCTGGTGACCGTCAACGACTACCTGGCCCGCCGCGACGCCGAGTGGATGGGCGGCGTGCTCTCCTTCCTGGGGCTCGAGGTCCGCTACATCGTCAACAGCATGACGCCGGACGAGCGTCGCGAGGCCTACGCCGCCGACGTGACCTACGGCACCAACAACGAGTTCGGTTTCGACTATCTGCGCGACAACATGGCCGTCCACAAGAGCCAGCTCGTGCAGCGCGAGTTCAACTACGCCATCGTGGACGAGGTCGACTCGGTGCTGATCGACGAGGCGCGGACGCCGTTGATCATCTCCGGCGCGGTGGCCAAGTCGACCCATCGTTTCGAGGAGCTCAAGCCGCGGGTCGACCGGCTGGTGCGCCAGCAGAACCGACTGGTCAACGAGTGGCTCTCGCGGGTCGAGAAGGCCTTCCGGGGCGCCACCGAGGACGGCGACGCCGTGGACATCGACGCCGAGACCGCCCTCGATCTGCTGCGCATCTCCCGCGGCGCGCCCAAGAACAAGCGCTTCCGCCGCCTGGCCCAGCTGCCCGGCGTCCTCGACGCGGTCAACCGCACCGAGGAGGCCTACATGCGCGACAAGGCCCTGTGGGAGGCCGACGAACCCCTGCTCTACGTCGTGGAGGAGAAGAACCGCGCGGCCGACCTCACCGAGAAGGGGCGTGACCAGCTCTCCTCCGAGGACCCGGAGTTCTTCGTCCTGCCCGACCTGGCCGTGGGCGTGGGGGAGATCCAGGAGGACGCCGACCTCACGCCGGAGCAGCGCACCGAGCGCATCGACGCCCTCGAGCGGGCCTACGCCGAGAAGAACGAGCAGATCAGCAACGTGGACCAGCTCGTGCGCGCCTACACCCTCTACGACCGCGACGACGAGTACGTGGTCATGGACGGCAAGATCCAGATCGTGGACGAGTTCACGGGCCGCCTGATGCCCGGCCGCCGCTTCAGCGAGGGCCTCCACCAGGCCCTGGAGGCCAAGGAGGGCGTGAAGGTCGAGAAGGAGACCCAGACCCTGGCCACCGTCACCCTGCAGAACTTCTTCCGCATGTACGGGAAGCTGGCCGGCATGACGGGCACCGCCGTCACCGAGGAGGCCGAGTTCGCCCAGATCTACGACCTGGACGTGGTGGAGATCCCCACCAACGAGCCGGTGCGCCGCGTGGACAGCGACGACGTGGTCTTCCGCTCCAAGAAGGAGAAGTACAACGCCATCGTCGAGGAGGTGGGACGCCTGCACGAGGCGGGCCTGCCGGTGCTGGTGGGCACCACCACCGTGGAGGTCAGCGAGCTGCTGAGCCGTCTGCTCAAGCGCCGCGGCATCAACCACAACGTGCTCAACGCCAAGCACCACAAGTCCGAGGCCGAGGTGGTGGCGGAGGCCGGCCGCAAGGGCGCAGTGACCATCGCCACGAACATGGCCGGGCGCGGCACCGACATCAAGATCGACATGCCCGCCCTGCTGGGCCTGCCCGCCGACGACGGCTACGACAAGGAGACCGCCGCGGTGGGCGACGAGCCCGCCGGGCTCCACATCATCGGCACCGAGCGCCACGAGAGCCGCCGCATCGACCGCCAGCTCCGCGGCCGCGCCGGCCGCCAGGGCGACCCCGGCGCCTCGGTCTTCTTCCTCTCGCTCGAGGACGATCTCATGCGGCTGTTCAACTCCGAGCAGCTCATCAAGCTGATGGACCGCATGGGCGTCGGCGAGGGCGAGGTCATCACCCATTCGATGGTCACCAAGGCCATCGAGCGGGCCGCCCAGCGCGTCGAGGGGCACAACTTCAGCATCCGGAAGCACCTGATCGAGTACGACGACGTGGTCAACAAGCAGCGCGAGGTGGTCTACGGGCTGCGGCGCGACATCCTGCTGGGGGAGGACATCTCCGGGATCGTCCGGGACGACGTCCTCAACCTGGTGACCGCCCTGGCGGAGGCCCATGCCCCGGAGGAGCAGGCCAACGACTTCTGGGATTTCGAGGAGCTCGAGCGGGAATTCCAGTCCCTGTTCCTGACCCCCCTGCCGGTGGCCGAGGACGAGCGGCTGACCATCGGCCACGGCGCCCTCACCCAGTCCATGGAAGAGGCGGCGCTGGCCAAGCACGCCGAGAAGGAGGCGCGCCTCGGCCCCGAGCTCATGCGCGAGCTGGAGCGCATCGTCAAGCTGCAGGTGATCGACGAGCACTGGAAGGACCACCTGAACCAGCTCGTCATGCTGCGCAGCGGCATCGGCCTGCGCTCCTACGCCCAGAAGGACCCGCTGGTCGAGTACAAGGCCGAGTCCTTCAACATGTTCCAGGCGCTGATGGACAACGTGGAGCGCGAGAGCGTGCGGCTGCTGCTGCGCGCCGAGCTCGTACGCCGAGAGGAGGCGCCCGCGGCGCCGCCGCCCGAGCAGATGCAGGCCAGCAAGCAGGACGTCGACTACCTGGGCGGCCAGCCGCCGGCCCCCGACGATCCCGGCGCGCCCCAGCCGACACCCTCGGGCCAGCCGCCCATACCGGGACGCCCCCAGCCCATGCAGCGCAGCGTCGAGAAGGTGCCCAGGAACGCGCCCTGTCCCTGCGGCAGCGGCAAGAAATACAAGAAGTGCTGCGGACGATGAGAACGGTCGCCCTTGCGGCGGTCGCGGCCCTGTGCTAGCGTTCTGCGGCCGTGTCGCGACGACGCGGGCGAACGTGCATGGTATCGAGCAGGATTCGTGGAGGACCCGATGAACAGCACCGGCAGCAAGATACGACAGCTTCTGGTCCACATGTTCGACGACGAGGAATTCCGCCGTTGCGCCGGGTCCGACGGCGCCCTGCGGCATTTCGACGCCCTCGAGCAGCACGCCCTGACACCCGACGCGCGCGGCTACCTGATGGAGCTGAGCCGACGCGGCGCGCTCCCCAACGAGCAGCGCGAGCTGATCATCCACTATGCCTCGCAGCTGGGCGGCGAGCCGCTGGACCGCTGGGATGTGGAGGAGCTCGTGGACCATCTGCTCTTCACGATTCCCGAGGACGACGCGCCCCGCGCGGCGTTCAGCGAACACCGTCCCCACTGAGTCCGCGCCGAGGAGCCCGGTTTGAAGCTGATCATCGTCGAGTCCCCCGCCAAGGCCCGCACCATCGAGAAGTTCCTGGGCGAGGACTACGCGGTCGCGGCCAGCTACGGCCACGTCCGCGACCTGCCGTCGACCGCCGCGGAGATCCCCGCCAAGCTCAAGAAGGAACCATGGGCCCGCCTCGGCGTGGACACGACCGGCGACTACGGCCCGATCTATGTGGTCACCAAGGACAGCAAGTCGCACGTCGCCGAGCTGAAGAAGCTTCTCAAGGGCGCCGACGAGCTGTTGCTGGCCACGGATGAGGACCGCGAGGGCGAGGCCATCAGCTGGCACGTACTCGAGGTGCTCAAGCCGAAGGTGCCGGTCAAGCGCATCTCCTTCCACGAGATCACCCAGGCCGCCGTCGCCCGCGCCCTGGCCGAGCCGCGCGAGGTGAACCTGCAGGTCGTGCGCGCCCAGGAGGGTCGCCGCATCCTGGACCGTCTTTTCGGCTACTCCCTATCGCCGGTGCTGTGGAAGAAGGTGCGGACCAAGCTGAGTGCCGGTCGCGTGCAGAGCGCCGCCCTGCGCCTGATCGTGGAGCTGGAGGAGGCCCGGCAGCGCTTCGTCGAGGCCGAGTACTGGGATCTGGAGGCCACCCTGAGCGCCGGCGGCACCCCCTTCGGCGCCCGCCTGCGTCGCGTGGACGGCAAGCGCGTGGCCGGGGGCAAGGACTTCGATCCCGACACCGGCCGCCTGGTCAAGGACCGCGCGCACCTCGACACCGAGACCGCCGCGCGCCTGGCCGCCGCCTGCCGCGAGGCCCTGCCCTGGACGGTGGGCGAGGTCGAGCGCAAGGAGACCAAGAAACGTCCGAGCCCGCCCTTCACCACCTCGACCCTGCAGCAGGCCGCCAGCTCGCGTCTCGGCTTCTCGCCCCGGCGTACCATGCAGATCGCCCAGCGGCTCTACGAGGGGATCGATCTCGGCGGCGCCCGCGAGGGTCTGATCACCTACATGCGGACCGACTCCCTCAGCCTGAGCGGGGAGGCCCTGTCCGCCGCGGAACGCTACGTCAAGGCCGAATTCGGCGACGACTACCACCAGGGCCCGCGCCGCTACAAGACCAAGGCCAAGGGTGCCCAGGAGGCCCACGAGGCCATCCGGCCCACCAACATGATGCGCGCGCCGGAGACCGTCTCGCGCTGGCTGGACAAGGACCAGCTCTCCCTCTACCGGCTGATCTGGTCGCGGGCCATCGCCTCGCAGATGAGCGACGCCCGCCTGGACAACACGCGCGCCGACCTGGTCGCCACCGCCGACGGCCGGGAACTCGTCTTCCGCGCCTCCGGCCAGACCGTGCGCTTCCCGGGCTTCATGCGCGTGAGCGGCGGCTCCGGCAAGGAGACGCTCATCCCCGACCTGAAGACCGGCGAGGCCATCGGCGGAGACGACGCCGCCATCGCCCTGGCCGAGGTCCAGCCCGTGCGCCACGCCACCACCCCGCCGGCGCGCTTCACGGAAGCCTCGCTGATCAAACGGATGGAGGAGGAGGGCATCGGACGTCCGTCGACCTACGCGCCCACCATCTCCACCATCCAGAACCGGGAATACGCCGTGAAGAAGGGCGGCGCCCTGTTGCCCACCTATGTGGGCATGGCCGTGATGCATCTACTGCGCCGCCACTTCTCCCAGTACGTGGATCTGAAGTTCACCGCGCACATGGAGGAGGGACTCGACCACATCGCGGCGGGCGATCTGGACCGCACGGCCTTCCTGGACGGCTTCTACAAGGGGGACGGCGCAGACGCCGCCGGCCTGGCGGAGACCATCGAGCGCGAGCTGCCGGACATCGCCTACCCCAACATCCCTCTGGGAGAGGATCCGGCCACAGGCGAGCCCCTGACCGTGCGCATCGGCCGAAACTACGTGTACGTCCAGGCGGGCTCAGGCGAGGACGCGCGCCGGGTCACCCTGCCCGTGGATCTGCTCATCGACGAGCTCACGCCCGAACGGGCGTCGGAGCTGCTGGTGGCCCGGGCCAAGGCGGACGAGCCCCTCGGCACCGATCCCGAATCCGGGCTGCCCATTTACCTCAAGACCGGCCCCTATGGCTGGTATCTCCAGCTCGGCGACATGGAGGACGGCAAGCCCAAGCCCAAGCGCGTCAGCCTCGGCCGCAAGTTCGATCCCGCCAGCATGACCCTGGAGTACGCCCTGCGGCTGCTGGCCTTGCCCCGCGAGATCGGCCTCGATCCGGAATCCGGCAAGCCGGTCCGCGCCGGCCTCGGCCGCTTCGGTCCCTACGTGGAGTGCGCCCGGATCTTCGCCAGCGTCGAGAACGTGGACGTCCTCTTCGAGATCACGCTCGAGCAGGCCCTGGAGCGCATCGCCAACAAGCACCGCAAGCCGGTCCTGAAGGAGCTGGGACCGCATCCCGAGACCGGCGAGCCGCTGCAGGTTTTCAAGGGCCGCTACGGCCCCTACGTGTCCGACGGCAAGGTGAACGCGTCCCTGCCCAAGGGGGACGATCCCCAGGACATGACCGTCGAGGCCGCCCTGCCGTTGCTGGCCGCGGCCGCCAAGCGCAAGAAGACCGGCAAGAAGAAGACGGCCAAGAAGAAGACCAAGAAGAAGGCGGCCAAGAAGAAGACCGCCAAGAAGACCACGAAGAAGAAGACGACCCGCAAGAAGACCGCCAAGAAGACGGCCGGGAAGAAGGCCCCCTGATGGCCGACCGGCCGCCCGTCCTCCCGGCCGTCCACGTGGCCGGCGGCGGACTGGCCGGTTGCGAGGCCGCCCTGCAGCTGGCCCGGCTCGGTCACGACGTGGTGCTGCACGAGATGCGGCCCGCACGCGGCACCCCCGCCCACAGCGGCGAAGACCTCGCCCAGATCGTCTGCAGCAACTCCCTGAAGAGCGTCGATCCCGCCTCGGCCTCGGGCCTGTTCAAGACCGAGCTGGAGGCCGCCGGATGCCGGCTGCTCGACCTGGCCCGCGAATGCGCGGTGCCCGCCGGCGCCGCCCTGGCCGTGGACAAGGCGCGCTTCTCGGCGCGGGTCGCGGCCGAGCTCGAGGCGACCTCGCGGATCGAGATCCGACGCGGCGAGATCGTCGACCCGCTCGAGACCGCCGACGCCCACTGGATCGTGGCCACCGGCCCCCTGACCTCGCCCGACCTGCACGCCAGGATCACCGCCCTGACCGGAGACGCGGGCCTGCACTTCTTCGACGCCATCGCGCCCACGGTCACCCTGGACTCCCTCGACCTGGACGTCCTCTACCGCGCCGCCCGCTACGACCGCGGCGAGGCCGACTATCTCAACGCCCCCCTGGACGCGGACGAGTACCGCGACTTCCACGCGGCCCTGGTCGGCGCAGAGCGGGCCGAGGTCCACGACTTCGACAAGGACCTGCTCTTCGCCGGCTGCCAGCCCGTGGAGGAGATCGCCGACACGGGGCCCGAGACCCTGGCCTTCGGCCCGCTGCGCCCGGTGGGCCTGGCGGATCCTCGCACCGGCCGGCGCCCCCACGCCGTGGTCCAGCTGCGCCAGGAGAACCGCGAAGGCACGCTCTTCGGTCTGGTCGGCTTCCAGACCCGCCTCAAGCAGGGGGAGCAGCGGCGCGTCTTCCGACTGATCCCGGGGCTCGAACGGGCCGAGTTCGTGCGCTACGGCCAGCTCCACCGCAACCTCTATCTGGATACGCCCCGCATGCTGGACCGGGGCTTCGCCCTGCCGACGGAGCCTCGCCTGGCCTTCGCCGGCCAGATCACCGGCGTGGAGGGCTACGTGGAGTCCATCGCCTCGGGCCTGACCACGGCCTGGCGCCTGTCGGCCCGCCTGCGGGGGCTCGACCTCCCGGCCTGGCCCCCCGAGACCCTGCTGGGCGCCCTGCTCGACGGCTTCCTCTTCGACACCACCTCGCCGCGTTTCTCGCCCATGAACGTCAACTTCGGGCTGCTGCCGCCCCTGGCCGACCCGCCCCGCGGCCGCCGGGCCCGGGTCAAGCGCCGCGCCATGATGGCCGAGCGCAGCCGCGATGTCCTGGCCGCGCATCTCGCGACCGGGCCCGTCGAGGCCCTCCTTGCCGCCGCACCCGGCCGGTGATAGATTTCCGCCGGGAGGTCACGGATGGATCACGTCACGGCGTTCGCGCGTCATCTGGCCATCGAGAAGGGCGCCAGTCCGCGCACCGTGGCGTCCTATGGTCGAGACCTGGACCAGTTCCTGGCCACCGCCCGCGAGCTGGAGCATCTGCCGGAAGGGCCCGCCGAGCGCCACTGGCGCCGGCTCTTCGAGGACCGGCCCGCGCTGCGGGACCACCTGGCCCGCTTGCGCCGCTCGGGCCGCGCACCCGCCACGGTGGCGCGGAAGCTCGCCGCCATCCGCGCCTTCGCCCGCTACCTGCACCTGGCGGGCGTGCTGGACGCGGTGCCCGAGGGTCTGGCCCGGGGAACCTCCGCCGGCCGGTCGCGTAGACTTCCCCGCGACCTCACCGAGGAGATGATCGACGCCCTGCTGGAGCTGCCCGACACGACCACGACCCTCGGCCGGCGAGACCGCGCCCTGCTGGAGGTCGTCTACGGCCTGGGCCTGCGCCTGGCCGAGACGGTGGGGCTCTCCATGGGGGATCTGGACTTCCCCGGCGAGCGCGTCCGCGTGACGGGCAAGGGCGACAAGCAGCGCGTGCTGCCCCTGCTGGGGGAGACGGCGCACCGGCTGCGCACGCACCTCGAGGGGCGGCTCGACCCGGGCGACCTGCTGGCGCTGCTGGACGGGACGCCGCCACCGGAGCTGTCGTCGCGACCGGTCTTCGAGGGACGCCGGGGACGCCGCATCGCACCGCGCACGGTCCAGGCCCGCGTGGCCCACTACGCCGGTCGGCTGGCCGGCCTGAAGGGCGTCTCGCCGCACACGCTGCGGCACAGCTTCGCCACGCACCTGCTGGACGGGGGCGCCGGCATCCGGGTCGTCCAGGAACTGCTCGGCCACGCGCACCTGGCGACCACGCAGATCTACACGCACCTCTCCCGCGAACGGCTGCGGGAGGCATTCCGCAAGGCCCATCCCCGCGCCGAGCGTGGTGACGGGCCGCGAAAGGCATGATGGAGAAGACGAGATCCACCACCGTGCTGGCGGTGCTCCGCGACGGACGCGGCGCCATGGCCAGCGACGGACAGGTCACCCTGGGACAGACCGTGGTCAAGCACGGCGCCGTCAAGGTGCGGACCCTGTTCGAGGGGAAGGTGCTGGCCGGTTTCGCCGGCGGCGCCGCCGACGCGCTCACACTCTTCGAGACCTTCGAGGGCCACCTCGAGCGCTACCGGGGCAACCTGCGCCGGGCCACCGTGGAGATGGCCCGCGAATGGCGGAGCGACCGCGTCCTGCGCCGCCTGGAAGCCATGCTGCTGGTCATGGACGCCGAGGGCCTGTACACCGTCTCCGGCAACGGCGACGTGATCGAGGGCGAGGAGGGCACGGCCGCCGTCGGTTCGGGCGCCCCCTACGCGCTGGCCGCGGCCCGCGCCCTGCAGCGCCACACGGAGCTGCCCGCCGCGGAGATCTGCCGCGAGGCCATGACGCTGGCGGGGGAGACCTGCATCTACACCAACGACCACATCACGCTGCTCACTCTCGAAGACGGGGAGGGCGACGCGTGAACCTGCTCGCCAAGGGAGACTCCTCGGGCTGGACCTGCCGGGCCATCGTCGCCCAGCTCGACCGCTACATCATCGGCCAGGACGACGCCAAGCGCGCCGTCAGCATCGCCCTGCGCAATCGCTGGCGGCGGCTACGGCTGTCCGACGACATCCGCCGCGAGGTGGTGCCCAACAACATCATCATGATCGGCCCCACGGGCGTGGGGAAGACCGAGATCGCCCGCCGGCTCTCCCAGCTCGCCGGCCTGCCCTTCATCAAGGTGGAGGCCACCAAGTTCACCGAGAAGGGCTACGTGGGCCGCGACGTGGACTCCATGGTGCGCGACCTGGTGGAGAACGGCCTGGCCCTGGTGCGGCGCCGCAAGGAGGAGGCCCTGCGCGCCGAGATCGAGGCCGCGGTGGAGGAGACCCTCATCGACGTCCTCTTCCCGCCCCTGGCCGGCGACGACCCCGAGCGCGAGCAGCGCTGGCAGCGCAGCCGCGAGAAGATCCGCCAGCAGCTGCGCGACGGCGCCCTGGAGGAGCGGGAGGTCAGCATCACCACCGCCAGCAGCCAGGTGCCCATCGCCAACATCTTCACCGCCGCCGGCGAGGAGATGGACGCCTCCTTCGGCGACAGCCTCGGCAACCTCTTCCCCAAGAAGACCAAGGAGACCGTGCTGCCGGTGTCCCAGGCGCGCAAGCTGCTCTTCGACCAGGAGCTGGACCGGCGCGTGGATCCCGACCGCATGGCCCAGGAGGCCATCGAGCTGGTGGAGCAGGGCGGCATCGTCTTCATCGACGAGATCGACAAGATCGCCGGCACCGCCAAGGGCGGCCAGGGCCCCGACGTCAGCCGCGAGGGCGTGCAGCGCGACCTGCTGCCGGTGGTCGAGGGCGCCACGGTGACCACCAAGTACGGCCCGGTGCACACGGACCACGTGCTGTTCATCGCGGCCGGCGCCTTCCACATGAGCAAGCCCAGCGACCTGATCCCGGAGCTGCAGGGCCGCTTCCCCATCCGCGTGGAGCTGGCCAACCTCACCGAGGAACACTACCGGCGCATCCTGCTGGAGACCGACAGCTCCCTGCTGAAGCAGTACACGGCCCTGCTGGGCGTGGACGGCTGCGGCCTGGAGTTCACCGACGACGCCGTGGCCGCCATGGCGAGCTACGCCCAGGACCTGAACGAGCGCCTGGAGAACATCGGCGCCCGGCGCCTGCAGACCATCCTGGCGCAGCTGCTCGACGACCTGCTCTTCGAGGTCCCCGACTCGCGCACCGGCCCCGTGACGGTCGATGCGGATTTCGTACACGAACGACTGGCGGACGTGGTCCGTGACGAGGACACGAGCCGCTACATACTCTGAGACGACCCCAACGCGGCGGGCCCGGCCCGCGAGGAGACGACATGGCGCTTTCGCAGAAGGATTTCCTGTCCATCGACAAGTTCAGCCCCGAGGAGCTGCGCAGCATCCTCGACCTGGCCAAGGAGCAGAAGCCCCTGGCGCGCCGGCACGAGCTGCCCCACACCCATCCCAACCGCCAGCTCGCCTGCGTCTTCGCCAAGCCCAGCCTGCGCACCCGCGTAAGCTTCGAGCTCGCCATGCGCCAGCTCGGCGGCAACTCCCTGTTCATCACGGACAAGGAGATCGGCATGGGCACCCGCGAGTCGGTCTACGACGTGGCCAAGGTGCTGAGCCGCTTCGTCGACGGCATCATGATCCGCTGGTTCGACCAGGGCGAGGTGGACGAGCTCGCGAAGCACGCCGACGTGCCGGTCATCAACGGCCTGACCGACCTGCTGCACCCCTGCCAGGTGATGGGGGACATCCTGACCGTGGAGGAGCGCCTGGGCACCATCGAGAACAAGACGGTGGTCATGGTGGGCGACGGCAACAACCTCGCCAACAGCTGGCTCAACGCCGCGCGCCGCTTCCCCTTCAACTTCGTGCTGGCCTGCCCCGCGGGCTACGAGCCCGACGAGACGATCGTCGCCGCAGCCGAGGCCGACGGCGCCTCCTTCTGCATCATGAACGACCCCCAGGCGGCGGTCGAGGGCGCCGACGTGATCTACAGCGACGCCTTCTACAGCATGGGCCAGGAAGAAGAGGCCAGGAAGCGGCGGGCTGACTTCGCGCCCTTCCAGATCACCGGCGATCTGCTGAAGGCCGCCCACGACGACCACATCGTCCTGCACTGCCTGCCCGCCCACCGCGGCGAGGAGATCACGGACGAGGTCATGGACGGCCCGCACAGCGCCGTCTTCGAGGAGGCGGAGAACCGCCTGCACATCCAGCGGGCCATCGTCGCCCTGCTGGTGAAGTAGGTCGCGTGTACGCCGCCGGCCGCATCCGCTCGGGACGGGTCGCCGCCATGGCGCCCGTCCTGGCGCTCTGCTGCCTGGCGGCCTGCGCCACCATCGAGGCGCCGCGGGGCGGTCCCGAGGACCACACGCCCCCGGAGGTCGCGGCGGTGACGCCCGACTCCGGCGCGGTCGGCCTGGTCGGTGTGGACCGGATCGAGATCGCCTTCTCCGAGAAGGTGACCCCGAGTCCGGCCGAGCGCTTCCTGCGCGTCTACCCGCCGCTCGAGGTGAAGAAGACCAAGTGGCGCGGCCGGCGTCGGGCCACGGTGATCTTCCAGTCGCCCCTGCCTGCGGACACCGTGATCGTGATCGAGATCCCCAAGGGCCACGCCGACGTGCACCGCGTCAAGAGCGTGGTCTCGCGCCGTTATCCCCTGGCCACGGCGCCCGAGCTGCCCGCCGGCCGCATCACCGGCACGCTGAGCCTGGAGGACGCGCCCGCGGCCGGGGCGGTGGTGGAGCTCTACGACGTGCCGCCCGACACCCTCGAGTGGTTCCGCCAGGACCCCTTGCGCCGTACCGAGGCCGACAGCACCGGTGCCTACGTCCTCGACTGGCTGGTCGCGCCGGGCGGCCCCTATCTGCTGCGGGCCTTCGTCGACGACAACGGCGACCTGCGGCCCGCCGACTCCGAGGCCCAGCGCCTGCTGCCGGTGGAAGTCGCGTTGACGCCGGAGGCGCCGACGGCGGACGCCGGCGCCCACGTCCTCTACGACCCGCGCACGCCGGGCCGTCTGCTCGGCATCCTGCCGACGGATGACGCCGAGACGCGCGCCCTGTTCGGCTGGACCGCCAAGGTCGCCGAGGCGGACACGGGCTTCGTTCCCGACCACGTCACCCGCTCACCCGAGAGCCTGGCCGCCGTCGTTCCCGGCGACACGACCATCTTCGAGCCGGCCGGCCCCGGGCCGGTGCGCGCCATCGTCTTCGCCGACCTGGACGGCGACAGCCTGCTGAGCGCCCTGCCCGATTCCGCGGCGGTCCCCGACACGGTCCTCTGGCGCTGGGAGCCCTACGCGGTCGTCGACACCCTGGAGGTCGAACCCGGTCTCGAGCTCGAGACGATCCTGCCCGCGCCCGGCGACAGCCTGAGGCCCTGCCTGGTGGCGCCTTCGCCCCGGCGCGCGCCGCGCGACACCTCCACCGCGCTGACCGACAGCCTCATGGCGCCGGCCCTGCGCGACTCCCTGGCCGCGATCGGCGACAGCCTGGTCGTGCAGCCCGACAGCCTCGCGGCGCCGGCCCCGCCCGACACCGCCACCGGAGGTGACGCCCCGTGAGCGCGACCCTGCCCTTCGTCAAGATGCACGGCGCCGGCAACGACTTCGTCATGATCGCCGGCGAGGACCTGGCGGCGATCGGCCTCGACGCGGAGCGGAAACTGGTGGCCCGCCTCTGCGACCGCCGCCGCGGCGTGGGCGCCGACGGCCTGATCGTGATCCGGCCCCACTCGCGCGCCGACTTCTCCATGACCTACTTCAACAGCGACGGCGGCGAGGCGGAGATGTGCGGCAACGGCGCGCGCTGCGCCTTCGCCTTCGCCCGCGAGCGGGGCCTGGTGGGCGAGGAGGGCGGCGTCTGCGCCGCGGGACCGGGGGACGTCGCCGGCCGCTTCGCGGACGGACTGGTCACCGTCGACCTCAAACCGCCCACCGATCTGGCCCTGGACGTGGCCGCCGAGACGGAGCACCCCTTCGAACGGCTCCACTTCGTGAACACCGGCGTGCCGCACGTGGTGATCCCCGTGCCGCAGCTCGAGACCGTTGACCTGCCCCGCTGGGGCCGCGCCCTGCGCCGGGACGCCGCCTTCGCGCCGGCCGGCGCCAACGTGAACTGGGTCATGCCGCAGCCCGGCGGCGAGACCTGGCTGATCCGCACCTACGAGCGCGGCGTGGAGGCCGAGACCCTGGCCTGCGGCACCGGCGCCTCCGCCGCGGCGCTGGTCCTGGCCGAACTGGGGCTGGCCGGGTCGCCCGTCACGCTGTTGACACGCGGCGGCGATCGGCTGACCATCGGTATCGAGACCCGCGGCGACCGACACGAACTGAACCTGACCGGACCGGCCGTCACCGCCTTCCGGGGAGAAGCGAGGATCGAATGAGCGACGCGAGATACCGACTGCCCGAGGGCGTCTACACCGCCCTGATCACCCCCTTCAAGGACGGCGACGTGGATCGCGGCGCCTGGGAGCGCCTCATCGAGCGTCAGATCCGGGCCGGCGTCGCCGGTCTGGTGCCCGTGGGCTGCACCGGCGAGGCCGCGGCCCTGTCCCTCGCCGAACGCGAGTGGCTCGTCCGCACCTGCGTGGAGATGTGCGCCGACAAGTGCGCCGTGGTGGCGGGCACCGGCACCAACGTCACCGCCGGCACCATCGACCTGACCCGCACCGCGGCCGAGTGGGGCATCGACGCGGCCATGCTGATCACGCCCTACTACAACAAGCCGCAGCAGCCCGGCCTCGTGGCCCACTACCACGCCGTGGCCGAGGCGGTGGACGTGCCGCTGGTGGTCTACAACGTGCCCGGCCGCACGGCGGTCAACATCCTGCCCGAGACCCTGGTGCGCATAGCCGAGCATCCCAACGTGAGCGCGGTGAAGGAGGCCAGCGGCGACCTGGCGCAGATCGGGGAGATGTGCCGCACCTCGGGGATCCAGGTCTTCTCCGGCGACGACGGCCTGAACCTGGAGATCTTCAAGCTGGGCGGCGTGGGCGCCATCTCGGTGCTGAGCAACCTGCTGCCCGCCACCGCCGTGGCCCTGTGGACGGCCTGGCGCGACGGCGACGCGGACCGGGCCGAGGCGCTGGCCGCGTCGGTGGCGCCGGCGATCGAGGCCTGCTTCCGGGAGACGAATCCGGTGCCCGCCAAGGAGCTGCTGCACATGATGAAGCTCTGCGGACCCGATCCGCGCCTGCCCCTGGTGCGGGCCTCCTACGAGACCGCCGCTTGGCTGCAGACCTTCCACGATGGTCCGTTGACCGCCCTGCTGGCGGAGGAGGCCTGAGATGATACCCGTCACGGTACACGGCGCCGAGGGACGCATGGGCCGCCTGGTCTCGGACCTGATCGACCGCACGCCCGACCTGGACCTGGCCGCCCTGATCACCGAGACGGGTCGCGAGCAGCCGGCCGGCGCGTTCCACGACGCGTTGCCCCTCTCGCCCCAGTCAGCCCTGGCCGAGGCGCATCCGGAGGACGGCGTGATCGTCGACTTCTCCCTGGCGCCGGCGCTGGAGGGTCTGCTGGAGGGCGCCGCCGCCAGCGGCGCTCCCCTGGTCATCGGCACCACCGGCCACGACGAGGCGGCCATGTCCGCCCTGCGCCGCTACGCCCAGTCCCACGCCGTGGTCATGGCCAGCAACTTCAGCGTCGGCATCCCCGTGATGAAGCTCCTCCTGGAGCGTCTGGCCGAGCTGCTGCCCGAGAGCTTCATGCCCGAGCAGGTGGAGACCCATCACCGCCACAAGCTGGACAAGCCCAGCGGCACGGCCAGCACCCTGGCCCGCGCCTGGGAGGCGCGACGTGGCGGCGGCGGCGTCCCCACCCACAGCCTGCGCATCGGCGGCGTCACGGGCGAGCACAGCTGGACCTTCAGCGACGACGAGGAGACCCTGGTGCTCACGCACCGGGCCCACTCGCGGCAGGCCTTCCTGCGGGGGATCGCGCCGGCGGTGCGGTTCGCGGCGCGGAGGGAGCCGGGCTTCTTCGCCCTCGAAGACATCCTGGGCCGGGGCTAGCGGGGGAGACGACGAAGGGCCGCCCCATGGGGGCGACCCTCGCGAAAGCGGCGATGTCCGCGGCGTCCTACTTGGCGTGGAGCGCGGCCATGCGGGCCTTCAGGCGCGACGCGCGGCGCTTGGGAATGACACCCTTGCGCGCCTGGACGTCGAGCATGCGGTAGATGGCGCTCAGCGCGTCGGGGGACTTCTCCTCACCGGCGGCGGCGGCCTTGAAAGCCTTCATGGCGGAGCGCATCTCGCTGCGGTTCTCGCGGTTCGAGAGACGACGCAGGGCGCTGGTCTTCATTCGTTTCTTGCAACTCTTGTGATGCGGCACGTTTACAACCTCCTTCGTGCAACCGAGGCAAACTAGCAGGGAGAGCCGGGGATGTCAAGCCGACGGGGACAAAAAAACGCCCCCCCGGACCTGGCCGCCAAGCTCCGATTGCTGCCCGACGCCCCCGGGGTCTATCTCCACAAAGACAAGAACGGCAAGGTGTTGTACGTCGGAAAGGCCACGCGTCTGAGCCAGCGTGTCGGCTCCTACTTCCAGGAGGGCGGCGAGCGCGACGCCAAGACCGAGCAGCTCGTGCGCCGCGTCGTCGACGTGGATTACATCACGACCGCCACGCCCGCCGAGGCCCTGGTCCTGGAAGACCAGCTCATCAAGGAGTACCGTCCCCGCTACAACATCCGCCTCAAGGACGACAAGCGGTACCCCTATCTGCGCATCGGCCTCGACGAGCCCTTTCCGCGCGTGGAGGTGGTGCGGCGCATCGCCGCCGACGGCGCCCGCTACTTCGGCCCCTACACCAACACCGGCGCCATGCGCGAGACCCTCAAGCACGCCCTGCGCGTCTTCCAGGTGCGGACCTGCCACCTGGATCTGCCCGAGCAGACCGTCGAGCGCGCCTGCCTCGACTGGCAGATCGGACGCTGCAGCGCCCCGTGCGTGGCCTACGACACCGAGGCCGGCTACGGCCGCAAGGTCCGGTCCCTGGTCCGCTTCCTGGACGGGGAATCCCAGGGCCTGCTGGACGAGCTCCGCGCCGAGATGGCCGCCCACGCCGAGGCGCGCGCCTACGAGGAGGCCGCCCGCGTCCGCGACCGCCTGGCGGTGCTGGAGGAGACCCTCGGCACGGTGAGCCGGATCCACGGCCTGGATCGGGACCTCGACGCCTGCGCCGTCGTGCGCGACGGCGACACGGGCTGCGGGGTGGTCCTGCGCATCCGCGGCGGCCGCATCCTGACCAGCCACCACTTCCTGCTGAGCGATCGCCTCGAGAGCGATACGCCCCGCTTCCTGGCCCAGCTCTTCCGCGAGTACTACCCCCGCGCCGGCGACATCGCCCCGGAGGTGCTGGTCTCCCACGACCTGCCGGATCGCGACGACTGGACGGCCCGGCTCGACGAGCTGCGCGGCCGCCGCGTGAAGATCGTGCGACCCCGCCGCGGCCCCCGCACCGAGGCCGTGCGCATGGCTCTGGACAACGCCGCCTGGAAGCTCAACGAGCGTCGGCTCGCCGAGGCCACGCGCGCCCGCAAGGTGTCGCCGGGCCGCGCCCGGGAGCTCCAGGACGCCCTGGACCTGCATCAGGTGCCGGCGACCCTGGAATGCTTCGACATCTCCACCTTCCAGGGGCGCGAGACGGTGGCCTCGGTGGTGCACTTCAAGCAGGGCGCCCCCCTCAAGTCGCGCTACCGCCGGTTCTGCATCCGCACCGTGGAGGGCACCGACGACTTCGCCGCCATGCGGGAGGTCGTCGAGCGCCACTTCCGACGCCTGCTGGACGCGGAGATCGCCCCCGCGGATCTGGTGATCGTCGACGGCGGCCCGGGACAGCTCTCGGCCGCCCGCGAGGCCCTGACCGCCCTCGGCCTGCACGGGATCGAGCTGGTGGGGCTGGCCAAGCGTGAGGAGATCATCCACCGGGAGCGGGGTCGTCCGCCGGTCAAGCTGCCGCGGACCAGTCCCGCCCTGCAGCTGCTGCAGCGCGCCCGCGACGAGGCTCACCGCTTCGCCATCACCTACCACCGGCTGCTGCGGGGCAAGGCGAGCCGCGAGTCGGTGCTGGACCGCATCCCCGGCATCGGCCGCGTCAAGAAGCTGGCCCTGCTGCACCACTTCGATTCGGTGGACGCGATCCGCGCCGCAGACGCCGAGACCCTGTCCGAGGTGCGCGGCCTGCACAAGGGTGACGTGGAGCGCATCATCCACTTCTTCGCCACCGACGGGGGAGGCGAGCCGTGAGCCGCCGCTGGGACGAGGCCGTCGGCGCCTTCCTGGCCCACGCGGCGGCCGAGCGCGGCCTGTCCGCCAACAGCCTCGAGGCCTACGGACGAGATCTGCGCGGCTGGCAGGACTGGGCCCTGGAGCACGACCTGGACGACCCCGCCGACGCCGGCCCCCAGGCCCTGCGGGCCTTCCTGATCGACAGCGTCGACCGCCTGGGTCCACGGTCGCGGGCTCGTCTGCTGAGCACGCTGCGCTCCTTCCACCGCTTCCTGGTGGCCGAGGGGCGCGCCGGCGCCGATCCCACCCTGACCCTGCTGTCACCGAAGGTGGGCCGCAAGCTGCCGACGGTGCTGTCGCAGGTCCAGGTCGGCCGCCTCCTCGAGGCGCCCGACGAGACGCGCGTGGGCGGGCTGCGCGACCGCGCCGTCCTGGAGCTGCTCTACGGCTGCGGCCTGCGCGTCAGCGAGCTGACGACCCTCGAGCCGACGGATCTGGACGCCCGCTCCGCCGCCCTGCGGGTGCGCGGCAAGGGGAGCAGGGAGCGCATCGTGCCCGTGGGCGGGCCGGCCCTGCGGGCCGTGGAGCGCTACCTGCAAGAGGCGCGACCCGAGTTGACGGGCAAGAAGCCCTGCGCGGCGCTCTTCCTCAACGCCCGCGGCGGGCGTCTCTCGCGGGTGTCGGTCTGGGCCCTGGTCAAGACGGCGGCGCGGACCGCCGGCCTGGGCGACGCCGTGACGCCCCATACCCTGCGCCACACCTACGCCACCCACCTGCTGGAAGGGGGGGCCGACCTGCGCATCGTGCAGGAGCTGCTGGGACACGCGGCCATCACGACCACCGAGATCTACACCCACGTGGACCGGGCCTACCTGGCCGAGGCCTACCGCAGCGCCCACCCTCGCGCCCGGCGGAGTTGACTCCGTCGCAGAGCTTTGACACGACCGTCCGCCGGTGGTACTGTTGCCGATCGGTCCGAACCGAGAGCCCGGCCCGCGCCAGAGACGTGTCGCCGGATCGCACCGCACCGCAAAGGAACGCCCTTGACCAAGAAGATCATCCTCAGCGGCAACCGGCCCACCGGGCGCCTGCACTGGGGCAACTACACCGGCGCCCTCGAGAACTGGGTCCGCCTGCAGGACGACTACGACTGCTACTTCATGGTCGCCGACTGGCACGTGCTGACCACGGCCCTGGACAAGGCGGGGGAGATCCGCGTCAATACCCGCGAGATGATCCTCGACTGGCTCGGCGCCGGCCTCGACCCCGAGCGTTCGGTGCTCTTCATCCAGTCCGAGGTCAAGGAGCACGCCGAGCTCTACCTGCTCTTCTGCATGCTCATCTCGATGGGGCGCCTGGAGCGCAACCCCACCTTCAAGGAACAGGTCCGCGACCTGAACCTGGCCGGCGAGATCAGCTTCGGGCACCTGGGCTACCCGGTGCTGCAGGCCGCCGACATCCTGGCCTACCGCGCCGACGCCGTACCGGTGGGCGAGGACCAGCTGCCGCACCTGGAGCTCACCCGCGAGATCGCGCGCCGCTTCAACCACCACTTCGGCGCCTTCTTCCCCGAGCCCGAGGGCCTGGTCACCAAGTTCGGCCGCTTCCCCGGCACCGACGGCAAGCGCATGAGCAAGTCGCTGGGCAACACGGTGGAGCTGGCCGCGAGTCCGGACGAGATCCGCGACGCCCTCAAGACCGCCTTCACCGACCCGCAGCGCCTGCGCCGCAGCGACCCCGGCAACCCCGACGTCTGCGCCATCTACACCTACTACCGGAAGTTCATGCCGGACGAGGTCGAGGCGACGGCCGCGGAGTGCCGCTCCGCCGAGCGCGGCTGCGTGGACTGCAAGAAGCGCCTGGCCGAAGGCGTCATCGAGACCCTGGCGCCCCTGCGCGAACGCCGCGCCGGCTACGTCGACGATCCCAAGCGGGTTGACGAGATCATCGCCGCGGGCTGCGAGGCCGCGCGGACCAAGGCCGCCGACACCATGGCCCGCGTGCACGAGGCCATGCAGATCGGCTGAGAAGGAGCTAGCGTTGACCGCAACCCCGCCCGACAACGGCACCACGACCCCCGCCCCGGACGACGGCCGCGTCATCTCCTGGGAGCTCCCGCCCGAGCTGGAGTACTTCAAGACCAGCGAGGCCTATGACATCGACGTGCCCGAATTCCAGGGCCCCCTGGATCTGCTGCTCTTCCTGATCCACAAGGACGAGATCGACATCTACGACATCCCCGTCGCCCGGATCACCGAGCAGTACCTGGGCTACCTGGAGGTCATCCAGGCCCTCTCCCTGGACAACGCCGGCGACTTCATCGTGATGGCCGCCACGCTCATGCGCATCAAGGCGCGGATGCTTCTGCCGGCCGCTCCGGCCGAGGAGGAGTTCGACGAGGAGGATCCGCGCGCCGAACTCGTCCGCCGGCTGCTCGAATACAAGCGATACAAGGAGATGGCCCGACACCTCCAGGACCGCGAGCGCGACCGGTCGCGCCTGCACGTGCGCGACCAGCGCTATCCGTTCCTGAAGGAGAACACCGCGCCGCCCGAGCTGCGGCTGAACATGTTCGAGCTGCTCAACGCCGTCTCGCAGATCTTCGACCGCCTCAGCAAGGAGGCCGTCCACACCGTCGACCGCGAGGTCTTCACCGTCGAGCAGAAGGTGCGTCTGATCCGCGAGCGCCTGGCCGAGGACGAGACGGTGCGCTTCGACGAGCTCTTCCGCGACGACGCCATCCGCATGGAGGTGGTGGTCACCTTCATGGCCATCCTGGAGCTGGCCCGCCACAGCGCGGTCCGCATCCTGCAGACCGAGATCAACGGCCCCATCTGGGTGCGCCTGGACGTCGAACAGGCCGCGGCCGCCGCGGCCGGGGGAGGTGCCGAGTCGTGAAGTCCGACCTGGAAGCCCTGCTCTTCGCCACCGACACGCCCCTGACCCAGGCGCGCCTGAAGGCCATCTTCAAGGACCTCGACGGCAAGGCCCTGCGCGCCGCCGTCGACGAGCTGAACGCCGACTACGAGGCCCAGGACCGCAGCTTCTCCATCGTGGAGTTCGGCGGCGGCTGGCAGCTCGCCTCGCGCCCCGAGTACGCCCCGCTGATCCAGAAGCTCTACCGCGGCCGCCGCTACGTGCGCCTGTCCCAGGCGGCGCTGGAGGTGCTGGCCATCATCGCCTACCGCCAGCCCGTGACGCGCATCGAGATCGAGGAGATCCGCGGCGTGCAGGTCAGCGGCGTGCTGACGACCCTGACCGAACGCAACCTGGTCACCGTGGCCGGCCGCTCCGAGGCCGTCGGCAACCCCCTGCTCTACGGCACCACGCGCGACTTCCTCAACTACATGGGCCTGAAGGGCCTCCACCAGCTGCCCGGCCTGCCCGAGCTGGAAGGCCTGATCGGCGACCGCGACGAGATCAAGAAGTTCGCCGCCCAGCTGGGGGAGGACGTGAGCGACGACGACTTCGAGACCGTGGCCGTGCACGGCGACGAGATCGTGGTCGTGGATCACGCCGCGGAAGAGTCCGACGAGGAAGAAGCGGACGCCTCGGACGAGGACCCCTCCGACCCCGACCGGGCTGTCGCCGCCGAGGCCGAAACCGACGCGGCCCCGGCCGCGGACCCGGAGCCCGCGGATGACCCCGCCCTCTGACGCCGCCATCCGCCTCAACCGCTTCCTGGCCCGCGCCGGCCTGGGCTCTCGCCGCGCGGTGGAGGCCCTGATCCGCGACGGCCGTGTACGCGTGGGCGGAGAGATCGTGCTGGATCTGGGCCGACGCGTCGATCCGCGCCGCGACACGGTCGAGATGGACGGCCGCCCCGTGGCCTGGCCGGAGACCTGGCGCGTCTTCGCCTTCCACAAGCCCGTCGGCGTGGTCACCTCGCTCCGCCCGCAGGGCCGCACCCCCTGCCTGGACCTCTACGCCGCCTCGACCGAGCTGCCCCCCGGCGCGGTCCCGGTCGGGCGCCTTGACGTGGATACCAGCGGGTTGCTCCTTTGGACCGACGACGGCGACCTGCACCAGGCGCTCTGCCGCCCGCGCAGCGAGGTGTGGAAGCATTACGAGGTGACCCTGTCCCGCCCCCTGCCGCCGCAGGCCGAAACGCGTCTGACCGACGGCGAGATCAGACTGGACGGCAGGCCGTGCCTGGGGGCAAGATTGCGTTGCCGCACCGAAGACCGCCTGAGCTGGGACTTCGACCTGCGGGAAGGACGCAATCGGCAGGTGCGCCGCATGTTCGAAGCCGTCGGCGCCCACGTGGCCGCCCTGCATCGGACGGCGGTGGGGGATCTGCGCCTGGGCGATCTGGCGCCGGGCGCGTTTCGTGAACTCGCACCGGACGAGACCGCGGCCCTGCGTCGCGCCGCCGGCCTGGACGGCTGAGCGCGCGGCGGAGCGACCGCCACCCCAACTGGACCCTGGAGGCCTCATGGACTTCAAGCCCCTCTTCCGCCCCGGCATCCTCGCCACCCGCCCCTACAGCCCGGGCAAACCCATCAGCGAGGTCCAGCGCGAGCTGGGCCTGGACAGCGTGGTCAAGCTGGCCAGCAACGAGAACCCCGAGGGGCCCCTGCCCGCGGTGGTCGAGGCGGTCCGCGAGGCGGCCCTGGAGCTCAACCGCTATCCCGACGCCGCCTGCTACGAGCTGACCCACGCCCTGGCGGAGGACCTGGGCGTGGCGCCCGAGTCGATCCTGTTCGGCAACGGCTCCAACGAGATCATCGACATGTTCATCCGCGCGCTGGTGTCGCCGGGGGAGACGGTGGTCTTCGCCCACCCGAGCTTCATCGTCTACCCGCTGACCTGCGGCGTGCACTACGAATGCGGCCGGGGCATCCCCCTGGACGCCGACGACCGCCACGACCTCGGGGCCATGGCCGACGCCGTGGACGAGACCACCAAGCTGGTCATCGTCTGCAATCCCAACAATCCCACCGGCACCTACAACACGGCCGCCGAGTTCGAGGATTTCCTGGCGCGCATCCCCGAGCGCGTGATCGTGCTGGTGGACGAGGCCTACTACGAGTACGTGACCGCCCCGGATTACCCGCAGACGATCCCCCTGCTCGAGAAGCACCCCAACCTGGTGGTCAACCGCACCTTCTCGAAGATCCACTCCATGGCCGGCCTGCGCGTCGGCTACGCCGTGGCCCATCCGGACCTGATCGGCGAGCTGCACAAGACCCGCGAGCCCTTCAACGTGAACTCGCTGGCCCAGGCCGCCGCGCTGGCCGTGCTGAAGGAGAAGCAGGCCACCCTGGACAGGGCCGCCCGCAACCGCGAGTGGCTGGAGACCCTGTCCGACGAGCTGGCCGCTCTCGGCCTGGAGATCACGCCCTCGCAGACCAACTTCATCCTGGTGCGCTGTCCCGGCGACGCCGGACGGCTGACCAAGGACCTGCTGTCCCGCGGCGTCATCGTGCGGCCCATGAGCGCCTTCGGTCTCGGCGACGGGGCCATCCGCATCAGCGTGGGCCTGCCCGAGGAGAACGAGTGCTGCGTGGCGGCCCTGAAGGAGATCCTGGCTTGAGCGGACTGCCCCTGCGTCAACCCGACCCGACCGACGGGGACCGTTTCCGGCATACCCGCCGGCACGACGGCCAGCCCGTGTCCCGTGTGGCCGTGGGATCGGCCGTCTTCGGCGAGGCGCGCATCCCGGTGGCCGCCGGTCCCTGCTCGGTGGAGCCCGGCGGCAGCCTGCTGAGCACGGCCCGGGCCGTGGCCGAGGCGGGCGCGACCCTGCTGCGCGGCGGCGCCTTCAAGCCCCGCACCTCGCCCTACGACTTCCAGGGCCTGGGAGAGGAGGGCCTGCTCCTGCTGGCCGAGGCCCGCGAGGCCACGGGGCTGCCCGTGGTCACCGAAGTGCTCGACCCGCGGGACGTGGAGCTGGTGTCACGCCACGCCGACATGCTGCAGATCGGCAGCCGCAGCGTGCAGAACTTCCCCTTGCTGCGCGAGGCCGGCGCCGCCGGCCGGCCGGTCCTGCTCAAGCGGGGCATGATGACCACCGTCGACGAGTGGCTCTCGGCCGCCGAGTACCTGCTCGACGCCGGCGCCGGAGGAGTGGTGCTCTGCGAGCGGGGGATCCGCACCTTCGAGACCTCCACGCGCGGCACCCTGGATCTGAATTCCATCGCCAGCCTGCGCGCGCGCACCCACCTGCCCCTGATCGTGGACCCGAGCCACGCCGCCGGCGACGCCGCCCTGGTGGCCGACCTGGCCCGCGCCGCGGTGGCGGTGGGCGCCGACGGCCTGCTGATCGAGGTGCACGTCGAACCGGAGCGGGCCTTGAGCGACGCCGCCCAGTCCCTGACGCCGGCGGCCTTCGCCGACGCCCTCACCCAGTGCCGGGCCGTGGCCCGCGCCCTCGGACGGGATCTCTGATCGTGGCGCCCCCCGCCGCAGCCGCGTCCCGCCTCGTGCCGTCCGATACCGTGGTCGCCATCGACGGTCCCGCCGGCTCGGGCAAGTCCACCACCGCCCGCGCCCTGGCCCGCCAGCTGGACCTGACCTACGTGGACACCGGCGCCATGTACCGCGCCCTGACCTGGGCCGCCGCCGACGCGGGCGTCGACTACGACGACGGGCCGGCCCTGGCGCGCCTGCTGGACGACGCGGACCTGCGACTCGTCTCGCGCGAGCGAGCCACGCGCGTCACCTGGAACGGCCGCGACATCACCGACCGCATCCGCACACCCGACGTGGAGGCCCGGGTCTCGGCCGTGGCGGCCCACGCGGAAGTGCGCGACGCCCTGGTCGCCCGCCAGAGGGCCCTGGCCCGCTCCGAGGGCGTGGTCATGGAGGGCCGCGACATCGGCTCGGTGGTGTTCCCGCTGGCCTCGGCCAAGATCTACCTGGACGCCACCCTCGAAGCCCGCGCCGAGCGACGCCTGCGCCAGCACCGCCAGAACGGCGTGGAGATCTCCCGGGAGGAGGTCCTGCGCGAAGTGGCCGCCCGCGACGAGCGCGACAGCTCCCGCGCCGAGAGCCCACTGACCATCCCGCCCGACGCCGTGGTCGTCGACAACTCGCGTCTGAGCCTGCAGGAGCAGCTGGAGGTCACCACCGAGGCCGTGCTGCGCGTGCTCGACGAGAAGCGCCCCGCCCCGCCGGACGAGACGCATGATCACGAACGGGCCATGCCCTTCAAGTACCGCCTGGCCTACGGGTTGATGGGCGCCGCAGGCCGCTTCTTCGGACTGCGCGTCCACGGGCACGAGCACGCGTACCGGAGGGAGGGCTGCATCCTGGCGCCCAACCACATCAGCAACTGGGATCCGCCCCTGCTGGGCGCCGCGATGCGCCGACTGCACCCCATCCGCTCGGTGGCCAAGGAAGAGCTCTTCAAGACCCCGTTGACCAAGGCCGTCTTCACCTACCTCGACTCCGTGCCCATCAAGCGCTCGATCTACGACAAGCGCGCCTTCGACCTCGCGGCGAGCTTCCTGGAGGACGGCTCGCACATCCTCTTCTTTCCGGAGGGGACGCGCCAGGTCTTCGGCTCGCCGGGCCCGGTCCGCAACGGCCTGGGCATGCTCATGCAGCGCACCGGCGCGCCGGCGATCCCCATCATGATGCGAGGAACCATGGAGCCGGAGCCCGGCGGCTCCGTCCGTTCCCCCCTGGAGGTGTGGTTCGCGCCTCCGGTCCGGCTCTACGCCCTGCCCGACCTGCTGCGCCGGATGCCCGAGAAGGACGTCAATCGCGCCATCGCCCGCCTCTTCGAGCAGATCTACCGCGAGATGCTGGACCGCTCGGCCGCCCACACGCCCATCACGGACTGGGAGCGCGAGGCCGCCGCGGCCCGCGTCGACAAGGTGCGCCGCAAGGAGGCCCGGATCTTCCGGCGCAGGTCGTCTCGCAAGAAGGGACGTTGACCCGTCCAGACGGACCCTGTCGACCGCTGATCCGCCCGGCCACGAAACCGCCGCTCCCCCTTGCCATTTCCGGCTCGCTGGTCTATATTCCGCGCATGCTCGACCTCCCGGTCGGGTAAATATTCTTTTAGGAGGAAATCACAATGAATCCCAACCCCAACACGGGGGAGGACGCTCGTCCCGAGCAGACTCCTTCCGTCGCCGAGAACCGACCCGAAGCCACCCCGGACAGCCCGGCCGAGGACACCCACGCCGCCGCGTCGGTGCCCGCCACGCCGAAGCTGACCACCACCTTCGACGAGAGCGCGATCGTCAACCGCGACTACGCCTCGGAGGAGGACGAGCTGGACGACGCGGCCATGCTGGCCCTGCTCAACCAGTACGAAGAGACTTTGAACGAGATCCAGGAGGGCCAGATCCTCAAGGGCACCGTCGTCGAGGTCCGCGAGAACGAAGTGCTGCTGAACATCGGCTTCAAGAGCGAGGGCGTGATCCCCGTTGACGAGTTCGGCGCCACCGAGATCAAGGAGGGCGACGAGTTCGACGTCTTCCTGGAGCACCTCGAGGACCAGGACGGCCTGGTGGTCCTCTCCAAGGAGCGCGCCGACTTCCTCAAGGTCTGGGACAAGATCAAGGTCGCCCACGAGACGGGCGACGTGGTCCGGGGCATCGTCGATCGCCGCATCAAGGGCGGCCTGGTCGTCAAGCTGTGGGAGGTCGACACCTTCCTGCCCGGTTCCCAGGTCGCGCTGCGCCAGGTCCCCGACCTGGACCAGATGATCGGCCAGGAGATCGAGTGCCAGATCATCAAGAAGAACAAGCGCCGCCGCAACGTCGTGGTCAGCCGTCGCATCGTCCTCGAGCGCGAGCGCGAGGAGAAGAAGAAGACGCTGATGGCCGAGCTCGACAAGGACCAGATCCGCACGGGCGTGGTGAAGAACATCACCGACTTCGGCGCCTTCGTGGACCTGGGCGGCATCGACGGCCTGCTCCATATCACCGACCTGTCCTGGGGCCGCGTGAAGCACCCCAGCGAGGTCGTGAACATCAGCGACGAGATCGAGGTCAAGATCCTCGACTTCGATCGCGAGCGCGAGCGCATCTCCCTCGGTCTGAAGCAGCTTCAGGCCTATCCCTGGGAGAATGTCGAGTCCAAGTACCCCGAGAAGGAGATCGTGCAGGGCAAGGTCGTCTCGATCACCAACTACGGCGCCTTCGTGGAGCTGGAGGAGGGCATCGAGGGCCTGATCCACATCAGCGAGATGTCGTGGACCCGGCACATCAAGCACCCGAGCAAGATCCTGTCCATCGGCGACGTCGTCGAGGTCATGGTCCTGAAGATCGACAAGGACAACGAGAAGATCTCCCTCGGCCTGAAGCAGACCGAGTCGGATCCCTGGCTGTCCCTCAACGATCGCTTCCCCGTGGGGACGATCATCGAGGGCCGCGTGCGCAACCTCACCGACTTCGGCGCCTTCGTCGAGGTGGAGGAGGGCATCGACGGCCTGGTGCACATCTCCGACATGAGCTGGACCAAGCGCGTCCGGCATCCCAAGGAGATCGTGCGCAAGGGTGACAGCGTGCAGGTGCAGATCCTGGACATCGACACCGACAAGCGGCGCATCAGCCTCGGCATCAAGCAGCTGCAGGAGAACCCCTGGCCGACCCTGGCCGAGGACTATCCCGTGGGCCGCCAGGTCGAGGGCAAGGTGATCCGCATGCTCGATCACGGCATGGTCGTGGAGATCTCCAACGAGCTGGAGGGCTTCGTGCCCGTCGGCCACCTGGCGATCCCCAAGATCGACAAGCCGCAGTACTACTTCCGCGAGGAAGAGGCCCTGCCGCTGCACGTGATCAAGATGGACGCCGAGAACCGGCGCATCGTCCTGTCGGTGGCCGAGTACTACAAGGAGCAGCCCCGCGAGGAGCTGGACACCTTCGTCGCCGAGCATCCGCGTCTGGAGGACGTGGTGGCCGCCGACCGCGAGGCCGAGGCCGCCGGCGAACGTCCGGCCGACGAGGACGACTACGCCGACGAGACTTCGAGCGCCGAGCCCGTGGACGCGGAGCCGGCCGACGAGGCTCCCGCCGAGGCCGAGGCCCCCGAGGCCGACGTCGAGGCCGAGGCCCCCGAGGCCGAAGCCGAGGTCGAGGCCCCCGAGGCCGACGCCGAGGCCGAGGCTCCCGAAGCCGAAGCCCAGGCCGAGGCTCCCGAGGCCGACGCCGAAGCCGAAGCGACCGAGGCGGCTGCCGAAGCCGAGGCCCCCGAGGCCGACGCCGAAGCCGAGACCCCCGAGGACGACGCCGAGGCCGAGTCCAAGGAGTAGCCGCTCCGCAGTCGCACCGACGAACGCCGCGGGGGTGGAAGCCGATTCCACCCCCGCGGTCTCTCCGGCCCGATCTCCCGAAAGGCGCCCATGACCGCTGCCGACGGACAGCACGTGCGCATCGCCTTCCAGACGCTCGGCTGTCGTCTCAACCAGTACGACACCGAGGTCATGAAGGCTCGTCTTCCCGGCGGTCTGCAGTGTCGCGTCGTGCCCTGGGAGGACGAGGCCGACGTCTACATCCTCAACAGCTGCACCGTCACCCTCAAGGCGGACCAGAAGTGCCGCCAGCTGGCCCGCGCGATCAAGCGACGCCGCCCCGGCGCCCGGGTCGTGGTCACCGGCTGCTACGCCCAGACCCAGCGCGACGCCCTGGCCGCCATCCCCGAACTGGACGCGGTGGTGGGCCTGATCGAGCGCGATGACATCGCCGACTGGCTGCCGCGACTGCTCGCCGGCGACGAGCGCTACGTGGCCGTCGGCGATTTCGCGTCAGACACCGCCTTCCGCTCCCACGACATCACGGAATTCGACGGCCGCACCCGCGCCTACGTGAAGATCCAGGACGGCTGCGACCTGAAGTGCACCTACTGCCTGATCCGGATCGCCCGCGGTCCCGGCCGCTCCCGGCCGCTGCCGGAGGTTCACCGCCAGATCGACCTGCTGCGCGAAAACGGCTTCCGGGAGATCGTGCTGGCCGGCGTCCATCTCGGGGGATGGGGGCGCGACCTTGACGATCGTCCCCGCCTGCCGGTCCTGCTGCGCTCGATCCTCGACGCCTATCCGGATCTGCGCGTGCGCCTGAGCAGCCTTCACCCCGACGAGGTGCGGTCCGAGCTGCTCGAGCTCTTCACGTCCCACGCGAACCTGCGCCCCTATCTCCATATATCCCTGCAGAGTGCATCCGATGGCGTACTCAAGCGCATGCGACGGCCCTACCGGGTCGCCCAGGCCGCCGCCGCCATCGAGGCCACCGCCGGCCTGACGCCGCATTTCGGGCTCGGCGCGGACGTGATCGCCGGTTTCCCGGGGGAGACCGACGCCGAGTTCGAGGAGACCCGCCGCTTTCTCGAGGACGCGCCCGTTTCCTATCTGCACGTCTTCCGCTATTCTCCGCGCCCGGGCACGCCGGCCGCCGAGATGGCGCCGGTGCACACCGAAACCGTCACCGAGCGCGCTCGTATCCTGCGGGACCTGAGCCGGCGGAAGCGCCGCGACTTCGAGTCGGGGCTGGTCGGCGCCTGGCACGAGGCCGTGGTGGAGACCGACCGGCCCGCACCCGGACGCCGGCGCGCCACCACGGGCAACTACGCCACGGTGCTCGTGCCCGAGACCTGGGAGACCGGCGCGCTGGTCCGCGTGAAGCCCGCCGGATTCGACGACGACACCCTCTACGCCGACGAAGTCGCGTCCCTGACGTCCGACACGGAGGAGACATGAGTCCGGACCGCCCCGCGCCCCGGGTCTTCATCGAGACCTACGGCTGCCAGATGAACACCTACGATTCCGCGGCCATCGGCGGCATCCTGCTGCGCGAGGGCTATGCGCGCGCGGAGACCCTGCCCGAGGCCGACGTGATCCTGCTGAACACCTGCTCCGTGCGCGAGCTGGCCGAGCACAAGATCCACAGCCGCATCGGCGAGCTGCGCAGCCTGCGCCGCCAGGGCCGGATCCGCGCCGACGTGGTGGGCGTCTGCGGGTGCATGGCCGAGCGCCTCGCCACGGCCCTGGCCAAGGGCACCGGCCGCGCCGACCTGGTGGCCGGCGTCGACCAGTACGAACGCCTGCCCGCCATGCTCGACGAGTTGCTCGACGGAGCGCCCGGCCGCCCGCCCGTGGCCGTGGGCCACCAGGCCGACCTGCACTACGTGGCGCCGCCCGAGGCCTACCCGACCAACAACTCCCACCTGGTGACCATCCACAAGGGCTGCGACTACCGCTGCACCTACTGCATCGTGCCGGAGACCCGCGGCCCGCAGCGCGAGAAGGCGCCGGAAGCCATCGTCGCGGAGATCGAGACCATCGTGGCCGCCGGCGGCCGCGAGGTGACCCTGCTGGGCCAGAACGTGACCGCCTACCGGGCCCCGGACCTCGACTTCGCCGGCCTGCTGCGCCGGGTGTCCGGGGTGGCGGGCCTGGAACGCATCCGCTTCCTGACCGGCCATCCCTGCGACATGGACGAGGCCCTGATCCGCACCATCGCCGAGCTGGAGCCCGTGTGTCCCTGGCTGCACATCCCGGCCCAGAGCGGCAGCGACTCGGTGCTGCGCCGCATGAAGCGCTTCTACAAGGCGGCCGACTACCTCGACCTGGTGGAGGCGGCCCGCCGCCACATCCCGGACGTGACCTTCTCCGGCGACTTCATCGTGGGCTTCCCGGGGGAGACCCGCGAGGACTTCGAGCGCACGCTTGAGTTGGTGCGGCAGGTCCGCTACGATCAGACCTTCAACTTCAAGTACTCCGAACGGCCGGGCACGCCCGCCGCGAAGCTGGCGGACGACGTCCCGCTCGAGGAGAAGAAGGCTCGTCTGGCCGAACTGAACGACCTGCAGGCCGGGATCTGGGCGGAGCTCGCCGCCGCGGAGATCGGCCGCAACCGGCCGGTGGCCGTGGAAGGGGCGGCCCGGCGCCCGGAAGGAGCCGTCAAGGCCCGGACCCTCAACAACCGCAAGGTGCTGCTGGAGTCGTGCGACGCCGCGACGGGCGACGTGCTCGACGTCCGCATCACCGGCTGCGAGGCGACGACCTTCAGCGCCGTCCCGGCCTGAGCCGGCCGCGATCGTCTCGACCGCCTTCATCCGCGAGGTGCGTACCGTGTGGATCATCAAGGGAATCCTGTATCTGCTCGTCCTGATCGCCATGGCCCTGTTCTTCACCCAGAACAGCGGCGAAAGCGTCGATCTCAAGCTGCTCCACTGGGAGTACCTGGACATCCCGCTCTACTACGTGATGCTGGGCGGCTTCCTCTGCGGCATCCTGGTCAGCCTGGTGGTGGGCGGCGTGCGCGAGGTGAAGCTGCGCAACCGTCTCCGCATCCAGGGACGTGACCTGAAGGACCGCGACGCCGAGATCGCCGAGCTGCGCGCCCTGCCCCTGCGCGAGATGTCCGCCGGCGATACGGCCGGCAGCGAGGAGACCCCGTGATGCCGGCCCTCTCCTCGGTGTGGTTCATCGCCCTGGCCGTGCTGCTGGTCGCCGCCGCCCTGTGGCTGCTGCTGCGGCACCGCTTCGGACGCGGCGTCGACGAGGACGCCTACACCCACGGGCTCGAGCTCTGGCTGGCCGGCGACACCGCCGGGGCCCTGACGGCCCTGCGCGAGGCCGTCGACCGCGAGCCCGACGCGGTGGATCCCTACCTCCAGCTCGGCAACCTGCTGCGCGTCACCGGCGATCCCGGCCGCGCCGTCGCCCTGCACCGCGGGCTGATGGCCCGGCCGAGCCTCTCGCCCCGCAAGCGCATCTCGGTCACCCTGGCGCTGATCGAGGACCTGCTCGACCTGCAGCGCCACGACGAGGCCGGAGACCTGCTCGACGGCCTGCTGCGCCACAACCCCGCCGCGCCCCGCTTCTGGCGCGCCCGCTTCCGCCAGTTCCGCGGGCAGGGCCGCGAGGACGCC